>JAJRVM010000368.1 GCA_024277285.1 Planctomycetota bacterium
GCAGCGAACCTCTTACGCATGACGCCGGTCCAGAGGATCTCATCCTGATAATCGACCGGATACTCATCCTTGAGCCATGAACCCTGAATGCCATGCACAATGATGATCGGGTTTGTGTTGGCCATCGTGTTTCCTCCCATACCAATCATGCGTTGCCGGAGCCTGTCGCCAGCAAATGCCGTGCCCCGATATCCTAACATGCTCTTGAGGATCGCTCGACTTTGGGATCGTCGGACGCGACCAAGCGTACCAGAGATTTATCTTCCGAGTGTATTTCTTGGGCCAGCCAAGGTGGCCTTCATCCTGGCAACCTGTTCGCATGTGAACATGAACATCGCCGCATCATCAACATAATCCATGTAGTTCATGAACATGTCGCCATCCGGCCCATTGGTGCATGAAATCTGAGGGAACATGGGCGTGCCATAGTGTTTGTCGAATTGGTTGGGCGTATCGTCCACAAAATCACTATCGCTGCAGGTGGATATCCGCCCTTCTCCCCAAATATGCGACAGATTCAAGAAATGACCCACCTCGTGCGTCGCTGTTCGTCCCTTATTGAACGGGGCGGTAGCCGTACCCTGAGTGCCGAACGCCGTGTTACGAATCACGACGCCATCCGTGTCGGGCGGCCCCCCGGGAAATTGAGCGTAGCCAAGAAGTCCACCACCCAGCGTACAGATCCAAATGTTCAAAAAACGGCTCGTGTCCCACGCGTCTGCACCGCCAAGGCCCTTGAACTTCATGTCATCGTCGATATGGCTGAAAGAGGACTGGGATGTATTCGTGTACGTGATCCCCGTTGTTTTCTTGCCGTCTGGATCCTTGGTCGCCAGCTTGAACTCGATCCGCGCATCTGTAACGAGCGACTTAAAAGCCGCGGGCGTCTTGCTCCGATCCGGATTCTTGGCCCGAAAGTCCTTGTTGAGCGATGCGATCTGGCTCTTGACTTGTGATACCGAGATTTTCTCAGCGGCGGTGCGGTGGATGACATGCACAACCACGGGGATGCTCATCACACCTGATCGGAATGCTCTTGCACCTGCTTGTTTGCAGTACTTCGTGAACTGTTCGATCTTAACCTGGTTCGCTCGAAACTCAGGATAACGGTCAAGCAACCCGAAATGCGCCTGCAAACATCCGCAGGATCGCGAAAGAGTGGATTTCACTTTCTTGATCGTTCTGCGTGTTGTTTCTTCGGAAGATTTCCTTCTTGCCATGATCACCTCCGTTGTACTCGGCCTATGCTCTCATCCTCGTTGCTAATCAGAGCCGGTTCCGCGAACGAACGTTTCTCGTTTTTTTCCTTCGCCAAATGCAAGGTCTGACGGCTTTGGAAGTGGAATCGTCTGTGCCGAGTGACGCTTTTCTTTGACAACACGGCAAGACATCGGTTCATGTTGAAGTGCGCTCATCACCGTGTCAGTAGGAGAGATGGCTTCAAGACATCGCTCGCAAAACAATTTCGTTCCCGCTTCTCGAAGAAGCGCGACGTCGCGATAAACGGTACGTATCGAAATCTCAAAGCGCTGCGCTATCTGGGAGGTCGAACTGCCGGGATGCGTACAAAGGAATCTCGACATTTGCAGAAGCCGTACAAGGCGATCCTTCGTTTTTGATCCTTGCGCATTCATGCGACTTTCCACTTCCTTAATTAACAGCGGCGGCGAAGGCCATGGATGCCGCGACACAAAGCTTCCGGCAGTCGCGGTCCACGGCCCAGATCCAGGAAGACGGACCGCCCCTACTGGGACCCGCCGCCCGGTACTCTTGTACATGGCCCAAAAGGGAGACCATGTACGGTTTTTCTCTCTTATTGTTGAAATTGTCGCGGAAGATGTAGCTGGGCGTGTAGATCGTTTGCCAGCAAGACAGCCTCGCGCTCGGATTTGAGGCGCTTACTGAAAACTGACTGGAACGGTGTGTGGATCGCCTGTGTGTTCCTCGCCAAAGCGCTATTCAAGACTTCAACGCAATCGTGGCGATCGGTAGCCCGCGCACAATTGCGGAGCGCAGCACACTTGCTGAGACAAAGTAGCAACAGTCGACCGCTTTCTGCGAGACAGCGGTAACGGGGTTCTTGACACTCGGTGGACAGGGTTTGCTCGCGATGATTGACAACACCTGCGCCGACAAATCGTCAACGAAGCATCATTGTCGACCATTCTTAAACACGTTTCGGCAACTTGGGTTTATGAAACCCGTGGCTCACGAATAGGCTCCATGCGCTTTTGAAGGAGTTGCAGGATGAGGTGTGTCACATATGCATCGTGGCCAGCGTCATGTGCGGAGGCCATGTCCACTTGAATTCCAAGCGTGGAGAGACACGTCGGAATGGAGTATTTCACGCCACGAGCGCGGATGGCAAGTATGCGCTTGGCGTAGCTCTCTGCAATTTCGTTCGCATCCGGCAACTTGCCAAGTTGCAATCCCTTGAAGAGTGCGGCTGTGTCTATGAATCCGCGACAGTCCGGAATAACAACTCCGCATCGACGACATTCCTGACGAAGGAATTCGATATCAAAGCCGAAAAGGTTGTGGCCAGCAGACGTCGGCGCCGATGACATCGCTACCATTAGCCGCTGAAGGCTTTCCTTTGGATCAACACCATGTGCCTGAACGTCTGCCGGTGATATCTCATGGATCTCCTGAGCCGTTGGTGAAATTTGGACGCCCTGCTTGACGAGCCAGACGTCACGGCTTGTCACGATGCCTTGCTCAACACGGCAAAGTCCGACTTGAATGATACGATCAGAGAGAGGGTTCAGCCCGGTAGTCTCAAAGTCGAACACGAGATAGGAGTTGGCTTTCCACCACATTGGCTACATCTCCTCCGTTACAGCATTATCTATTACGCACGAGAAGAATCTAACCGCTACGAAATCGATCGACAAGTTCAACTTTTCCCGAAATCAAAAGCCCAGCTTCCGCCAAC
>JAJRVM010000369.1 GCA_024277285.1 Planctomycetota bacterium
ATTGGTTGGCGTTATTGGTTGGCGTTATTGGCCATAGTCTTTTGCACGGCGTTTTTCTGGCTGACGGTTGCTGGAACCGATCGCGAAACCGCCGGCAGACCTGGCAGCGGCCGGTCGATTACACGTGAGGGGCTAGGACTTGATACGGGCCTTGAGTGGTTGCGCGGGCAGCCTGCCATGAAATAGCAGTGAAATGAAGAGCATCATGCCGGAAACACCTGCGATTGAAGTGCACGATCTGCACAAGACGTACCGGGACGGGATTCTGTTTCGCCGACCGTTCGAGGCGCTCAAAGGGATTTCATTGCACGTCGAGCATCAAGAAATCTTCGGGCTCTTGGGGCCCAACGGCGCGGGCAAGACGACGCTGGTCAAACTCCTGCTTGGGATTGTCCGCAAGACACGTGGTGAGGCGACGATGCTGGGGCGTCCCGTGGGAGATCGCGGCGGGCGGCGCGAGGTTGGCTATTTGCCGGAGAACTTGCGTATACCACGCCATCACTCGGCCAACACCGCCCTCGACCTCTATGGCCAATTGAGTGGCCTCTCAAGTGCCGAGATTCGAAAACGGCGTGGGGCGTTACTCGAAATGGTCGACTTGCAGGATCGCGCAAAGGATTCGGTAAGAAAATACTCGAAGGGGATGCTGCAGCGTCTGGGCCTGGCGATTGCGTTGCTACACGATCCGCAGCTGATCTTCATGGATGAACCGACCGATGGACTCGACCCCGCCGGCCGCGCCAAGGTGCGGCAAGTGATGCTACGCTTGCAACAGGAAGGCAAGACGATCTTCCTGAACAGCCACTTGTTGCAAGAAGTCGAGCAGGTTTGCAGTCGCGTGGCGATCTTGGACCGAGGCGTGCTACGAGGTATCGGCAAGGTTAAGGATTTGGTAAAGAGCCAACATGAGGGCATTACCCTGGAACTGCGAGTACTTGGACACGAAGGACAAGTGCGCGGCGCATTGGAAGGTATTGCCGAGAGCCATTTACATGGCATCGGTCCCGACGCGTTCGAGCTGACACTGCAGCTCCAGAGTCAGCAAGACGTGGACCGATGCGTGGACGCTTTGCGAGCGCATCAGGTGAGCATCATCTCCATGAAACATCATCGCATAAGCCTGGAAGAGGCATTCCTGGAAGTGCTCGAAGCTGAAACGGACAAGCCATGAGACCGTACCTAGCCATCATCAAAGATTCGTTCCGCGAAGCACTCGCATCACGCGTACTGTGGATCTTGCTCCTCCTGATCACGCTCGGCTTGGCGGCGTTGGCGCCACTTGGGTTTCGCGGCGAGCAAACGACCAAATTCCAGCCCGGCGACTTTCGTGATGCGCGGGCCGTTGCGCGGGCCATGATCCAGCAATATGATGCCGGCACGCCATCACCTGGATTTCGGATCGTCAGCAAGCTCGCCGAAAGCGATCGCAAGTTGCTCAGGAGCTTTGCCGCGACGAAGGAACAACGTGACTTCTCGTTCTTCACCGAATTACAACAGATCGCCGACCGGCTGAACGGCCTCTTGGACCAACGTGATCTCTACCAGGAAGAGGATTGGTCCGATGTACTGTTGGGGAGCGAAGCACGTGATTTCCTGGACCAAGGAATCGACAAGCTGTCCGATGACGACCTGGCGCGCTTGAATCGATTGCTGATCGAAGTGCCGTACGAACAGGATTTCCGCCCTCAACCTTCGAAACAGATCGTAATCACCTATATGGGCGCCAGCGTCTCGCCGCCCATTCGCATGAGCCAACGGCGCGTGAAGCAGATTGTCGAACTGATTGTGTTGCCGGTATCGTTCGAGCTGTTCGTCGGCCCGATCGCCCTGTTGACCGCGATCCTCGTGACCGCCTCGATCATCCCACAAATGTTCGATCCCGGTTCGCTGAGCTTGCTGCTGAGTAAACCGGTCTCCCGCTCGCTGATGTTCCTGGCCAAATTTGCCGGAGGCTGCGCGTTTATCCTCATCAATGCCGGCTACTTTTTTACCGGCATATGGCTATTACTCGGACTGCGCCTCGACATTTGGAATAACGGGTTTCTGTTCTGTATCCTGATTTTCCTCTTTCTGTTCGCAGTCTACTACAGCGTGTCAGCCTTTACCGGAGTCGTGTGGCGCAACGCGATTGTTTCCGTCGTACTGACGATTCTGTTCTGGTTCGTCTGCTGGTTGGTGGGGATCACCAAAGGTGCGTTCGAGAGCATTCTGATCGAGTCGCAAAAAATCGTCCAGCTACTGCAAGCGGACGATACGCTGATTGCCGTGGATGAACGGGGCGCGACGCGACGTTGGAACGCCGTTGATAAGGCATGGGAGCAGACCTTCCTTGGGGGCAACCTCGGAAACATGCAACGCGTACTCGGTCCCGTTTACGATGCTAAGGATCAAACGCTGCTGGCCTCCCAATACAGCCAACACCGCATGTTCCGCTCCGGCAGCACGTTGCAAATTGGTCACAAACGTGACGGTTGGATGCAAGTCGATGGGCCCGCATTGCCGGAAGGCACCTTTGCCCTCTTGCCCGACCCACATGGTCGCCTGCTGGCCGTCACCTACTCGGGCGTGCAACGACTCACGGGAGATCTGGATACCAAGAAGAAGCTCAAGGTCTTCTTCATGGAGATCCCACAATCGCTGGAGCAACCATTCCAAGCCGCTGGCCCCGACTCCGAGCTCAAGCTCAATACACCGGCGGTGGCAGCCGTGAATCCGAAGAGTGCCGATGTGGCGATCTACAGCCGCGGAAAACTCCTGCTATTGAAATGCATCGAATCCAAGTACTCGCTGGTCAAATCGGTCGCGGTCGACGGGGACGAAGAACAAGGTGCTGCCATCGCCTTCGCCGGCTCGACCATTCTGCTTGGATTGGCCGATGGACGTCTGCTGAATTACAGCTCGCCCGAATTGGAACGGCGCGATCAATACGAACCGGAAACGCACAGTCAACCGCGGTTCGTCTGTACGTCTCCCGACGGCGCTTGGTTTGCCGTCGTGTTCCACAACGCACGTATGTACGTGCTCAATGCGGAAAATGCCGATGAGTCTGGCATGCAACTGGCCGACGTACGCGGGCAAGGCGCCATCTCGGCAGTACTCTTCACACCCAACGATACGCTCCTGGTCGTCGACCGCGCCAAACGCGTTTCCGAATACGAACTCGAGACATTTCGCTTGCAAGACAGTTTTGCCCCAACGCTGACCACCATGGAAATGGCTTACTATTACGTCGTCGCGCCGATCTATACCGTCTTTCCAAAACCGAGCGAGTTGGACAATACGATTCAGTATGTACTGAAAAAAGAAGAGACGACAGATTTAGGTATGCAACAAGGCGACTTGCAAGCGATGCGCGAACGCATTCGCCCGTGGGCCCCGGTACGTAGCAGCTTGATCTTCATGGTCGTCATGCTGGCAATCGCTTGTGTCTATATCGAACGCCAAGACTTCTAGGCACGGGTCTTCTAGGCACGGGTCTTCTAGGCATGGGCAGCCGTTCACGGCCTCCTCATTCTCGTGGACCGCTGCGGCAAGTGCTATGGATCTGGAGCCAGCGGTACGCGCACAGCGGCTTGGACCGCGCCGATACCGGCGCAAATGACGGTTGTCTCCAGCATGACGATTGCCGTAAAGAATCCAACGTCTTGTAAGTGCTCGGTCTGATTAATCGACCAGCCAGCAACCAGACACAAAACGGCAAGCAGCAGCAGGCGCGTGACGAACGGTTGCCGTGATACGACCGCCCAAAGAGTCGCCGTGGCGATCAGCACCAGCCAGAATCCGTAACTCGCGGCCGCTGCGGCCCAATAGCCGGGCAGCGTCACGTGGCGAGCGAGGCCCAGGCCGAGCGCAACGAAGGTCGTGATTGACAGCAGTCCGCCGAGCGAGAACTGCGCGCGACGCGGGTTCGGCGGCGCGGCGCACACGGGCTTAGGTAGGTCGAGAATCTGCGGCCGAAATCCACACCATTGTGTCACCCGCACAACGCCGCCCGTGCAGGCCGTGAACAGGCAAAGAAGCGTAAACCACTCTGCCCAGTTGCCGCCCGTTACTCGCCCCAACGGCTGGCTCAACAGGGCGATTGCCACCAATGTCGCCAATAATCGCGCCGTCAGGATGCCCCTTGCCATGACGCACCAAAACGCCAATAACGCCAATTGCCCGACGACCAAGCCCAGATATAGCATAAGAGGGGTGTCATAGCTCGCGCGAAATCGGGTTACGACGCACCCATCGAGCAATACGATCAGGATACCGAACAGACTGGCCAGAAAATGCATGCGTGTCATGCTGTTTTATTCTGTATGACCACCCTTGGTCTGTCGAGCGTTTTGGGACTAACGTGGAGACCGGCGTTGCAATCCGGGCCGTTCTGCTACAAAATATGAGGGCTCTAACGGTTTTCTCGGCAAGATTCTGCGTGTTATCTCCGGTTTTGAGGTGGCTGTGCCTGATTCTCCCATCCAGGAAATAGTCTGTTGCGTTGGCCATCCCATGGCGGGGAACCCCACGCAGTTCATGATGCAACGAGCGCTCGCTGACGTGGGGCTCGACTGGCGCTGCCTCACGTTGGAAGTCGCTGCCGAGGATTTGGAGAATGCAATCAAGGGAATCCGCGCGTTGGGTTTCCGCGGTGCTAATCTGAATCAGCCTCACAAGGTTGCCGTCGTCCCGTTCCTCGATGCGTTGAGCGAATCGGCCGAATTGATGGGCGCTGTCAATTGTATCTACCGTGCCGACGACCAACTGATCGGCGAGAACACGGACGGGCAAGGGTTCTTGGAATCGCTACGTGAGGTGTGCGAAGTGCCCGAGCGGCGCGTCTTGCTGCTGGGGGCCGGTGGTGCGGCTCGTGCCATCGCCGTGCAATTGGGTCGGGCGGGCGTGGCCGAGATCCGGATCGCTAATCGCACTGCCGAACATGCTCAAGCCCTGGCGGAACTGCTCACAGATCGTGTCGGCGTCGCCACGCAGGTCGTTCCCTGGGATGGACTGATTGAAGTGGACGAGGATATCGACGTGCTGGTCAACGCCACCACGATCGGCCACCTGGACCTGGATGCCGCGATTCCACTTGCGACCGAAACGCTCCATTCGTCGCTGATTGTGGCCGACGTGATCATCAATCCACCCAACACTTGGCTGCTGCGCGCAGCGGCAGAACGAGGTTGCAGAACACTGAGTGGTTTGGGGATGTTCGTCAATCAAGCGGTAATGGACTTTAAAATCTGGACCGGACGTGACCCTGACCTGAATGTCATGCGCGAAGCGGTTGAAGAGTTTCTGGAGGTTTGACCGCCAGCCGGGTCAAGCCTCATGCCGCTGCCAAGGCACCTGAGCACCGCTCGGAGCTGGTTGCTGTTGCGTCAAACAATGCAATGCGCCCAGTCCCCACACAAGTTCGCGTGCAAAGATACCGACGATTTCACGGCCGGGAAACAACGAACGCAGCACCGCCAAGGCATGCTCGTCAGCCGGATCATCAAACAGGGGCACCAGCACACACCTGTTGGCAATATAGAAGTTGCAATAACTGGCCGGCACTCTTTGGCCATCGAAACAAATCGGTCGCGGCATCGGCAGCTCAATGATGTCAAACGCGGCAGCACGTCGGGAGCGGTACGTTTGCAACGTCTGCCAATTGGTCTGTAGCGAATCGTAGTTCGCGTCCTGTTTGTTCCGTTCAACCGCCACCACGATCTTGTCCGACGCGACGAATCGAGCTAACTGATCAACGTGGCCGTCGGTGTCATCACCCGCGATCGGGCCACCCGCGATCCAGATGACTTCCGTTGCACCACAGTACCGATGCAGCAAACGCTCCATCGCGTGCCGGCTGATCCCGGTATTGCGCCGTGGGTCAAGCAAACAGGATCGCGTGGTGAGAACGGTCGCTTGCCCGTTGCCATCGATCGCTCCACCTTCCAACACGGCATCCACAGCAAATCGCTGCATGGCGAATTGCGCCGTAATCGCCCGAGTCACCGCATCGTCTCGATCCCAGGGCGGGTACTTTCCACCCCACGAATTGAACTGCCAATCGACTGCGGCCACGCCCCGACCGGCCACACCCTGATCGACATCGCCCACTTCCGACGAAGGCCCCTGGAGGAAGATCGGGCCATAGTCACGCACCCACGCGTCGTTGGTAGGAATATCGACCAACTGCACATGCGGCAGATCGCCGACCATTTCCTCGGCCTGCTGCATCACTGCGTGCCCACCCGCCAAGACACGCACCGGTTCGAAACGTGCCAGCGTTCGAATGATCTCGGTGAACGTGCGGGGAATCGACGAGAATCTGCCGGGCCACGTCTCCTGATTGTGGGGCCAGGCAACCCAAGTCGCAGCGTGCGGCTCCCATTCAGCTGGCCAGCGATAACCGAGCGAATTGGGTGTGTTAACGGAATCCATGAAGCAAACCACACGTCTTTCATTTCGTAACACGCTGGCGCAAACACTGGCTGGTGCAAACACTGGCTCCGCTCGCGATTGAGTTGCTGGGTAAAACGGCGTCTCATGGCGCTCGCTCGGCCAGTGCCACCCAACCTATTGCCACCCAATCTACTTACTGTCACGCTCATTCATCAACGAAGCGGCGCATAAGATTACCGTAAGCGTCGATGCGACGGTCACGCAAAAAGGGCCAGTGTGTACGGGCGGTATTAACCAGGCTGCGTTGGCACTGCACGATCACAAGGTCTTCCTGATCGCGCGCTGCGCGGCTGAGCACGTTTCCATACGGATCGGTGACAAACGACGCCCCCCAAAATTCCAACGCGTCTTCGCGGCCGATTCGGTTGGCAGCGGCGACATACAATCCGTTGGCGATGGAATGTCCACGCATTACCGTTTCCCAAGCGTTGTGTTGGCTCTCACCCTGCGTTTCCTTTTCGTCTGGTAGCCAGCCGATCGCGGTTGGGTAGAAGATAATCTCGGCGCCTTGCAAGGCCATAAGTCGAGCCGCTTCGGGAAACCACTGATCCCAGCAAATACCGACCCCGAGGCAACCAAAACGGGTCGAGAAGGTACGAAAGCCGAGATCACCGGGTGTGAAATAGAACTTCTCGTAATAGAGCGGATCGTCGGGAATGTGCATCTTGCGATACATCCCTAGATCCGTGCCATCCGCGTCGAATACAACCGCCGTATTGTGATAGATCCCTGCAGCGCGTAGCTCGAACAACGAACCGATCACCACGACTTGATGGTCGCGAGCCGCCTGCTGCAACACCGCGCTGGTGGGGCCCGGAATCGGTTCGGCCGAAGCAAAACGAGCGTGATCTTCGCGCTGGCACAGGTAGTGCGTGGCAAACAACTCCTGCAAGCAGACGATATTGGCACCTTGCCGCGCCGCGGCCGCGATACGTGCAACGGCCCTGGCGACGTTCGCCTGCTTCGACTCGACGCACACCATCTGTACCAAGGCGATCGTTACGGTGTCAGGCAAGGTGGTTGAATTGTCCGGCATGACGCGATTTCCCAACAACCGACTCGGCCCCGCGACACAACGTGCCCGGTCCCACTGTTCGCGTTTCGCTCCCCACCCTTGCACGTATTCGCGACATTTGATGCGTGTGCGAAGCCGGCACTACGACACGGCCGCGTCAATCGACCGATCCATGCGTTTTTGCGCAGCGCTGGTGTCCAATTCCAACTCGATCGTGACGCTCCAGCGTCCTTGCGCGTC
>JAJRVM010000370.1 GCA_024277285.1 Planctomycetota bacterium
CCCCCGTCGGCGACGGGGGGAGAAGGGAGAGACGCGCGTGACGGCTGTGTTTGGTGTGCCGATGAACCGGGGCAACTCGCCACGCGAGGCGGCCCAGGCATGGCTCGCACTCTACGGCTCAATCTTCGACGACGGCACCACGTTCGGCTCGCCCGACCTGCGCGACTTCGCCGAGTTCAGACTCAAGAACGAGCGAACGGTCTTTGCGTACCAGCAAGTTATGGATGGCAAAGAAGTTGAAGGGGCGACGGGTCGAATACTGGTCTTGGATGGACCGCCCGCACAAGTCGTCTTTGTGTCGGCGAATGTCGCGAAGCGCCCGCTCGGGGGTGTTCCCGAACCATTGGTTGCCAGCACGCGTGCACGAGCGGCGGCTCAGAGCCATCCGGCGGCAAAGAATCTGGTGCTTTGGAGCGAGCCGGAACTTGTCGTGATGTTCGATTCATCTGGGCGTCGTGAAGCAATTTCGGCGTGGAAGTTTCGTGCCAGTGGTGGCGGCGAAAGTTACACATTTAGAGTCAATGCCTTGACAGGGGAGGTTGAGGATCATGTGAGCAACATCGTGCGCGCGTTCGAGCAGGATATCGTTTCTGGGTATGTGCTGGGTTATGCAACGCCCGGTTTGGCGGCGGACACGACGCCCGTGTCGCCCATAGCGTGCGAGAATCTGCCAGAACTCGTCGTATTGCCCCGGACTCGTGTTGACGCATTCGAGTCCGGAACCAGTACGCTTATTGCTTCAACCTTTGCGGACGACAACGGCTTTTATACGCTCGCCTTTCAAGCGGGAATCGGTGCGATCGATCTCGTCGCGTCACTGAACGGACCAGCGTGGGAAGTTCACACGGTAGATGGCGATGGTGTGTTTGTCCCGTTCCCGGGCTCGGCAACCTGTCCCACGCGTGATCCGACAGAAGTAGCGGCAGTCACTGTGACGCCGCCGCTGAGCCCGGTCAATCTTGTTCTGAATCAGTCGAAAACCGAACGTGTTACGGCACAAGTAAACGGCCATTTGAATCTGTACAAGACGTGGGATCATTTCAAGAGTCGTCTGGGTGGGCCGGGGCCATACCCGGGTCTGGATGATGTGATCGAGATCGAAACGAACTACATGGTCCAGCCTTACTGCCAGGGCTTCTACAGTGTAACTGGATCCGTAGGATGCAACGAACCGGATCCACTTCTTATCTTCTCAGAAGCGGCTCCCAATCTGACAGACCCCTGCCTGAATCCATCCTTTTCTACCTTTGTTTCACACGAGTACGGTCACTATCTGCTCGATCACATGCTGGGGTATCCGCCCTCCAACAACCCGCCTCGGGGTGGCTTTGGCGAGGGATGGTCGGATACGGTTGCTTTTATGACGCACAATACAGATATTTTTGCGTTGCGTGCGGGGGCACCCGATGAACCTAATATTTGCAACTCGCTGAGCCGAGAACCGCTTGTGGACAATCCTCAGGCACCGTACTGCAGGGACAGTTCTTGGCCCTTTTTACTCTTTACCGGTGGACATGATCGTGGTAAACTCTTGGGGGCCATATGGCTCGAGTTGCTGTTCCAGTCGTCGATGAGTACGGAGAGCGTGCGCCAGCTTCACATCGACTGGTCGCTTATCGCTGAGCCGCCTGGCAATCGGGGTGTTTGCTATGCTGGGCCGCCACTGCTGGATACATCCGCAGATGTCGTCACACTCATCGAGGTACTGACTGCAGACGATGACGACGGCAACTTTGCGACAGGCACACCCAACTGCATCGACATTCTTGATGCGTTTGCGGATCACGGTATCACGTTGGCAGGCATCGACATCGGACTTGTGTGCGGCGGAGATTCTGCTGGCGCAGGCGGACCCGCATGCCCAGCCGATCTTGATACCAGCACGGGCCGAGGCGTTCTCGACGTTCTTGATTATGTCGAGTTTCAGAACTTATTCATGCGCGGCGATCTGGCCGCATGTGATCTGGACACCAGCAGTGGACTCGGAATCTGCGACATTCTCGATTTTATCGAGTTCCAGGCGCAGTTCGCCCGAGGATGTGAAAGGTGAAAAGAAGGACCACTAAAAAGATGCATGGAATGAACCGCGCCGACTTACGCATGCGGTCGGTCGGGATCGTTTCTTTGTGCATAACAACGGCGTGTACCGCACAAGTGTGCGAGCCGCACTGGTCGGACGAGTTCGCTCATCAAGGCGTTGACGCATGGGTCATGACGCTTTGCGGGGCCGACTTGGGCGAGGGCGGCGGGTTGTACGCTGGTGGGTGGTTTAACAACGCAGGTTCCACAACGGCACGTCGGATCGCCATGTGGGACGGATCACGTTGGAGTTCACTCGGCACAGGGCTCTCTGGCTGGACCGGACTGATCGGGACACCGCGGGCGTACGCCTTGCACACGTTTGACGACGGGAGCGGTTTGAAACTCTACGTTGGCGGCGATTTCGATCGAGGCGGATCCGTGTTCAGTTCAAGTCTCATCCGCTGGGACGGGCTCGATTGGAGTGCCATGCCTCAAGGAATCTGCTGTTCGGAACCGGACTTGCCATTCTCCGCCAACGCCTTCGCCGAGTTTGACGACGGCACGGGGTCAGCGCTGTATGTGACCGGGGTTTTTTTCTTCGCTGGCGCGATCGAGGCGAATCACATCGCCAAGTGGGACGGTGTGCAGTGGTCCGCTCTCGGAACAGGATTGGTGCAGTCTCCTATCATCCCAATTGGCCTCTCATTGCAGCCGTTTGATGATGGTTCCGGCACGGCCCTTTATGTTGGTGGAGCCTTCTACGAAGCGGGCGGTGTTGAAACGGCTGGTATTGCGAAATGGGATGGCAATCGGTGGGATGAAGTCGGTCGCGGTCTGTCAGGAACGTATGCGCCGCCGAACGGGTATGACTGGGGCGTGGTCGAAATGGCGGCCTTCAGTGATGGCTTGGGCGATAGCCTTTACATCGGAGGCTCGATAAGCCTCGTCGGCAATCCGCGCGTTGCGGTCGCCGGGATAGCCAGGTGGGACGGCACCGCGTGGCATGATGTTGGTGGCGGCGTCACCACCGCTGCCGGGGAGCCAGGGCATGTGGACGCCATGGCGGTCTTTGATGATGGCAATGGACCCGCCCTCTACGTCGGTGGTCTCTTCGAGTTTGCCGGGGGTGTGCCCGCGAAGAACATCGCGCGATGGGACGGCCAGCAATGGTCGGCCCTCGGCCTCGGGCTCGACGACGGCGTGCGCGCGCTCACCGTCTACGACCTGGGCGACGGCGAAGCACTCTACATCGGTGGCGACTTCCTCAACGCGGGCGGCATGCCCAGCGCACACATCGCCAAGTGGGTCGGCTGCAAACAACCCTGCCCCGCCTGCGTCTGCGACTTCGACACGACGACCGGC
>JAJRVM010000371.1 GCA_024277285.1 Planctomycetota bacterium
CTTCACGCGTAACGAAGCGATTCGTGCCATCGTTACCGGATTCTTCCAACAGATCTTTGATCGAATTACGATCGAAAGTGTTCGCAACGCACTGAGCGACGCGATCGCGCGACGTGTTCGTGACTATGAATAAAACGCCCCATGCAGCGCCCAAAATGGCCCGCTGCGCCTGCATCCGGTGATGATGAGAGTCGGCACTTTGCTACCGTTCCCATTCAATGCCACTCGACTATACTGGCGTCCAGGTGCAGACCATTTCCGCAACAAGAGGCCATCATGGCAGAGTTTATCAAAGTAGCTTCGGCAACAGACATTCCAGATCCCGGTCGCGTCACACTGGAACTCGACCAACGCGTCATCGTCCTTTTTCATATCGACGACCAGTGGTACTGTATCGATGATGTCTGCACGCACGACGGTGGTCCGCTAGGCGACGGTGCACTCGATGGACATTGCATCGCCTGCCCGCGCCATGGTGCCTTGTTTGATGTTCGTTCAGGCAAGGCACTTTCCATGCCGGCAACCGAAGCCACTGCCTGTCACAAAGTGAAGGTCGAAGGGGATAATGTGCTGGTCTGCCTCGCAGACGACTAGTTCGACAGCGTCACTTTGCAATCTCGTTATTTCGCCAATGACCAGTGACCAATGACGACGGAAGCCCGAATGACGAGTGTCGAATGCGTTCCCATCGGACGACCTGCCCAGCATCGCGCCGTACACGGTTTTCGGGCTTCGGAATTCGGCATTTTTGGTCATTGGGTATTTCGTCATTCGTCATTACGCGGTCTCGGTTGGGCGGCTAACGGTCGCTGTCCAGTTAGCGCCACATTGTGCGGTGTTGAAGATTGTGCGGTGGTTGAAGAAGTTTATTGGGAACGCTGCCAGCAGCAGAACAGGTACCAATAAGGAACTCTATTGTGGCTATTACTGAAGACGCGGTACGCGAAGAATTGAAGAAAGTCATCGACCCGGAACTGTTTGTCAACATCGTTGACCTGGGGCTGATCTACACCGTCAACCTGGCGGAAACGGACGATGGCAAGAGCGACATCAAGATCGAAATGACGTTGACCAGCCCGATGTGCCCCGCCGGCCCGCAACTGATCGGTCAAAGCAAGAAGGTGGTCACCGAGATGGACGGGGTAGGGGAGGTGGAAGTGAAAGTCGTCATGTCTCCGCCTTGGTCGCCCGACTGCATGACCGATGACGCGCGTGACCAACTCGGCATCTTTTAGAACCTGTCACAAGACTACCGGTCGGTACCGCCAGTACCAACCAAATCAACAGGATCAGCCAAGTCATATGACAGGGTTCTAGTCAGTCGTATCGGTATAGCCGATCGCAGCGTTTGACTAAGTCAGGGACCCCTACGGGCTCGCCCCGTAGGTGAACGAGTTTGGCCAGCTAAGACGCCGATACCCTCACCCACTCACCCCCACGCTCTCCGCTCATGCAAGTACTGGTTTACGAATACCTTACTGGCGGCGGACTATGGTCCGAACCCGAATCGGTTGCCGCCCGGCACGCACTCTTGGCCGAAGGCCGCGGTATGGTCGAAGCGATCAGCAGCGACCTGGCGCGCGTGGCTGACATGCAGCTGGTCCAGTTCCGGGACGAACGGCTGCACGACACGGTACGTGCCACGGGAAACGTGGTTGCGATTCGTAGCCAACAGGAAGAGCGCGAACAATTAGCCTATTGGAGTGCGCGCGTCGATGGCGTACTGTTGATTGCGCCCGAACAAGACGATCGCTTGTTGGAACGATGCCAAATCGTTCACGACAACTGCGGAACGCTCATCTCGCCCGACGCGCGGTTCGTGAGACTCACGGGCGACAAACACGCCACGGCCGCCGAGTTGGCTGCGGCCAAGGTTCCCACACCGCAAGCAATCCGCCTCACAGCGCATCAGCTCGGCGAACTCTCTCCCCCCTCGATTCCCTTCGTCTACCCCGTGGTCATCAAGCCCGCCAAGGGGGTCGGGTCGCTCGACACTTTCCGCCTCGACCGCTCCGACCAATGGTCTGACGTGGCCCACGCGTTGAATCGGCCACACACCGATTGGCGGCTCGAACAATACTGCACCGGGACACCGGTAAGCGTGGCCGTCCTATGCGGTCCGCGCGGCCACGTGGTGTTACCTCCTTGTCTGCAGCGGATCTCGCTAGACGACCGCTTTCGATACCTCGGCGGCCGCTATCCGTTGGCTGCGGACCTCGTCCCGCGCGCCTGTCAATTGGCGCGCGCCACACTTGCCGCACTGGCCCTCACGACCGGATACATTGGCATTGATATGATCCTGAGCGACGATCTGGCCACCCACGAAGATGTGGTCCTCGAAGTCAATCCTCGTCTGACCACCTCGTACGTTGGCTTGCGACACGCAAGTTGCTCGAACCTGGCCGAAGCGATGCTGGCCATCGGACGTGGGCAGTCATATCCATTGTTCTTTCGACCGGGTCAAGTAGAATTTGATTGCCAGGGACGCGCCGACTCATGAACTGGTTAGCTCTTGATATCGGCGGTGCCAACTTGAAGCTGGCCAATGGCCAGGGGTTCGCCCTGTCGCGCGCATTCGCCCTGTGGAAGGACCACCACCGCTTGGTCGCCGAGTTGCACGCGGCCATTGCCGCGGCACCACCGTGTGATCGAGTGGCAGTGACCATGACAGGCGAGTTGGCCGATTGCTTCTTGTCGAGAGCCGAAGGTGTGCGTTACATTCTCGCCGCTGTTCAGGAAGCGGCCAGCGAGTACGATCCACGTTTCTACCTGGTCGACGGACGCCTGGTTACCGCGACCACCGCAGCCTCGGCACCACGCTTGGCAGCGTCCGCCAATTGGCATGCCCTGGCAACCTACTGCGGCCGATTCGCAGCAGACACCTCAGCCTTGCTGGTCGACACCGGCTCGACCACCGTCGACATCGTGCCACTCGACCATGGGCAAGTGGCCAACCGAGCGGCAAATGACTTGGATCGGCTGAGGGTGGGCGAACTGGTTTATACCGGCATCGAACGCAGCCCCGTCTGTGCGCTGGTGCGCACGTTGCCCTATCGCGGCCAACACTATCCGATTGCTCAAGAAGTGTTTGCCACGCTGCGCGACGTCCATTTGCTGGCCAGAAATATTCCGGAAGCCCCCGACGACCGAAACACGGCCGACGGCCAACCAGCCACTTGCGCGGCAGCGCACCGACGTCTGGCGCGCATGCTATGTGCCGAGCAAGATCAAGTATCGCGCGCGGAAGTGCAAGCTTGGGCCGACGAAATCGTCGAGATTCAGTTACAATTATTGGCACAGTCCGCCCAAAAAGTCCTCGATCACTGCCGCCAACCGCCGACCACCGTGGTGGCAACCGGTCACGGCCATCGAGTCACTCGGCAACTGCTCCAACGAATCGGCTGGACCGGCACCATCGTATCGCTCGACCAACTGCTCGCACCAGCCGTTTCCCGTTGCGCCACCGCGCATGCCCTCGCCATATTGGCAAGTGAACGCCAAGAGCCCCAGTGAGTTCGTAGCTGGGCCCGCCAAGGGCTCAGCTGAAGTGCCACCAGCATGCCACACTGGAAGAAAGGGATGGATCGAAATCGGCCCGGCAGGGCCGGTACAGCCTCTGCCGGTGTCGTAAGGCACCGGTGGGGTTCAAACCAAAACCGGCAAGCCCTGAAAGAGCGACAGAAGAAACCATGGATACCGACACCGCAGGCCAATTTGGCTCCCATACCACGCGACTGCATTGCGCAACGCGCGTGGTCAAAGTCGGGGGAAGCTTAATCGCCGATCGGCGTCTAGCCTCACGGCTTATCCATTGGCTTGATGCACAAACCCCGTGGCCAACTCTGTTGATCGTCGGCGGCGGAGCGTTGGCAGATGGGGTTCGCGCATTAGACGCGCGCCACGGGCTACCTGCCGCAATCGCTCACGAACAGGCGATCCGCGCAATGCAGGTCAATTCGTTCGCGCTGCTGCAGCTATGCAATGAGTTATCTTGGTTGACACATTTGCCCGATTGGCAACCGAGTCACTCTTCGGTCCAACGCGTCATTCTCGACCCGCTCGAGGGCCTGCGAAACGTCAAGTCGCTAGTGGACGATGGCGCGCTACCAATCGGTTGGCATGTGACGAGCGACAGCATTGCCGCAAATGTCGCACATCGGCTTGGTGCCGCCGAACTCGTCTTGCTCAAGTCCGCGCTACCGACGCGGCGCGCGACGACCATGACGCACGCTGCAGCCACTAACATGGGCTATGTCGATCCCTATTTTGCGACGGCGGCGCGCAAACTGGTGCACGTACGCGCGGTCAACTTCCGCGATGAGACGTTGGCCGAGATCCGTTTAACACATCAATAGACGCACGCGACACTCTGCAGCGTTGCTGCAACCGCTACGCGTTGCGGAACCAGAATGTCGAGCGGATTCATCAGGCAGATTCACCGCGTTTGCCATGCACCCGTGGCGTTGGCATTGGGCAAGGTGGTCAGATTGACCGGCTGGCCAGGCGGTTGCGGTTGCCCGACCGCGGTCGCGTCGTTGACCGGCATGCCATTGAGTTTCAACGACGAGGTGCCGGGCTGAGACGAGGTGCCCGCCGGTGCTGAATAGGAGGCCGGAATGACGGCCGAGCCAGCGGCGGGCGTCGGCGCGTTGGCCGCGCCCATGAATGCCCCAGGAGCTGTGCCGGGCTGCGTTGCCGAGGCCCCACTTGCTGCGGCAGGAGGCGCGGTTGGAGGTACGTAGTAGGCACCCGAAGTGCCAACCGTTCCCGTCTTCGGAGGCGGCACCGTGGCCGATCCGTAGGGAGCCAATACGCTCATCGAGTCCACCGAAGGGGTCGGCGCGTGGCAACCCATCGAAAACATTGCCATGCCTGCCACCGCCAATAACCACTTCATCAGCTCCGCTCCTTGTAGTTACTCTGTTGCCAATCCCCGTCAGAGTCTGTGTCTACAGAGTTTGGGGGGCGGTAGAGTATCGAATCCTCCTTTTTTGTCCAATACCGGTTTTTTTGCTAAAGCGAGGTTATGTTCCACGCCCGAAGATTGCGTGGTGCGGATGCTAGCGGTGCCTTTGGCAAGCACGAATGACAAAATACCCAATGACGACTGAATAACGAAGCACCAATGACGAAGCCCGAAAGCCATCCCAGCAGACACTCGTCTGCAGCGCTGCATTGCAAGCCGTATTCGGGCTTCGGATTTCGGCAATGTGTGGTCATTGGGTATTTCGTAACCGTTCACGAGCTTCGATTCTTGGTAACCGTTCACGCGGTGCAAGCCACAATTGACTCGTCACGCCGACCGCGGAACCATTACCCCAGCTTCAAGTGGCGTCTCGGTTGAAAGGCGGGCGGCCAATGTTGAAGCCAACCGCGTCTTGATTCGGCCTCAGCTAA
>JAJRVM010000026.1 GCA_024277285.1 Planctomycetota bacterium
AATGCGGAGCGTTAGCGTGGCCTTGTTTCGAGCCAAACGGATCGAACTTTGGCCGACTTTGTCTAGAGTCGCAGGAGTGATCATTCCCCAACGTACTGAAACGCCCGGTTTCAGGCCGCTCAATTGGTCTTGAATCAACACCTCGCCGGACGGCAGCAACGCAACACCGCGCAAGACAGACTTGGCCTGACCTTCGTAAACTTCGCTCATATCCAAGATGGAATGAGGGAACGTGGCATTGTCCGAGAATGCGGTAAACATCCCGCTCCCCGCAGCACGCTGTAACTGGCCGTCGATTACCAGCGTGTTGTGACCGGCATTGCATTGGCGGAAGATCGTCCAGCGATCGGACTTTTGCCCGCGATCCCATAGACTCATCCCTCGCGATTCAATGCCGTGATAGCCCTCAGATCCCAGGTCCATGCCCCAGCGAACACCATCTGCATCCAGTACGAACGAGCCAATGTCCATCTGGCCATGGTTGGCAGAAGGTGAACCTCCTTTGAATCCGACGAAGGTGGCGTTGGGGTCGGTCCAACTGCTGCGATGGATCGTGATCGGCACATGCCCCTCGCTGCTCCAATGAAGCGGCATTTGGATATCGGCATCTGCCTTCTGGGTATGCATCCAGAGCAAGACTAGCGGCAATAGTCGGCCTCCAGACGATCTGGCATTGCGGCGGTTGAGTGATGCGACGGTTTGCTTCAACCTATCATGCTCGCCCAGAAGCCAATCGGGTCGATTAAACCGGTTCGCAAACCAGAAAATCGTCTGATCGGCACTGCGGCTGGCGCCACCGTCGGAGTAGTTGAAATACCGGCCCGATGGGCCCGTTGCCAAGGCCGGGAACTGACCCGTTAAATTGAAACCAGGCGCTTTAGTCAAGCCAAAATCGGACCCCAAAGCACTCTCCAGCACTCCAATCAGCAGCACGTTATAGCTGGTGCCATAGACCCAGTAACCGGGTCCTTCCGGGTAACCGCCTCGGGGTGCGTAGGCGTCCATCGAACGCGGTACGTTGTGCAGCGCGTTATGTACGGTCTTTGCCGCCAATTCAGGTTCATCTTCCCATACCGCCAACGCTCCGGCCGTCAGCCCTCCGTGGCAAACTTGCCCCCAGTTATTGGTTGCCCGAACCCAGTGCTTGTGCCGTGACGTGAACGGAAGCGATACCCCCTTCTTGACAATGGCAGTGCGAATCGTCTTTCGACTCTCCTCGCTGAGTTCGTGAAATAGCCAGTCGTAACCGATAGCCATGGCGAACGTCATCTCGGCCACGTCGAGGAAGTGGCTGGGGTTCCAGTCGGCGAAAGCTGCGATTGCCAGCATTTCTCGATCAGCCCGTTCGACATATTTGCGGTCGCCGGTCAAATGAAATGCCATCGATAGTGTGACTAGTCGCTTGACTGCCTGCCGCGACTGGTTCAGCAAGCGTTTTCCCTGGAGCTTGCGTTCAATGGGGGAAAGCCCCAACAACAAGTCGGCTTGGCGAATGATACCCTGCACGGTTTCTTTGCCAAGCTGCGTCGATTCAGCCGCCTGTTTCAGATGGGCAAGCTCCTTGCCGTTGGTCAGCAGGCGGGGATGGTCCACACTGCAGCGGTCGACCCAGCCACGCACCTCTTGAAGTGTTAGTGTCGATGGATAGGCGAATTCCCTGGCGTAGCTAAACTGCGACAGCCAAGTGATGCCAATAACAAGAGACGCTAAGAGAGGCTGCAGTCTGTTCATGATAGGCGTGTTTCTTTCTGAGATGTGTTGTTGGGGAAGGGATCGCGAGGCTGGCACTTGCTGCTTGTCACGCCGAGGACTATCGCAGTGGGGAGTGGTCGTGCTGCCGCTGACCACTGCCAACGTACCATGTCACCTGCACTCGCTCAACGCTAGCAATGCGTTGAGCTGGACCGTAAAGCCCTGATTTCGCGTTGCAGACGGATTGGGGTGGGGGGCTGTTTTGTGCAAGATTGGGGGATATCAGTCTAGCTTCAAGAGAGCGGTTTTCATACCATTTCGACGTCTGGCATCAGTGGTAGAGCGAAGGTAGGGGAATGCAAGTGTTGGTTGAGCGAGGCGAGCATTGCGTTATTCTGCCGAAGGTCAAGTTGGGCGCGGGCACGCGAATTGGCAATTTCGTGCTGATTCGCAGCGACACCAACATTGGCTCGAATGTGGATATTGAGGGTGACGTTGCGATTGGGGATCGTGTGTCGTTGCAGAGCTTCTGTTACATCACGCGTGGCGTCGTGATTGGGCACGAAGTGGGACGTGAAGTTGCGACGCCATGTGAGGCGGGCCGCATGATCCGCCTGCCGCGATTTGTCGAAGCGGCGCTCGAGCTACCATTGGAAACCGGCAAGACGGTTCGCACTGCGTGCAGTTGCTGGCGGCGTGTTGGTTAAGCGTTTGGCAGTGCCAAGTCGATCGGGATGGGGAATGCGTTCGCGCGTCCGTGCCACTGCTCATTCCGTACGTCCTCCAACATCATTCCCCCCAGCAAAGTCACACATCGACGCCACCACGCAACCGCCAAGTTGAGCAGTGTGAAGCGTCAATCGAGCTACCGTTGGAAACCGGCAAGACGGTTCGCACTGCGTGCAGTTACTGACGGCGTGTTGGTTAAGCGTTTGGTAGTGCCAAATCGATCGGGATGGGGAATTCGTTTGCGCATGCAGCGGCACGCCGCGTCATGTGCGGATGCCAATCCCTAGTTCTTCGCGACAGAATCTAAGGCTTTGTTCCAGGTCGAATTTTTGCTGAGCTTGCTCGGGGCCGGTCGGACGTCCGGGTGGAAGTGTGTACTCTCGGCCTCGTTTCGCCAATGCGACGAATCGTGCCAGTTCGTTGGCACGCGCCTTGGGGAACCGTGTCCAGAACTCGGGACTGAGGTATGGCAGTTCGTTGCCCCACTTGTACGAGATGATTTCCAACACGAATGTGTCGGTGGGGCAAAGTTCCTGAAACCGTTTTACGTAGGCCGGCCAATCGGTTAGCCCCTGGCCCATGTTCGTCCACATCGCCTTGGCACCCTTTTTCGTTTCCCATACCATCGTATCGCGGATCCCGGTGGTCAGCGTGTACGGTCCGAGCAGTTCAAGGTTGACCATGGGATCTTCCAGCGTCCAGGCGGCGTTGCCTGGATCCATCGTCGCGCCGACAAAGTGCTTGCCCGCCGCTTCGATCAAACTGACGAGCTCCCACGCCTGCATGTCGCCAGCGTGATTCTCGATGGCGATCTTCACATTGGCATCTTCCGCCTGATGTTGTACTGCCTTGAGGACTTTCACCATTTCGTCGATGTGCCGATAGATGCCGCCATTCCCTTCACGATCACGACGCGTGCCGAGGTAGCAGCGGGCAACCGGACTGCCGAGCTGCTTCGCGGTACGGAGCAACAGCCGCGCGTGCTCCACGGCTGGCCCCGACTTCTTGGCGTTATATGATTTCGACGTTGGGCAGATACTGCTGGTGCCAACCTGAAGTTGTAATCCGGCTTGTTCAGCCTGCGCGCGGACCTTCTGCAAGTAAGGCGTCTCCAGGCTTTCGTAGACATTCAGATCGGACAGGAGCAGGACGTCGACATTCAATGAAGCAGCGTAGTCAATCAGTTGCGGTGCTTTCCAATTGAAGGCGCGGACGGAAAAATTGTCGAATCCCAGCCGAAGCTTGCGTGATGAGGGATGGGTTGCTGCATGTCCCGAGTCTGTCAGGCAGACGACTCCCATGGCGGTCACCGCGCCCAGGAATCCACGGCGATTCAATTCGCACGACGGGGCAGTTCGACCCAGGTTTGGGGAAGGCCGTTTGGACGAGCCACTCGATTGCGCAATCCGTTTGGTCGCAAGAGCATTGTTAGCAAGGACGTTACCATGTTGATCCGTCATCGGTTCTCTGGTCACGTCCGCCCGTTGATCGCTCATGTCACTCCCTCAATGTTCGCTCGACGCGGAGAATCTGATTGGTGGTCTGCTGCTTACGTCCCCAACGTGCTGCCCCGCATCGTCGCCACAGCATTGTCGTCAACACAGCATTATAGTGCGTGCGACTCGCGGTGTCGCCACTGGGGGGGGCGATTGGGGTGTGGGGCGTGGCGAGCGAGGGGGTGCGTATTATTCGGGCAAAATCGGATGAATTGGCCGTCCCTGCTTTGCCGATAATCCAGGTAAGGCCAGTTCTAACTACAAAGGCCGCCATTGTGTTGGTTGTGGGATTATCCTGGGGGGGGAGGTGCCATGTCAAGTATGCGCCGCGTGACATTTTTCTTATTGGCTTCGGTCGTTCCGGCATTCGTCAGCGCCCAGGGAGTCATGTTGTCCAGTTTTGGGCCCGTCAACGCGGGTATGGGCGGCGCATCGACTGCGGCGCCGATTGAGGCTCTCAGTGCATTAGCCTGGAACCCCGCCTCCATTAGCGGCTTGCCCAACTCGGAATTGAGTGTCGGTCTGGGGCTACTACTATCGGACCCCACAGTCGACTCGTCCATTGCAGGATTCGGCAGCGGCTCGACTGGCTCCGAACCAGGCGTGATTCCGCTGCCGAACATCGGGTGGGTACACAAGGTGTCTGATACCGTGACGGTCGGTATGGGCGTGATGGTCGTGGGCGGACTCAAGTCAAACTATCCAGCCAGTTTGACGAATCCGGTGTTGGCACCGCCGTCCAACAATCCAAATGTGCCGGGCGGACTGGGCAGCTTATATTCGGATGCCCAGTATTTGCAACTGGCGCCCGTTTTCTCCTACGCGGTTACCGAGCGACTGTCGGTCGGCTTTGGTCCTTCCTTGACCTTGGGGCAAGTTATTGTAGATCCACTTCTGTTGGTCAACCCAAATGATGCGGACGGCAGCGGTGTGCCGTCATATCCACCTGGTCGAGGAACTCGGTTCAGTTGGGGCGGTGGGGCACAGTTGGGTGTCTACTACATCACCGACCGTTGCTGGCACTTGGGGGCGTCGATCAAGTCGCCGCAATGGATGGAGGATAATCGAGTCAATACGGAAGACGAGATCGGATTGCCCTACACGGCTAAATTCAATTTCGACCTGCCGATGATCGTGTCGCTGGGAACTGCTTATTCCGGTTTTGAAAACACGATTATTGCTGTCGACCTTCGCTATATGGACTATGCGAATGCAGCTGGTTTTGGCGACGGTGGTTACGGCCCCTACGGCAAGTTGAACGGATTGAACTGGGACAGCCAATGGGTCTTCGCCGCCGGCATGCAGCGTCGTTTGCTCGACAATTTGCTAGTGCGAATGGGTTACACCTACAATACCAGTCCATTCGGCGACAACGATACCTTTTACAACGTCGCCTCACCGCTGAACTATCAGCACCAAGTCAGTCTTGGGAGCACTTGGGAGCTGTCCGATTGCGTGGCAATGCATCTTAGTTACACGCAGTATCTTGAATACGACAGTACTGGCCCGATCATCCTGCCGACTGGCCCGATCCCCGGTTCTTCGGTTACCAACACGGCTTCCGCATTCATTGCCAGCTGGGGCGTGACGGTCAAGTATTAACGCCCAATCTTCAAGCAATAGATCGAGCCCGAATCTTGCTGGTTGTCGCGGAAGTAGAATTTCCCGGCAGCCAGGGCGCGTGTTATGTTGGGTGAAACATCTGCCTCTGCCAATTTGCGGAAGCGATTAACGTCTGGTTGAACGAGCATCAGCGTGCCATCGACTTTCAACAGCAGCAACTTGTTGTCGGCCAGGATTAGGTGAGCCATGCCGAAGTCCGGTGCGGAACTGCGTGATCGGTGCTGCGGCTAGTGAGCAACGCTCACTGCTGGGCCAAGCGTCTTGCAATAGAAAAACGCGTTCAATCATGCAGCGGCACTTGCCGTTCAGTACGCTTCGTCCCTGCCGCTAGCCACGAGTGATCTTTCCGGTCTCTTGTCCGGTGCCTGCCCCGATCGGCGTTTTGTTTGGCGGTTCCTTGCAACCGTGCCACGAGTTTGGCCACAAACGAGATCGCTACAAGCACCACAAAAACGGTAGGGATGAATATGACCATGAAACGCCTCGGCTTTCCTTCAGCGATTGTCCTGCTCGCGATTGTCGGCGTTGCCGCTTTGTTCTTCACCGGCCAGGAAACGGCTGGGCAATCGTCCGACTCCTGGCGGCAATTGTCGCTGCACGCCTTCGTCGTGGAGATTGAACGTATTACGTCGGCCAGCGAGTCGGTGTCAAACGATACGTGGACTCAGATCCGAAGCCAATCGGCCGAGCGTCTGGTCGCTGCCATCGAAAACAATACGGCGGCCAGCTATGACGACCTGGTGAGCCTCTATCTGTGGGGCCGGCCGAACCTTACCGCCGCACAACGGGCCACCGTCCAGGCGGGACTCACTCCCAAAGCCAATCAGGTCAGCCCCTGGTCGTTTGACAAGCTGCAAACCGTGCATGCGCGGATGAACCGGGCACTCATGCCGGTCGACAAGATCCACGGCCTTACGCTGGCTTGGCTCGAAGGCCGGGACGTACAGACATTGGAAAATGTAAACCAGCTCGATTGGCTGTCCCAGCAAATCCAGGTGATGGATCGGGGCGACAACGCGGCACGCCAGTTCACGACCACCTGGACCGGATCGGTCGAGCCACCCGCAAGCGGGCAGTATACGTTTTCCATTTCGCCCTGAGTTGCCTCATTGTGGTTCACGCGAAGAGTGTGGTCGGCGCAGCCAAGTGTGGTAGTTACTGAGATGTCAGTTTTTCTGGGGTACGCTGCCCATTGGTGCAACGCCTCCGGAGGCGTTTGTTGTTTCGTTTCCATATTCACAATTGAGAGTCTCGACAATGTTGGCCCTAGCAACAGCCTTGCTGAGCGGCGTGATTTGGGTTGGCCAAGTACCGGAATCAGCTTCTGAAGAGAACGAGCAGTCCGGCAACCAGATACAAGAACCAAGGAAATCGGGCCCACTCGAACCAGACAAGGTTGTTCCCAAGAT
>JAJRVM010000372.1 GCA_024277285.1 Planctomycetota bacterium
CAGCCCTTTCCAGGCACCCCAAAGGGTGGCGATTGCCAGCACTGCTAGCATCACGATGTCGTACGTCTCGATGTTCATCCCAACTGTCTCCCGACTTCCCTGAAGCTGGCGTTTCCGAACTGACGCGGCACTAGGATCATCATCGCCCAAATACCGGTTTGCCGCATCGGGGGCTTCACGGCCGAGCGTAAAGCCTGGCTGTGGCAAACGACGAAAACCACTGGCTAGTATAGTGCGTCTCAGCTCCGTCCCCAAGTTCGATACACGGACGGTGATTCAACGCAGTCGCATCAAGACGACCCAAGTCTATTCTCATTTCGCGGCGTTGTCTTGACCGAAATACCGCCCGCGACCCCAAAACTGCTAGCAAGAATCGCTATTGGCAAAGGCCCCCGAAATCGGCTACAGTTCGCCACGCAACAGAGCAGGGGATTCCGTGCGCGTTTTCGATGCTGCGCAAGGTGGCCGGTCAAGTGTATTGCCCGAGGGCGTTAAGCGCAGAGGCCTGGCCGGGTGCTCCGGATACGGGTGCTCCGGATGCGGGGCCGGATGCATGCGTCACCATGGTCCAATGCCACAATCCTCGAACGCCAACCGTAAGACAACAAGTTTGCAAAGCGAGTGGACACGATGGCCGATTTCAAAACACACATTACGGGCTCCACATTGGTCGGTATTGGAGTTGGTGCGGCAGGATACAGTTTCGGAATACCACCCCAAAGTTGCTTGTTGGCAGCCGGGCTATGTAGCGTATCGGGAATCTTGCCCGACCTGGACAGTGACAGCGGGGTACCGTATCGAGAATCGGTCGCGTTCATTTCCGCGTTCGTCCCGATGCTGTTGATCGGTCGGTTTCAATCGTTGGGTTGGCCACGTGAGACCATCGTGCTTGCCTGCGCGTTGCTGTACATCGGCATTCGGTTCGGCGTCGCCGACGTTTTTCGGCGTTACACGGTCCACCGTGGCATGTGGCACAGCATCCCGGCAGCCGCTTCGGTCGGCCTGTTAGCATTCCTGATCACCGACCACCGTCATCTCGAACTGCGTCTCTACTGGACAGCCGCCGCCGTCACCGGCTTTATGGTCCATCTACTGTTGGACGAATTGTACAGTGTGGATTTCCGCGGCGTGCGGTTGAAGAAATCGTTTGGCACAGCATTGAAATTCTGGTCCACGCGCGGCATGTGGCCCAACATCTCGACCTACGGCAAGCTCGCTTTCCTGGTCATGCTGGCCTGGAGCGATCCGATGTTGATGGACTACGTTGACCAGCGTGCGCCGGTCACACGTACGGCGCGACAAGTGCAGGAACAGGTCGATCAGCAAACTCAAGACATTGCTGAAGGCCTCTGGCGCTAGACCAGAACCGAGTCCTCACATTTCCACGTTCAGCGTCACGGGTCCATCGTTCACCAGCGCCACGTCCATGTGCGCGCGAAACCGTCCGCGTGCGACCTGAACGCCTTGTGCTTGGACCACTCCGCAAAGGTACTCGTACAGTTGCTGCGCCAACTCGAGCGGTGCCGCATTGACAAAACTAGGGCGTCGTCCCTTACGGCAATCGCCCCACAGCGTGAACTGACTGACGACTAACATTGCACCGCCCACATCTTCCAACGAGCGGTTCATCTTCCCCTGCTCGTCCTCGAAGATCCGCAACCCAATCAGCTTTGCCGCCAGTCGGTCGGCATTTGCCTGAGTATCCTCATGCCCCACACCCAGCAGGACCAACAGACCGCAGCCGATCTGCCCCACGATCTGTCCTTCCACCGTCACCTGTGCTTCGCGCACGCGTTGAATACATGCTCTCATCGTTTTGTCCCTTTGGGCTCGGTGTTTTTCAACCTTCAATCCGTCTTCAACGTTGTCATGTTACTCGAAAACCGTGTCGGCAAGGCCAAAACCAAGAGGATATTCTGCCCCCAGGTTGTTCACTCGTTTCTCGCCAGGACCGAGTGTAGTGCGGTACGTCCCCCCTCACTTCATCACCCCGCCTGCTCTAAAATAGCGACTATGAGACCTCTACTTGCAATTACGATGGGCGACCCGACGGGCGTCGGACCGGAAACGATCGCGAAGGCCTGGTCACGCCAGTCGATGCATGCGAATTGTCGCGTGGTCGTGCTGGGGCATCCGGAGATCATGCGACGGGCATTGCGGCTCGTCGGTTCGGACGCTCAGATCGTCAAAGTCGAACGAGCGGATCAAGAGACTGCCTCGCCGTCAGTAATGCCCTGCCTGGCATGCTGTGCAAGTGACGCGGTCGACGCGCCCGCCGGACAGGTTGACGCCCGCGGCGGCGAAGCCGCCTACCAGTGCATTATCCGCGCGTGCCAACTAGCCCTGTCGGGTAATATCGACGCGATGGTCACGGCGCCGTTGAACAAGGCAGCCTTGGCGGCCGCCGGCCATGACTATCCGGGCCACACGGAGTTATTGGCCGACTACTGCAGGGCAAACAACGTGGTCATGATGTTGTATTTGGCCCCTCATCCGAACACTCCCAACTCGAACGACACGATCAACACGCAACCGGCGACGGGCAAGAAACGGGGCCTGGGCGTGGCGCATGTCACGCTGCATGTGGCATTGCGTAACGTCAGCGGACTGTTGTCCCAGCAGCGCATTTTGCAAACCGCCATGCTGGCACATACGATTTCCCGGGCGATGCTGAGCGTAGACGGCCAAGCCCCAACGCCGCGAATCGGCGTCTGTGCACTGAACCCACACGCTGGCGAAGGTGGCCTGTTCGGTGACGAGGAACAACGTTTGATTCGCCCGGCCGTCGAGCAGGGGAAAGCGGCGGGAATGGACCTGCAGGGCCCCTACCCTGCTGATACCCTGATGGCGCGTGCGGCAGCTGGCGAGTTTGACGCCGTGGTGGCAATGTACCACGACCAGGGCCATATCGCCTTGAAGTTGCTGACGATGCACCAGGCCGTCAACATTACGCTCGGCCTTCCCGTGATTCGAACCAGTGTCGCGCATGGCACCGCATACGATCGCGCTTGGCACGGCACCGCACAGTGCGAATCGATGGTGGCCGCCATTGAAGCAGCCACAAAACTGGTCGACTGCCGCGAACAACTGAACTGGAGTGCGTTTTGAAAATGGCTCCCAACACACAATCAGATCGTTTCCTCCCCCTCACCCTCTCTCCCTCTCACCCTCTCACCCCTACCCTCTTAACTCTCAACAGGGGAGATTTTCATGGCATATGAGGCGGCGGCAGATACCTGCATCATGTTTCTTGTCCGGCATGGCGCGACACGCAACAATGTTGCGCGGCCTCCGAAACTGCAGGGATTGGGCGAGGATATCGGGCTCTCAGATGAAGGGCGGTCACAGGCCCAGAGAACCGCACGGCTTTTGGCCGATCAGACCATCACGCGCGCGTTCAGCAGCCCGCTGGCGCGTGCCATGGAAACGGCGTCGATCATCGCCGAGTCTCATGGCCTGACGCCAAGGGCGATCGAGCCCTTGCATGAAGTCGACGTTGGGCGTTGGGATGGGTGTTCGTGGGTCAACATCGAGCGTGAAGAACCGGAAGCCTATCACCGGTTCATGACCGATCCGGCCACGTACGGTTACGTTGGGGGCGAGAACCTAACGCAAGTCAAGGCACGCGTGCTGCCGGCAGTCGAGCGGCTGTTTGCCGAGCAAATCGGCCAAGTGATCCTCGTGGTCGGTCACAACGTGGTGAACCGCGTGTTACTGGCCACGCTGCTCGAGGTGCCCCTAGCCAAGGCGCGCAGCATCGACCAAGACAACTGCGGCGTGAATATTATTCGCTATCGAGCAGGTCACATGAAGGTTTTGACGACCAACGTCGCGTTACACTTGCATTGACAATGGATGATTCGCAACGATCGTCGGAACCGGAAGTAGAAGCGGCGCGCTCTACCGCCCCATTTTTGGGTTGCGGGGCTTCTTTTTTGCCCGTCATTTTCTTTGCCCTCCAGGGAGAACAGCCGAAGCGCCGCCGATGAGCGCGAGGGCAGCAAAGGGCAAAGAAGACTATGGGCAAAGAAGAGCGTTTGATGGGCAGTGTTGCGACGAGGCAACTGGGGCTGACCGTGTTCCAACGCAACGCGCGTCAATTCAAGAAACGGGAGGTTTGTGGCGGTGCGAGGATGATGGGCCAGCTACGGTAAACCCGCTAACTCGACTTGTCATTCTTACTTCGTCATTTTCTTAGCGGCTGCTTTCAGACGTGCCACGCACTGGGCAGTGCGTTCTTGAAACTCTTGATCGGACGGGCGGAAGTCGAAGTCACTGGGGCGCAAGCCGGGGCGAATGCGCACCTCGAACAGCTCCCAGGTAACGATCGACTCGCGTCGAGTCTTGCCGGTCTCTTTATCGACCAAGACATCGCGAAAATACGAAAACGAATAGGGAAACAGGGGTATGATTTTGTCGCGGCCCAAGATCAGCGTCACACCATGCGGCACCTGCTCGGGCAACTCTTGCAGATCCGCTTGGGCACCGGCCAGGATCGCCTCACTTTGAGCTGGCAACATCCGGGCCAACATGGCCGGTTTCCACTCCCCTTCCACTTGCCAAACCGGATGTTTGCCGATCATTGCGGGTCTGGGTGGGCCAAAAATGAAACTCTCGTTCAGTTTCGCTAGCAGCCGCGGGATCCCGCCGATGGCCATCCAGAACGAGGGGGAAACCAAGGGCTTGGTATTCCCGGCCACTTCGCGCAGTCGCCCCAGATTAACGTGTGAAAACGTTTGCAATTCGCCCTGTCCGCGCACTTCCCAGAGCGAATCACCGTCGCTGATCTGCCGCAAGCTATGAACCTGACCACCAACCTGCAGTTTCAAGTCGAGTTTCAAGAACAGCTTGGGGCCTTGGGTCAATTGACAATACTCTCCTGATCCGACCAGCTTCTGGTCGAAGATATGAACACTCTGACGCGTCTTGGCCTCGAGACCGGGTGCCAGGAGGAGCCGATGAGCTGCCTCAGCGACAAGTTCTTGCCCACTAATCGAAGAATTCGTCGCAGCGGCGGCACTGGCTTCGTGCGATTCGCCGATCGACTCCTTAACCTCTTTGTTTTCAACTGGTTGCGACGAATCAATAGCAGCAACACGCACCCCAATTGCGAGGCAAAAAACGACTGCGAGTATGGGCAACTTGTAGTTCATGGTGCGGTTGTGTTGGTTTTGCCAAAGAAAATCGTTGTATCACGCCGATCAAAAACCCACAGAGGCGTTTTTTCCGCACAGCTTGCGCGGGAAGGTCGAGCGTCTTGGAGCGATCCCGCCAGCAGTGGCGGTACGCTGCAGACGGCAAGACGAACGGACTCACCAGGGCGTGCCATTCTAGGATGGGATGCAAGGTAGTGTCCACGCCAAAAAAGACGAGCAAGCCTGAGACAAAACTTGTCGGATCCAGAACCGTCCACACTCGTTCCGCTGTTACCTAGCCTGGAGTCACCAGCTGCTTGCGCCCTATCTGGAAGTTTTCTCGCGCAAGCGCCGCGTAGGGGGGATATTATGAAGATCAGCATGTCACATTGGATCATGCTCATCGCCATCGCTGCGACCGCGGTGGGGTGTGCTCATCACCGATCGTATAACTTGCCGCCTGCCGAGCGGCTGATGCAACCCGGACCGGGTGTTGGCGGCCCAGGACCTGGAGTCCTCGGCCCACCGCCAGCTCCCGTTGTCAGTGCTTCCATGATGGGCGGCCCAACCATGGCCGGCCCGATGATGGGTGGCCCGATGATGGGTGGGGGCATGGCCGGTGGTGGCGTATCGTTGGCCGGTTATGGAATGGGCATGAGGCCAGTCGTTCCGGCCAACGTCCAGATCCTGTTTGCTCGGCCTGAGAGCATGATGGTAGCATGGGACGTCGGTGGCGTCGGCTACTTCGACTCGGAACCGCTAGTCGTGCCCGGACGTTCGACGTTCCCCACTGGCGGCATCTACCGGCTGAAGGTCAGCAATATTGAAGGACGCGAGGGCGTCGAGCGTTATCCGACGTTGGAGATCGGCCCGCTCACACCACGCACGGAAGCTTATTTGGCGCACAACGCCATTCCCATCCAACTGACCGAAGAGGACTTTGACCAAGTCTCGGCCGGCAACTTTGTCACGAAGGTTATTTATCTACCTGATCCCGAGTTCCAAGAACTAGCGTTGGCCGGCGTCGAAACGCTTGTCAGCACGCGTCTTGATCCAGGCATCGACCCGATCGTCGAAGCCGATCGCCGTGGTTCGATCCTGGCGATCATCCGCATGGGTAACAAGGACCTGGAAGTTCCCGGTGCCAACGGAGTCCAACGCGGCGTAATGCCGGCTGGCGGAGTCGTGATGGGCGGCGCTGGTGGCATGGGCGTATGTGCGGGCGGCGCGGCAGCTTGTGGCACGTGCAACAATTGCCAGCGCGGGTGCCTGCCCGGACAAGGGTTGCTCCCTGGTGGTGCGGTTCCCTACGGCAACGTCCCCAGCTACCTGTCGGGCGTCACCGTACCTCAATACGGCATGCCGATCACCGGCACTCCGATTGGGCTGCCAGGTCCACCGCACATTCCGTTGGGTGCTCCCGCCGGATTGCGTAAGCATGTGATGACCAATCATTCGCACAACCAAATGCCTGAACCCGTGCGTAAGTTCAAGATCGACGTGCGCCGGCAACCAGGGTACAGCTATCCAGCACCGCCGACTCGCATGAAGATCCGCGAACAGAGCATTCATGCACCGATTCGCTATGGCCAGACGATCCACGACGCTCAACAGTGCGTCAAGTAGGGTAATAGTCGGCTGTGTAAACATTCGCAGTGGGAGGCGACTCCCGTCGCCGAGCGAAGGTAACGTACTTCCGGCGCCGGCTACAAGAGTCGCCTCCCACTTTTTTTGTCCCTTACTCGTGCAAGACAAACTGACTCGCTGACTCCCGTCTGTGGGGTTGCCACGCCTGCAGTGTGGCAATGGAGACGAGCGAAAAAGGGTAACGACCATGGTTCGAGACTGCCCGAGCAAACGACGCCACCAGCACTTCATGTTGGCCAACATGCTCTCATCGAACAATTTTTCCATTGCCGTCATCGCAATGGCCGCACTCGCCTCGATGCTTGTCGCGTCACCACTGCGGGCTCAGCAACGCCCGCACCACTACTTTCAACGAGCCGATATGCCACCAGGGTCGATCGGTCGCGCCCAACTGCTACGGGGTGGTCCACTCCCCGGCTATTTTCAACCGGTTGAAGTCCGCGGCCCGCAAGGGACGCGAATCGCCATGGCGACTGACGGCGTGTTTGAGCCGCCTCAAGCAAGCCCTCTGAAAGCCGGCATGCTGATCGGCAGTGTCTATCGCTTGAAGGTAACCAACATCCCGTTCCATGAAGGGCAAGAGGTCTTCCCGAGCATCGAAGTCGTGAATCGCCTGTTTCCGCCACCGGGGTTTGAAACGAAATTCCCCATCCCGATCGAATTGACGCGCGAAGAAATTGAAATGGCACTTCGCGGCCAGTTTGTGATCCGCGTGATCTACCTGGAAAACCCGCGCACCGCCCTGCCCCGCCGCGAGGATCCGGTCCATCAACGCTATTTTGAAGTCGGGCCCAGCCAGGACCCACTCGAGGTGGCTGACACCCTCGGGCGACCGATGGCGATCCTGCGTATTGGCTCGCGCGTGCCCGAGCTTGATGCAACGTCCGGCCGATTCCTCTTCGCATCTCCGCCATGGCTCCGTTTCCCAACCGTCGTCGACGATGCCGCACATCAACCGACCGACGCCCCAGCATTGACAACTCCCCCCACAGCACCCGCAGCGGTGCCGGCGCCACCAGTTCCACCGCAGGCCGTTCCCCAGGACGCCACACCACCGAGTACGACGCCAACCGACAATCAAGCAGCGACAGATCGAGTGCGCCGACGAGCGTTCTTACCAACACTGCCGCCAGCTACGGCTCAACGACCACTACCTGGTGTTGGAGTAATCCGATGACGCACAGCGCACAACGACTCGCGACCAATCGCATAAGCCTTTCGTGGGGGCGGTGGCTACTGATTGTTGCCGCCGTCTTTTTGCTCAGCGCCTGCCGCGGACTCGACTCGCAGGTAGCCAGCAACATCGAGCAACCACCGGCGATCGCTTCCGACACGTTGGCGACCCCCGTGGCGGCCCTGCAACAGAACCTGGCAACCGCGTCACTGTCGGATCACAGTCCCGCAGCGTCCAACCCCAGCGCTACGCGCGGCATCACATCATGGACCCGGCCCGAGAGTGCTGGTGATGTCGCCGCCGTGCAATTCACAACGCCGGCTCCTCCGGTCGAGCCCACACCTAGTTCGGCCAACCGCGATGCCGCGTCACCCGATTCCAACACACCACAATCGGCCAGTGTGATCCCGAACAGCGTCGTTCCCGGCGCTGTCGTTCCCCTTGGGGCCGGCGCCGATGGTGCCCCGCGGCCCTTTGCGCAGTCGATGGTCCAAGTCACGCCCGGCCATGCCCAACCCTGCCCGCCGGCCTATTCCCAACCCGGTATTGCGGCACCGCAACCGTGCGGCCCTCAAGGTTGTGGCACGCAAGGTTGTGGGCCCGATCCATGGTGCCCCGACGGTATCCCGTGCGGCGGCTGGCGTCCACCCGGACTCCCCTGCCCTTGGCCGAAAGACGAATACCTGTGTGACGGTGGCGACAAGATCCCGTCGGTCCGCGTACGGAAGGACTGGAGTGTCGACGGGCTGGAACTAGAGGATACCGTGGTGCACTACGATACGCTCGAAGGTGACACCCATGTTGAACCGAGTAACCGAGTCTGTTTGTATGCACCTCGTTTCGCATCCGTTCGCAAGGTCTATGGCATCATCGAACACGACCACTTGGATCGTATCGCCCAAGTCGATCAACCTGTGCCGGTCGAAGGCATGGGTGATGTTCAGATCGCGACGACCAGCGTCCAGCCAGTTCAACCGATCTTGAACCTTGGCACAACCATCCCCAGCGGCTTTCGCGACCCTCTGCCTCCAATCGGCTTGGAGAATCGCGAAGGACTCGTTGGCCTGCAGGGCAATGTGCTTCCCTACGAAGACATCACCGATCTGCAGCGTGAGTTGTTGACCAACACGGAAAAGGCACGCCTTACCGAACTGATCCAAGCAGCAATGGTCTGGAACCACGACACGGCGGTCCAGGTGATCATCGACAACATTGCCACGCATGAAGACGTTGGCTCAACGGGCCCCGAAACGGTCTATACCTACTCGCTTGAAGGCAAGCCACGGTTGCGTGTTTGCAAACTGGCGTCGCGTAAGGAAGCGTTACCAGGCGAGACGGTCGAGTTCACGTTGCAGTTCGAGAATGTAGGCGACCAGACGATTGGCAACGTCACGGTGATTGACAACTTGACGACACGCCTCGAGTATGTCGAAGGCAGCCAGACCAGCTCGCTCAAAGCCACGTTCTCGTCAGCCAACAACCAGGGCGATTCGCTCACCTTGCGTTGGGAGATCACCGAACCAATGAAGGTAGGCGAAGGGGGCGTGATCCGCTTCAAGTGCCGCGTCCGTTAGCACGGCCCGGGCGCGCAGGCAGAGGCGGCATCACCCGCCGCTACGCGTTGTTCGCCGTATTGTATTGGTCGCCCCAGCCCGCAATGGGGTGGCCGACCGACAACTCCGTTTGATACGGTTCCGGCACGGCAAGCGGTGGCGTTCTCTTCTGGGCTGCGTCGTGGACAGTGTCGAGGTTGCGCAGCTTTCCTTTCACTGGCTTCGGCCTGAAGGGCCGGCGCTATGGTAGCCTGGGTCGGAGCCCGCCTCAAGGCGGACGGAGGCCTAGGTGAACCCGCCCCAAGAAAACACCCCTGCGGCCTGAAGGGCCGCGTTAGGCGTTTCCCGGAGCGCGGCCTTTCAAGCCTCCGGTGGTGTGCGGGGTGCCTTTCCTAGGCTATCATAGCGTGCCCCGATCGGGGCTTATTTTGCAGACATCTCCTCGATTCTGGCGCAACAAACCAACAAGCCCCTAGCAGTCCCAGTGCTCCCCTTGTTCGACTTTTTGACCAGGCCAGTCTGGCCCTATCTAACGCCACACTCTTGAGGTCGATTCCAGACGGGGCGCGAACCGCCAAACCAGCGCCAATTCGCCCCTTCGTCGAAACGGGCCTGCCCTCGGTGGGCGGTTGCGTTTAAGATTGGGAGTGAAAACAACGTTAATCGGCAGTGCGATACGGCGCGGGCGCGCGATCAGAGACGCTGCGGCACCATCCTCCACAGGTTGCGTCCCCAGGTTACACTGTCCCGCCGAAGCCCCTCTTCCCCGCTCACACCAGGTGTTCAACAGAGCAAGAATCAAATGACTGACTCATGGATCGCTCAACGTACCCGTTCTTTCGATAGCAGCGGGATCCGGAAAGTATTTGAATTAGCGGGCTCGATGAAATCGCCGATCGACCTGTCGATCGGCCAACCCGACTATGACGTACCAGAGCCGGTCCGAGCGGCCTGCATCGACGCGATCCAATCGAAAAAGAACGGCTACGCATTGACGCAGGGGATGCCGGTGCTGAGGGAGAAACTGCAGGCGCGACTGGACCAGCAGTACCACCACGGCGACCGCAGCGTATTTGTCTGCTCGGGAACCAGCGGCGGCTTGGTGCTGACACTACTGGCCATGGTCGACCCGGGCGACGAGGTCATTATCTTCGATCCCTACTTCGTCATGTACGAGAGTTTGACACGACTGGTCGGCGGTGTCCCGGTCCTGATTTCCACCTATCCCGACTTCCAAATCCCGTTGGACCGCGTTGCGGATGCCATCACCGACAAGACTAAAATGATCTTGCTGAACAGCCCTGCCAACCCGACCGGCACGACGGCGACTCCTGAAGTGGTCAAGGGGCTGGCCGAATTGGCACAACAACACAATGTGGCATTGATATCGGATGAGATCTATAACCAGTTCTGCTTTGATGGTCCGTTTGTCTCCCCGGCTGAATTCAATGAACGAACGGTTGTGATCGACGGGTTCTCGAAGAACTACGCCATGACCGGCTGGCGACTTGGGTACGTGCATGGTCCCGCGCACATCATCGACACGATGATCAAGGTTCAGCAGTACACATTTGTCTGTGCACCCCAGCCCGTGCAATGGGCCGGTGCAGTGGCTATGGATGTCGACATTCAGGAGCAAATCGACGCGTATCACAAGAAACGAGACATGGTCGTGGCAGGGCTGTCCGACTGCTACGACATTGCCAATCCCAATGGCGCGTTTTACATCTTCCCCAAGACCCCGTGGGGGACGGGAACGGAATTCGTTACCAAGGCAATCGAACACAATCTACTGGTCATCCCCGGCAACGTGTTCAGTCGCCAGGACACCCATTTCCGCATCTCGTATGCGGTCGCGGACGACGTCCTGCAACGGGGCATTGACGTCCTGCGCAAGCTGGCCAAGTAGCGCGGG
>JAJRVM010000373.1 GCA_024277285.1 Planctomycetota bacterium
ACCGATCCGCATCCCGAAGTTTGCGAACAACCTGCTCCGGACTGTGCCTCTTCCGTTTCATATCCAAGTCCTTCCCGCCCGATCATCGGGCCGATGGGACTCTCATAACACCTGGACCAGATTCTTGGTAGCAGGCCAGGGTGAGCTCACTAGACACCTGCTCACTTATCCGTCTCTGCCTCGTTTGGATTGTTGCGTTTGAAACTTGACGTGCGATACTTGGTTGTCGCCGAGGCCATCTTGGCGCGGATTGAAACTGTTTCGAGGTTCTAGAACCAAGAACGGCGTCGGTGCTGCGGCTTGTAAGTCGTTGCACCGACGCTATTTCTGGTTCTCTCAAAGCACCCCGGAATCATCTCCGTCGCACCAGCCCAGGAGTGGGTCGTACCTTGCGGATTCAAGTGCCGTGAACCAGTTGGCTTCCCTGTTGGTCCGATCTTTCTTCCCGCTGAATTGGACGGGCTCGATCCAATTCCAAAGCGGAGAGTCTCGCGAAGCCTTTTCGCATGGTCTTCTTAGGCTGATCGCATGTGGGCGGGCTTTTTTTATCCAGCGGCGAATAGCGGCCGGGTTGTGGAACTCATCGCGTTGGGTTTCTTCGCGGAGTTTTTCAAATTGCTCACGATCGTACGGGACGAGAATGTTGATCGAGTCGCCTTCGATGAGTCGAAAGTGCTTGGCCACTTTCACGAAATCGCACGCCTCAATGGCGCTAGTGAGGTCGTTGTCTTCTTGTCCGGTTCCGGAAAAATCGTAGAGCTGCTCGTAGTATTTCCGAAGGAGCTTGGGGTCGTTGAGGATGTCGGTCTTGTCGAGATCGTGACCTTGCAGATGCAATCCTTTCAGGAACAACGTGGTTATCTCGACGGCTTGTTTGTAGCCGCCTTGCGGATAAGGAATCATTCCATCGTGCTCCGTTTGGAATACATGAAGCGTTCCGGCGTTATCGAGCAAGCCTCTGCGATTGCAACGACCCGCAGCTTGAGCGATTGAGTCTAGCGGTCCTATCGCTCGGTAGACCGTTGGGAAATCAATGTCAATGCCGGCCTCAACGCACTGGGTGGCGATCAACCGAACGGGGTGTTTATCCTTCAATCTTTGAATCACATCCTCAAGCACGACCTTGCGATGCTCCTGGCACATGGTTGTCGAAAGGTGAAGCGTTCCGTCTTCGACGCGGTCGTGCAGCAGCTTCGCTAAGTGTTGAGCATGCCGTTTCAAGTTTAGGATGCAAAGAACCTGCGACACGCTCGCGTTTTCCGCTGCGTTTTCGATCTCATCGGCCAGCGTTTCCCATGTGATCGGTTCGTCATGACGCCAGCAGACGTTGATCCTCGAAGCCGAGGGTTTGAACAGTTTTTTCGAGTTGGAGGTGATCTCGATCGGTTTCCATCCGGGTTTTGCCTGCTTTGCGACTTCAGAATCAAGGTGATCAAACGCGGGTTGGGTGGCCGTGCTGAAAACGACGGACGCGCCGAAGCGTTCACACAGTCGCGAAAGCGTCGCCAGGGCAGGGACGGCAAGTTTCCGCGGGATCGTCTGGACCTCGTCAAACAGAATCACGCTGCCGGCCATCCGGTGGAGCTTGCGGCAGGCTGATGGGCGATTGGCCATCAGAGATTCGAGACATTGCACGCTCGTCGTTAGCACGATGGGCGCGTCCCAGTTTTCGGCGAGCAAGCGATCGATCCGGGTGCCGTCATCCACGCTATCTGCGGCATCATCCTTGTCGTTGCTGTCGGATCGGACGTTGCTGTGGTCCTCGATCACGAAGTTCCTGGGGAAGCCGTTGCGCTCTGAGAATATCTCCTTGTAGATTCTCGCGGTCTGATCGATGATGCTTAGGTAAGGCATCACCACGATGACGCGACGAAGACCGTGCTTAGCCGCGTGATGCAAGGCAAAAGCCAGCATGGAGAGGGTCTTGCCGGCACCCGTCGGCGCGGTCAGTGTGAAGACGCCGGATGGATGTGCCGTGGCCGCCCGGCAGCAGTCTTCGTAGAGCATCTTGCGAACATCGAGTAGCGCTGGCGTTGCCTTGGCAGACTCCGCGAGCCTGTCGATCTCTCGGTATACCGCATCAACCGCCCGCGCCGGGTCCAACGTTGGACCGTCGGAACGAGGGCGAACTGCCACCTCTGCGTCTCCGTTGAAATGGGCTTCGGTTCCAAGAAAGTCAGCATCAACAAGCGTCGAGAACAACATCCGAACATCAAGCATGTCCGCGCAGTTGTATGTGCCGGTTGGGCAAAGACCGTCGGTGATATTCGGGAACGAAAAACCATCGCTTTGAAACCGATCACAAAGAAGTCTTGCGTCTCCTTCGGTCAATTCTTTTTTGATGCTAGACCGCAGCACATCGGCTTGCATTTTCTTATTGATCCGCCCTTGCATATCTTTCCATGCTTCGAGTTGTTGCAATCCGATATGGTGACCTTCAATTGCTAACGCGGGGAGCAGGCCAAAATGCTTGTAACACCGGACAGCCAATAGAGCTCCAGCGGAGGAATGGTCACGCCCGCGCTCGGCTGGGTCAGTCAAACGCCGCTGAAACTGATCGCCGTATTTCCCAAGATCGTGCAGCAAACCTGCGGCATATGCCTGTTGCGAAAGATCGGACGCCGAGGCGAATTCCGCAGCGCGGCTTGCGACGATATCCAAGTGCGCTTCGAGGGACTCAGTGACGCCTGTTCCGCGTCCGTTCTCTGCTTTTTTCCCGTTCTTACTGTGTGCTAGATGCTTCGTCATGTGTCTTGCTGCTTAAATGCGATGAATTATCAGCCAGAAGGAAACCTGTGAACCGTAACGGCAATATCAACGGCTCAACGATTGTATCTGAAGATTCAAGGGATTGTATCGAGCGTTCGTGGCGGTGGGTACTATGAGCATGCTAGGGTACTGCCTCACAGGTTGGGCCACTGCTTGAGTGCCCCAACGGGCGGATCAGCGAAGCGGAAGACGCGTACAGGGCCGCGGATTCCTGGAATCCGCAACCGGTCCGTGCTGCTGTTGTATGGCGGCTCCCACGATCGTTCTAGCCAAACGAGGCAACGCAGGGACCGCCATCGTCTTTGTGACTGTCCCAATACTGTCCCAATTGGACGGTCACGAATCGTAACGGATCGGTGCGAACCGGAACTGACCCTAAACCGTAAGCATTTTCTATGAAAACAGTTAAGGTGGCGATCGGTCATATGGCGATGCAAGCGGGGATGGACGAAAAGAATCCCGCCCTCTCCGTTTGAGACCCCGTTTCCATACCGGAAACGGGGTTTTTTGCTATGTTAGGGCGGTTTTTCAAGTCGGTGTCACACGTTGGCACACCCTGTGATTCCCGCTTCGCTTCGCGCACGGAAACGCAACGAATAGCCTGTGAATGAACCCTGTTTGGTGCGCTTTGTTTTCGGGTCTCATCGGCCCGTGCGTGGTCCGTTCCCGTCGCTCGGGCGGCTTTATCCGGCGAGTAGTTCAAGTCCGGCAGATGGAGCGGCATCGAAAAAAGGCGACCGAACCACCTGGCTTGCGGT
>JAJRVM010000374.1 GCA_024277285.1 Planctomycetota bacterium
CAAGTGGGCTGGGTGTGCGTCTGTGGTGTAACCCTGCCCGATCGCATGACGTGCGGTGCCTGTGGCCGAAGCTACACGTGCGAGGTGGGCCTGTTGACCGAAAATGCCCCCGACCCGCAGTCCTCAGCTAATCCGAATGGGGCTCTTTCCACTTCAACATAACCCGAAAGACCACTTTATCAGCTTAGGGATGCGGCCCTGAGAGTATGAAAGACACGGGGCGGCACCTGCATAGGGCAGGAGATCCCCCCGGCTGTACTGGGGGTTCTATGCCTCCTCCGTGACGATACCAAACAAACGAAACCCAAAAGATGGGGTGAAGCGTCATTGGAAAGGCGGACCGCTGATTCCGCTGCGCATCCGGCATTACAAATGTCGCCCTCTCGAACTTCCGATAAATCTTGCGAAAGGGCGAGTCCATTCGCCCAGACCGATAAGACCGTTGGAAGCCCACCGTGGACGCGGCGTCGTAGGACGACGTTGTCGCGTCACGAATGTTTGAGGTGCTGCAATCGATGTACCGTGATCTCAACATTCTCGCCCTTGTACCGGCGTATAACGAAGAGGCGAAGATCGGCCAGGTTGTCTCGCGTACGGATCGCAGCATCGTAGAGACACTTTTGGTGATCGACGACGGATCGACGGATGGCACGGCACAGGTGGCGCGCAATCGCGGTGCCGAGGTGCTTTCTCTCGGAAAGGTCTACGGGGTGGGCGCAGCTCTTCGAGCGGGCCTGGCGTATGGTCGCGAGCGTGATTACGACGTCGCGGTCATCATGGCCGGCAACAACAAGGACGAACCAAACGAGATTCCACGGTTGCTCGACCCGATTTGTGAGAACCGCGCCGATTTTGTAGTCGGGTCGCGGTTTCTGAACGGCGGTCGCTACGGCGGCGACATGCCCCGCTACCGCCGATTCGCTACCCAACTCCATCCCCGGTTGCTAAGCCTGTTCGTTGGGAAGCGCCTCACCGAAAGCACAAACGGTTTTCGCGCGTTTCGCTTGAGCCTGCTCGATGATCCCGGAATCAACCTACAACAACGATGGCTGGATGCCTATGGACTGGAGGTATACCTGCTGATGCGTGCGATTCAGCTCGGGTACCGTCACGTCGAGGTGCCCTGCACGAAAATCTACCCGCCACGTCACATGGGGAACACGAAGATGCGCCCGATTCTTGACTGGTGGAACATATTGCGGCCGGTGTTTCTTACAGGAATGGGAATCAGAAGATGAATGCACATTCGCTACCACGAATGGATGGATCCGGTGATCCGGTTGTCGTCAATGTGATCGGCGCGGGGCGTTGGGGACCAAACGTAGCGCGGGCCTTTAATACGCTGCCTGACGCCGCCGTTCATTACGTCTGCGACGCAGACGAGTCATCACTGACTCGCATCTGCGAGAACATGTCCGGCGTCGAGACAACTTCGGACACCGCCGTAGCCATGGAGGACCCCTCCGCATGCGCGATCGCCATCGTCACACCGGTCCACACGCATTTTCATTTGGCGAAAGCGGCGTTGGAAGCAGGAAAGCACGTGCTGGTGGAAAAACCACTTTGTGCGAACGTTGACGAATGCCTCGAACTTATGGAGTTGGCCGAAGCGCGGGGGCTGGTGCTGGCCGTGGGGCATGTGTTCTTGTTCAACGCGGGGATACAAAAGGTCAAGGCGTATATCGACTCCGGGGAGCTTGGCAAGGTTCAATACATTCACGCCACCCGTACGAACCTCGGGCCCATTCGTAGCGACGTCAACGCGGCGTGGGACTTGGCCGCACACGACCTCAGCATTTTCGATTACTGGCTCGATGCGGCTCCCACCGCGGTCCATGCCCATGGACAATGTTTCCTCGGCGGGACTCAGGAAGATGTGGTCGTGTCGGCCTACCGTTATCCCAACGATGTTCTCGGGTTTATGCACGTGAGTTGGTTGAACCCGAAGAAGGTCCGCGAAATCACCATCGTGGGCGACCGAAAGATGATCGTCTGGAACGATATCGACCTTGTGGAACCTGTTCGCGTGTATGATAAATCAGCCTCCACAGAGTCGCACCCGCCCTACGCCGATTCGTTCGGTGCCCAGAGGGCTATTATTCGCGACGGTGACGTGCTCGTGCCGAAAGTGACCGGACCTGAGCCGCTTCGCGCCGAATGTGCTCACTTCATTGATTGTGTCCGCACGGGACGCCACCCGATCAACCATGCGCGCATGGCCGTGCGTATCGTCGGAGCCCTCGCAGCGACACAATGCTCCATCGAACATAACGGCGCGGAGATGCCCATAGCGGTGACCGACTCGTTGAATCATGCAGAACCCATTTTATCCGGAGCCACACGATGAGTGTGACGCCCATACGCTTTGTAGACCTGCAACAGCAATACCGCAGCCTCAAACAGGAAATAGATGCGGCCATCCTCGGCGTGCTCGATCGGGGCGACTTCATCTTGGGGGCATCCGTCGAGGAGTTCGAGCGGGCTTTTGCCGTCTATTGCGGCGTAAAGCACTGCGTCGGTGTGGGCAGCGGGCTCGACGCACTGACGCTGGCACTTCAGGGGCTTGGCATCCAATCAGGCGACGAGGTCATTATACCGGCCAACACGTTTATCGCGACGGCGTTGTCGGTGCTTCATACCGGCGCGACGCCGGTACTCGTGGAATATGATCCCACCACCTACAACATCGACCCGGCATGTGTGGAACGTGCCGTCACAACCCACACGAAGGCCATTGTGCCGGTGCATTTGTATGGCCAGCCGGCCGAGATGGATACGCTTGAATCCGTCGCCGTCAAACATGGTCTGTATCTCGTAGAGGATGCGGCGCAGGCCCACGGTGCTCGCTACCATCAGCGACGTTGCGGCTCGCTCGGCCATGCGGCGGCATTCAGCTTTTATCCCGGAAAGAACCTCGGTGCCTATGGCGATGGCGGCGCGGTAGTGACGAACGATCGGCGCCTTGCCGACCGTCTCCGTCAGGCGCGCAACTACGGTTCGACCGTCAAGTACCATCACGAGATTCCCGGTGTGAACTCCCGGCTTGATTCCGTTCAGGCGGCGGTCCTCCTTGTCAAACTTAACTACCTGGACCAATGGAACGAACTGAGACGGTCGATCGCAGCCGCATACCACAACCTTATGTGGGATGTGCCGATCGAGCTTCCTGTGCCGGCAGCGCATATCGAGCACGTGTTTCACCTGTACGTCATCCAAACGGAGGATCGCGACGCATTGCAGACGGCTTTGAATCGAGAGGGCATACCATCCGGTATTCATTATCCGATCCCGATCCATCAGCAACCAGCGTGCCGCGACCGCTGCATCATCCCTGAGGGGCTCGAACAGACGGAGCGGGCCGCCGGGCGGTTGCTATCACTTCCCATGCATCCGGAACTATCGCTCGATGAGATTGAACGCGTGGCCGCTGTCATACGAAGCGTCTCAAGCGACATGGGATCGAGCGACTTTGACGCCCTGGTCGAGAGACACGCCCCACATACGGCCCGGCCATAGCCACTTCGGATTTCCACAACACCGCGTGTTCAACGTATCTGAATAACGACGCGGTATTAACCCTTCTCGGCGGGACTTGGAGGGCAAGGGTAATCCCGAGGCCCCTCCGTTACCCCAGGGAACGGCGAGCGGTACATCTTTTCGGACCAGTCCGATCGCGGGACAAACCGATCTTCCTGTGAGGCCGATAAGGCAAACTTATTGCCAAACTCGCCGATGGAAGCTGTATCGCGATAAATGAACTACGCCAACTCGCCGACATAACTAAAGGCTGAGCGTATTCCTCGCGACGCGTCTTCGTACGTAGGTGACAAGTCCCGATGGAAGATTGCTGACGGCTCTTCGGCGGTGTACTGGCGACAAGGCAGACCACGGGCGATCCATGACCATGCGGGAGCCTGTTGGTGTTTCCTCGTTCGGATGGGTGAGAACCATGACGAAAATCCTGGTAGTCGATGACGTCGCCCTTAACGTCCAGCTCTTAGCGAATTATCTCGTAAGGGACGGCTACGATGTCGCCACGGCCAGTCGTGGGCTTCGAGCCATCGAACTGGCGAAATCGGAACACCCTGACGTCATCCTTATGGATGTGATGATGCCGGAGATGTCCGGCGTCGAGGCTTGCAAGATTCTGAAATCCGATGAGACACTGCGCCATGTGCCGGTGATCTTGGTGTCTGCCAAGGGGCAAGAAACAGATATCGTCTCCGGTTTGGATGCGGGAGCCCAGGACTACATTGTCAAACCGTTTCATTGGCCCCTCGTGGCCGCCCGCATACGCTCTGCCGTTCGGATCAAAGCCGCGCACGATTCCGTGGAAGAAATGAATCATCGACTGGAAGATGCGCGGCGAGAGGCCGAAAAGGCGGCCTCGGCCAAGTCTGCATTCCTGGCCAACATGAGCCACGAGATTCGCACGCCCATGACCGCCATCCTCGGCTTTACCGAACGGCTCTTAGACGAAACCCTGGAAGACGACAAACGAATCAGCACGATCAACACCATACGGCGTAATGGAGAACACCTTCTGGGTGTGATCAATGACATCCTCGATTTCAGTTCCCTCGAAGTAGGCAAGCTGGATGTAGACCGAGTGCCGAGTTCGCTGAATGAGATTCTGCTGAATGTGGTGACGTTACTTACGCCTCAAGCGAAATCGAAGGGCATTGCGTTAGCGTGCGTTTTCGAGACCCCCATTCCTCCCACGATTAACACCGATCCTACCCGTCTTCAGCAGATCCTCATCAACTTGGTCGGGAACAGCATCAAGTTCACGGAGGCCGGCTCCGTCAGTGTAAACGTTCGATGCACCCATCAGAAGGAAGACGCCGCCGCCGCATCGCCGACCGATGTGAAGCTCGAATTCGACATCGTGGATACAGGTATCGGGCTGACCGAGGAACAATCCGCCCGGTTATTTCAGGAGTTTAGTCAAGCCGACAACTCCACATCTCGTCGCTATGGGGGCTCCGGACTTGGATTGGTCATTAGTACCCGCCTCGCGGAAATGCTCGGAGGCGGCGTCACGCTCGTCCGATCGGCTTATGGCAGCGGCTCGACATTTAGAGTCACGGTCTCGATCGGTAAGGTGTCCGACGAACCATGGCTCAACCACCTGTGCATGGTCGACAAACCCGCTGCCGGTCCCCACCGTACGGAAGCGACACCCACCATCAAAGATTGCCGCTTGTTATTGGTCGAGGATTGCAGCGACAACCAACAACTTATCAGCTTCATCGTGAAACGGGCGGGTGCGCAGATCGATGTTCGTGAGAACGGACAACTCGGTGTCGAAGCGGCCCTACAAGCCCAGCAACAAGGCAAACCCTACGACGTCGTATTAATGGACATGCAAATGCCCGTTCTCGATGGATACCAGGCGACGGCCACGCTGCGCGAAAAAAACTATCACGGACCGATCATCGCACTGACCGCGCATGCCATGTCGCATGATCGAGAAAAATGTATCAATGCCGGTTGCAACGATTACCTGACCAAGCCGATCAAACGCAAGCTATTGCTGGAAATCATTCAAGAATACGCCGGCATGGCGATAGCAACCTGACACCGTTTCGCTATTCGCAACCGCTTTCGCAGGACCACTGCCACCCAAAAGAATGGGTGCCGCTAGAGTTTCTCTTCGACGACATCGAGCACGGCGCGTTCTCGGGCGATCGCCTGGGTTTGCATGTCTTGCCCCTGCGCGAGGATATCATCGGCCCATTCCCGATCTTTGAGCTCCTTCGCGTTGATCCGAACATTCATCAATGCCCCCATCACCGCCGATCGCGCGCACAACGCTGCGACACCGGCGTCGGAGACTGAGGCCGGATTACCCTGCTCGGCCATCGCCAAGATCACTTCGAACGAGCTTAGTGCCGCTTTCATCACCTGAAACGGAACTTCGATAGCCCTCTTCGTAGCGTCTTGAATGGCCTGGGATCGAATCCGCCTTTCCTCTTCGCTGCCTTTCGGCAAACCGAAAGCGTCCATGATGGTATTGAAAGCATCCGTGTCCTCGTCGATCAAACGGAGTAGCTGATCGTGTATCGTCTTACCCTGATCCGCCCAATCCGAGAAGACCTCCCACTGTTGGTCCCAGCCACGCTTGTGGGATGATAGGTTGGCCACCATCGTAGCCAGTGCCGCCCCCATCGCGCCCATCGACGCCGCGATTGATCCACCTCCCGGTGCAGGCGACTCCGACGCCGTCTCGTGAACGAACGCCTCCACTGTCATATCGACAAGCCGTTTCTTCGAGCCATCCGCGATGGCATACTCGATGATCTTTTCTTCCGGTTTGAACGGATAGAGTTCGTCTAAACCAAGCGACTTGACGGCAATTTTGATGAGTTCTCGATCTGATACGCCCGTGGACCGTTTCTGTTTTTTAAGGAAAAACCTCCCTGCATCCAACATGGCCTCCAGGGGAATCAAACCGACCAACTCCGACCCCGTCACACGCACGCCGCGATCGCGTGCGCGCTCGCAGATCTCATCAAAGGCGATGTGAAGCGGCGTGCAACGAATGTTGGTCAGGTTGACTGAAACCTGCGCGATTCCGTATTCCTCGATATACCAGCCGATCCCCTTGACGCACTTCAGCGTCCCCGGTGTCCAAAGCTTGTTCCCGTTTTCGTCTAGTACGGGCTTACCGGTTGGCGTGCCGTCGTCCGTTTTGACGCGGCCTTTTTCTCGTACATCAAAGGCAATGGCATTGGCGCGACGTGTGGACGTGGTGTTTAGGTTGACGTTGTACGCGATGAGAAAATCACGGGCACTGACGGCGGTGGCACCGCTTTTCGGATTAAATGTGGTGGGGCCGAAATCCGGTTTGCCCTCGGGTTTGGAGAGTCGATCGGCCAGCCCCTCATACTCGCCCGCCCGAACGGAAGCCAGGTTTTTTCGAGCGTCCGTAAGAGCGGCGTTCTCATAGCAATACACCGTGAGCCCGACTTCCTCTCCTAGTCGCTGCGCTAGTCGTCTCGCATGAGGAATGGTCTGCTCCATGGTAATGTTGGCCACCGGAACCAGTGGGCAGACATCCATCGCGCCGAAACGCGGGTGTTCACCGTGATGCTTGCTCATATCAATGAGTGTGGCCGCGGTTCGTGCCGCACGTACGGCCGCCTCAATCACCGGCTCCGGAGCCCCCACAAACGTCACCACGGTCCGATTGGTCGCTCTACCCGGATCCACATCCAGCAATGTCACACCCTCTACGGATTCGATGGTATCGGTGATCTGCTTGATCACTCCGAGATCACACCCTTCACTAAAGTTGGGGACACACTCAATAAGCTGCCGGCTCATAGGGACACCTTCCTCCGGATTATCGTGAATCGTCATGGTCGCGGCGGCCGTTCGTGGGCCTGCCGACACGTTCGGGGAATGGTACAAGAGAGAGGCACGACTGTCATGGCGTTGCACCAGGGCCAGGACCGTGGGAGGAGGAGTTTGGAACGACGTGAGGGAACCGATCAGGGAGCGGGACTGTTGACCGGAACGTCCTCGCAGGCGACACAGAGCTCTGTGACTGTCTCGCAATTTGGGCGGGCTTCGCGCCACAAACGCACGACCGGTACCACTTCAGCCCGTTCCGAATCCTCAGCCTGACGCATCCATGAAAGCAGACGCGAGAGGATTTCGTCAATCATGACATCGCACGGTTTGGCTTGAGAATGCAGAGCCACTTCAGAAGCCATTTCCACGGTCAGCGTGGCAGCCTGCACCGGGTCTTGTCGGGCGATACGCAAGGCCGCACCACGGAGCAGAACTTGAGCGAACTCCGCTTCCTCGCCAGGCTGGCGCCACAGAGCCAGAATAGGATCCCACAGACTGCATACCTCTTCCCACGACGCCGCATCGAGCCGCAGAGGGAGCAGTCTTTTCAAGGTTTCCGCCAACTCCTCATACGCTTCCCCCACCGCGCTTTCGTGGCCTGCCGCGAAATGCTCCGACGCCAAGCCAAGCAGGGTCCGGCAATCGAAGCGTGGCAACTGGTTGATCGTCTCGAATATATCACCGATTCGATTACAGCCGGCCAGCGTCGTATTCTCGTAAGCACGCGAAGTCCGACGTCGCAAGCCGTCCATATCGCCTGCGGCGTAGTGTCGCTCGACGAAGGTCAGCCACGATGAGGCGTCGACGGGGGATAAAGCCTCGGCAGACTCTGCGTCCAGGTAGGCCACGGGCTGGCCGGTAGTACGCCGCTTGGCTTTTCCTTGGTCGTCGGACAGCACGTTCAGCCGATGCAATCGCGTTAACGAAAAGTGAAGCCCCGCGCCAAACGAGACATCCGCACGCATCGTTCCAGGTAGGCCCAAGAGCAGCGCTTCCGTCGTCGCGAGCCAGTCACTTTTCATCGCAATCACTAAATCCGTACGAACCAGCATGGCGTGCAGGGCTCCCATGCGGGCTTCCGTAGACAGTGCGGGGGCATCGAGATGATCCTTGTCCTCCACCAACAACTCCAACTCAGGCAATACCGGTTCCGGGTGAAGCTGAGGTTCGGACCCTATGCTAATCACCAACGCACGGAGTATACGGAGCGGATTGAACCCGCACCGTGCCAGGTCGGACTCATCGAATGCCACCACATGTGTGTAGACACGCTGCCCTCCCCTGCCGGTGTGTTCTGTGCCGGCGTAGCAAGACATGGAGACACACCGCCGTCCGCTCTTCAACGGGTAGAAGGCGGCAGCCAATGGCCCCGTACTTTCACCGTCGCCAGGGAAGCAGAGGGATTCATGGGAGGGTGCGTTTCGCGTGATCGTTTGTTTTTCTTCCGGCTTGAGCCCCTTGCTGGCGGCGATGATCCGGTAGCCTTCCCCCATGGGCGTTCGCACGGAGGTGAAGACGGCCTGATCGCAGTGCAACGCAATGTTGGGCATTTCACCCTGCCTCGACGGAACTCGTCTAGAGTTCGGACAATACCCACTCGAACGGTTCCAAGACACCGCGCGGAGCTATGTGTAAGGGATACGGCACCACATTCTCCGCGTCGTCGCTACCGTACCCCAATGCGCCAACCACACTGGTCGCAAAAAACCGGTATTTCTCGAAACGCGAGTCGCAGATGTTGGTAAGCCGGTTCAGGTTGGTTTTGGCGAATCCGCTCGGGTCATCGAAACACTCCGGGCAATAGTCCGCCTTGGATAGCACGATCGCAACCGGCGTAGGCACTTTTTCCCCCCGCTGGCACTGAAGCACACCGTCCAGATAGGTCATCAGCTTCAGCGCGAAGAAATCAGGGTGAGCCGAGCCGGACGCGGCCAGCGCGCCGTCAACCAGGACTACCGCACCGGCGCTTTTTTCCAACAATGACCGTATGACGGCGAACGTCTTGGGATTGGCCACCTCCGCTGCGAGCGCTTCCCCGGCCATGTCCGGCATGACCAGATCAAATATCTGCGCGTTTTTGTTCTGTCGTTCACAGACCTGATAGTAAGCCCAATGCCACTCGTCAACTTCCACGGCCGTCTTCGGAGGGAACTGCCTGGCCGACAAATAGCTTACCACGGTGTGCTGCAGATTGACGGAGTACGCCCCTTTGGGAACGGCGTCAAAATCGTCGGCGCGTTTCGAAAGCATATCGAGCAGGATACCGAGATAGACCGTTTTACCGACATTGCTATCGCCGAGCACGGTCACAATACACGGATCCCGTTCCTGCAACACCGCTTCCTGAATGAGCGCCATCGGCGCACTACAGGTGTTGCACACGATAGCGTCGGCCGAGTTATTGGTTTCGCAGATCAGGCAGGGAAGCTCAACTCCCCGAGTGAGTGCGGGCGCGGTTTTGGTAGCCAAAGTTTCGCTCCTTAGCGTCAGCAGTCGTTAAGCCATATCGCATCGGACAAGTTCATCGCACACCGAAATCCGGTGTTGTGCGAGCGAGACAGCGCAAGCTGCCCCGTTCGGAAGAGACTTGTCGCCTGCCCCTCGAAGTATGTATCGAAAGCACCGCCTCGTGTGGAATGCATCGGCATCTCGCCAACGATCGGATTCCCGTTGTCATCCACGACTTCAAACGGCGAATCCGTCCACTCCCACACGTTACCGACAAGCTGCAACACCTGATTGGGTGCAGCCCCTTCGGGGTAGGAATCAACCGGAACCGTGGTTCGTTTGCGAGAGGCCCACACATTGCAGCGTTGGCTGTCCATCGCATCACCCCATGGGAACCGACGCATAACGTCCGTTGAACTCTTGATATGCCACGAGGCGGCCATCTGCCATTCCATCTCCGTCGGCAGCCGTTCCCCGATCCAGAGGGCATAGGCCTGCGCCTCATACCAACTGATTCCCACGACGGGGTGATCGGTGATCCGCAAATCGTGACGACCCTGCCGCCAATACCTTGGCGCGGGTTGCCCCGTCAGGTCTTTGAGCTCGATGAGGTGCGGCCAGATCTCCTCCGGCCAGTACTCCAATGAGTCATAACCACCGGCGTCCACGAATTTCTGGAATCGTGCGTTGGTCACACAGTGAACGTCCAACAAAAACGGCTCAATGTCGTAGTCCGCTTCGTTCACCGGATCCCCCGAAAGCGTCGGACTGATTGCCACGGTACCCATGGGCACCAGCGCCATACGCTGTTCCAACGCCTCCTTGGCTTGCGCGATCGCTTCCGGTCCGTGGGGTTGCTGCGCCCACTGGGCCTGATCCCGCAGCATCACACAATACCGCCCCTCATGAGCCATTTGCAGGACGGCGTCTTCCAGAGGAGACGTATAGGGAGCAGGCTCAAACAGTTTGGCCGCTTCCTCGGGCGTCGGTACGTATGGGACACCACCCATCGACCTTGCGGTACGCGCACGACTCGATTTGCGTGAAAAGAAATTCAACACCATCTATCCTGCTCCGTTGTAGCAGACGACATCCCGGTCACGCGATTACACCCCGATGGCTTTGCGTTTGGCATCACGCCGAAGCTTTCGGAACTGCTCCGCGTTCTTGGAACCGGCCGGCTTGGGTACCGCTTGGGGTAGCGGCACGGCACACGGCGGCGGTGGATCTACCGACACATGGGAAGGAGGCATCGCCCCCAGTTGGTGCAACAATTGCTCTCGCTGAATGGCAATATCCTGATGGTCTCGCGTTAGTTGCTCCTGGAGCGAACTTAACGCTTCACGTTGTACGGCCAACTCTGTCTCTGCCCGTTGCACCTTATCCACGCGCATCGCCAGATCCTCGCGCAGGGAGTCCAATTCAGACTGCCGGATTTCCATCTCGCGCTGACGCTGCATGGTAGCCTCGTGAACCTCATTCACGCCCTGCTCACGTTCACGCATGGTCGCCTCGCTCGACTCGCAGGCTTGTTCCCTCCTCGCCAGCGCCTCCGCACGTGCATCCAACTCAATCGCTTGCTGAGCCAGCTTGGCTTGTTCTTGTTCTATCCGAACAGACATCTCTTCGATGTCCGCCCGCTGCGTTTCCACCTTGCGAGAGAGTTCTTCCAGAGCAGTGATCTGCGCTCTCGTTCCAGCGCTCTGCTTCGTTAAACGCGCTTCCTGCTCGGCCAGTTCCTTGCCCTTCTCGATCGCGGCCGCTCGTTCGGCGGCAATCACCTCGACCTGCTGAGCCAAGCTCTCATGCATGGCGCGCAAGGCCCCCAGGGCACTTCCAGCCAAAGCTCCGACGTCCTCTCCGCTCGGCGCAGGGGGGATGGTTTGATTCCTACTTTTCCTTTGAGCTGCCATAGTTTCACCAGCCCCATCGTCCGGCGTATAGCCTTCCGAGGTTCCTATCGGCTACATCCAGGCCGATCCAAGCCTTTGCTGCATCCTTGGTATTCGTGATACCGAACGAAGTCTACGATACCCTGCGACGAGTTTGATCGTCCGAAAACTATGACCATAGCAGGCCCCATACGCCGTCGATTGAGGCGGGATAGAAGCAGCCACTCGAGCCACTCGCCCGGCCTGACTATCGGACCTAGCAAGGGAGAATAAATCCCGCCGGTCATGGACAAAACGTAAACTGATGTTGACCGAATAGCTGTGGACAGCGAAACCACCGTTTCGTCAACAGGTGCCCCGCGGGGTGTCCGCAGCTTCATTCGTCCCAGCCGATGAGGCACCACACCGCGTACGTCGAGGCGCGAACGGGAGAGACGATCGACATGAGCAACGATAGCACGTTCACACAATTACTTGCCACGGCAGAGGGTGCATTTGCAGACCTTGAGCGTGGCCTGGCAGATCAACGTTCCGCCTTGGACGCCTGGTCCGAAACCGTTCGCCGGCAATACGAGAATGATGTCGAAGAACGCCAGCGGCACTTCGCGCAGATTCAAGACGAGCTCAATCGACGTGAGGCCGACATAGCCGAAGCGGCCAGGCAACAGCAGGTCGCTACAGCCGAATTGGAGAAACGGGCCTCACAGCTTGACAACCGGAACAACGAACTCGAAAAGCAGGCGGCAGCGCTTGCTCAAGAACTGGCTGAGCTGGAGATCGCCCGAAAGGAACGGGCTGACCTCACGGCACAAATCAAAAGCGAACGAAAAGCACTCGACAAGGAAATCTCTCGGTTTCACAAACAAGTCGGCAAGACCCAAGCCCGACTGGACGACACGGCCGCTCAACTCCAAGACAAAGCCGATGCACTGGCCTCTCAAGAACAAAAACTCCGTGCGGAAGCGGAAGCCATCGCAGCCCGTACCGCCCAGTTCGACTCCGATCGAAAACGATGGGAAAAAGACCGGACTGCAATCGATGCGAAACAATGTGCCGAACGTCGGCGACTCGATGACGAGTCAAATAAATTAGCTTCTCTAGCTTCGGATGTGGCGCAGCGTGAAGAGGCGTCTTCCGCCACACATGAGCATCTCGCTACACTCGAACGCACACTCGCCGCCAAGACCAAGGAACTGGAAGAAGAGGAGTCGACCGTACGGACGAGTCTGGAAACGATCGCCGAGAAAGAGCGAACCCTCAGGGACAGCGTCAAGTCGAACAACGAGCAGCGAGCCAGAAACAAACAAGAAGCATCCGTGCTGGCCGAACAGAAGAAAAACCTGGAAGCACGTATCGCCGACACCCTCGAAACCGAAAAGACACTCGACCGCCGGCAGGCTGATCTGGAACAACGAGCGGCGTCTCTGGCTCAGCAGGAGGCGGAACTGGCCAAACGTGAAGAAAAGCTGGCGAAACGTGCCACACAGGTTCAGGGTGAATCCGACACGTTGGCACAGCAGGCCACACGCTTGCGCGAAGAGGAAAAAACGATCCGGGCTCAATCTGCGAACATCGAGGAAGCGCAGCAACAACAACACCGTGAAGCCGCTGCCGCTAAAAAGCGAGCGGAGGAGCTCCAGAACCAACAACATGAGCTTGAAAAAAACCTCACAAGCTTGCAGCGTCAGCGCGATGAACTGACCCAGCGTAGCGCCGCGGTGGAACAGGCTGCGGCGGAAACGGAAGCCAAACGCAAAGAAGTTGACGCACGAGCCACTCAGATCGAAAACGAGGCTCGTTCACGCAATGCACAAATCGCAGTGAAACAGAAAGAAGCGGACCAACGTGAGCGAGAACTCGAAAAACGAGACCGCGACATTGAGAACCGCGAGCAAGCCCTCCATGCGACCGTAGCCAAGCTCGACAGGCAGCGTGTGGAACTCGAACAGCGACATAAGCAAGCGGACGAACGAGAACAAACGCTTCACCGGAAACAACAAGAGGTCGATGGGTTCGCCCGCGAAATCAAACAAGAGGAGCAAACGCTCCAAATGCAACGGAGCGAGCTCGAACGTCAGCAGAAAGAAATGACTCAGCGAATCGCCGCACTGGAAGATCGAGAAAAAACGCTGGCGGATCAGCACGCTCAACTCGAATCGGCACTCGGGAACGCAGAAAGCACGCAGCAAGCGGCCGAAGAGGCAAAACGCATTGCCACCGAGATCACAAAGGCACGCCACAAGGAACTCGCCAATGCTCGGAAGGAACTGTCATCGCTCCAGAAGTCGGCCGGCGAAAAAGACCAACGGGTAGCCGAACTGGAGTCTGAACTTCAATCCCTGCGTGAAACGGTAGAAACGGAGCGAAAACAACGTGACGAGGCGGCGGCACGAGCGAACGAACTCAAGACGGCTCTGAGCCAGGGCGACGCGGCTTCAGCCGAGACGCTGGCAGAACTGAACCGGGTCCGCTCGAAACTCGATGAGCAAGTCGCGTTGGCCACAGACGCGGCATCCAAGCTGAAACAAACGCAAATGGCGCTTGAAGAGCAGCAGGAGAATGCGCAACAATCCCATGAGCATGCCGCCAAACTGGAAACGGAGCTACATGCCCTTCGTAAAGCGGTGGAAGCGGAGCGGAAACAACGTGACGAGGCGGCGGCACGAGCGAACGCGCTCAAGGCGGCCCTGAGCCAGGGCGAGGCGGCTTCGGCCGAGACGCAGGCAGAACTGGACCGTGTCCGCTCGAAACTCGATGAGCAAGTCGCGTTGGGTAAGGTCGTGGAATCGAAACTGGAGCAGACCAGGAACGCACTTGACGATCAGAAACACACGGCCCAACAATCCCGGGAACACACCGCCAAGCTGGAAACGGAAATCAAGAAATTACAGGCGGATCTTGAAGTGAAAAAAAGCGAAGCCGCGGTGGCCGTCGCGCGGGCAGAATCTGTGGAAGCCGTAGCGAGCAAGAGTCAAGGTGCGGCGGTCAAGCTGTCGCAGCAAACTGAGCAAATCCAAAGTGAACTCCGGCAGGCCCGGGCGGATCTTCAGCAACGAGAAGCAGCCGCACAAGATGCCAAGGCGGAACTCGCCCACACACACGAATCGCTCAGAAAAGAACGTGAGCGGCTGCGCACATCGAAGGCGCACAGCACCGAGCTGGAACATACGATACAGCAGTTACAATCTTCTTTGAGTGAGAAAGCCAAAGAGGCCGAACGCGCCACGCACGAGGCCTCCTCACTTCAAAAAGCGATGGCACAAACCCAACACCATGCGGCGTCACTTTCCGACACGGCAGCCGGCACCAAAGCAAAACTCGCATCACTCCAGAGTGAGCTTGATGAGAAGCAGCGGATCGCAGATACCGTACAATCAGAACTCGAAGAAATCCGTAACCTGCTGTCATTGCGCAACCGCGATATCGCCGAAGCCAACCAACGTGTCGAATCCTTAGAGAAAATATCCAAACAAGCGGAAGAGAAACAAGCGGAGCAAATCGCCGAACTACAGAAACGCGAAGAGAAGGCCCGCGTCCTTCTTGCGGAAGCCCGAACAGAAAACAAGAACATTCTATCGGCCGGCAACACCGTTGACCCCATGCGGTCATCATGTTCTCGGCACGCCGCGGTACGAGATTTCTGGATAAACTACAAGTTCCAAGATATTCCATCGGCCTCTGTGGCTCCGGACACGGATGCCCCTCCAGCAACCACCGCGCCGGAAGCCGCGACTGATGACGAAGCGGAGGACACGCGGGCGGCGATGCGCCATGCATTGGAAGAGGCAAAGGCCGAAATCGTAACCACAAAGAAACGGGCCGCGCCGGGCTCTAAACGAGGTGGAAAAAGCAAAACAAAAGCCAAAGCCAGGGCCAAAACAGCATCGAAGGACGCACCCATCAAGGTGACGCGTGAAACCTTAGAAAAAGAAGCCAAACGAAAGTCCAAAACGGCACCGAAATCCAAACAACGAGCCAAAGACGATGAGGTACTGGCCAAGCTGGACCGCACCACCGCGCAACGCCTCAGGGCCATGAAACGCCTCAACCCTGACAAATCAAACGAAGAGTTGCTCAAACAAATCCGCGCGGAAGGCGGTACGAAGTCTCGCAGTAAACAGAAAAAAGGTTGGTTCTCATAGCACCTGAAGCGCAGCGCCACTTAGCCAATCAGACGGCATCAGACGGTTACGCTACGGTTCCACCGTTCGAAGAACGGCACGAACCGGGCTTGCGTCGAAACCCGCCAGCCGCAACGGTAGCGCGATCAGCTCGTACACCCCCTCAGGCACCTCCCGCAACACCAGTCCTTCGAGAATGGCCATACCATGGGCAAGAAACCGCTGATGCGAAGGTAGCGTCTTGGAGGTAAACAGGTCCACGCTCGGCGTGTCGATGCCTACCAGGCAAACACCACGCTCGTGCAGCGCGTCAACCAACTTCGGTTCGAGCGCGGCAAAATCTTCTGAGAACTCAGTCGGATCCGGGTACGTCTCCGTCGCGAAGAGTACCCGCGACGCATCCAGCTTGTCGGGAATACCAGCCACACCAACCCGCGTGTTTCGATCCACCGACACCCGAATGACCTGCGCCGGTCCCAGATAAACTTCCAACGGCTGCACCTCGATGCCTGCCGCGTCAACACCGTAGTGGCTTGGCGCGTCTGCATGAGCCCCGGCATGCACCGTGCATCGCAACGACGAAAGCGTGAGACTATCGCCTTGCTTCATGTCACACAGGACCTCTCGCGAGAGTGTGGTGTCTCCCGGCCACACGGCCAACGACGGCGACAAGATGGGGGAAATATCGTATATCATCATGAGTCTACCAGAGCACCAGCCCCGACGCAGACGGCACATGGCAGCATGCTCCCGGAGCCTCCCACGGCCTTAGTACAGCATGAGCCATCGTCATCGTCAAACGTAGTCCGACCACTTGCCTGCCGTATGATATTCGACGACGGTAACCACGCGAGCTGATCCACTGAGAGTTACGGATAACGAGCGTCAGC
>JAJRVM010000375.1 GCA_024277285.1 Planctomycetota bacterium
CCAACGTACCCACGCAATGCGCCGGGCTCCATGTGACGGTAATGTCCGTTTGACTGATGCCCGCAGGCATACCACCCCACGCCGTATCAGCCGGGATCACCACCGGGGTGATCGATAGCGTCGCCGAAGGGGCCGCAACAGACTTGCTACCCGCCAGGGCAATACTTGCCGGTGGGCATTTGGCTCTCGTCGGGTTGGCCGTGAACGACACGGTGTAGTCTCCCGGCACCAAGGCCGTTACGCTGACCGACGCGCCGGAGCCCGTCATCGGCGAAACCATCTAGCAACACGGCCACGGTCTCAGAATCGGCTCTGATTTGTTCTTCACTGAGGGATTCGACGACACAACCCGATCGCACCTGTTCAATGCTTCGTGCCACCCGATCGCTAGTTTCAATCCGCAAGTCTTGAGTGCAGAGTGCCGCGCCTGTGATCGATACGAATAACCTTGAGTAGTTCATTGCAATCACTCCTTAACAGTGCCAAATCATGGCCCAACTGGTGGATTCAAAAGATCCCACTGACTGCGTCTAAGTTTCGTCGGATTCGCGTTAGTGCTGTGCATAAGATTGGTCGGGTCGGGATCGCCGTTTTGATCGGGATGGATCAATCCGACCATTCCGTGACCAAGCTCATGTGCTATCGTGTTGTCGGTCGTGTTCAGAAGTTTTCGCGAAGCCAATCACGAACTATGGCGATCTCTTCGCGCGTATAGCTATAGCGAACGTGCCCATCTGTGCCGATGGGGCATCCGGGAACCTCGCGCACCAAGATGTCCATCGCCCTTTGCGCGACGGGTGTTCCGGGGACGTTGTTCTTGACTTGAGGTAAACGCTCATCGCTATTGAGAAACGTCCCAATATATCGGTAAGCTTTCGGGTGGCGCGTGTATGCCAGTCGTTCCAAGAGAATTGTTGACCGAGAGACGTGATTTGGCTCACGGTCAACGCGAACAATCGCAGCGTCTATTCTCGTTTCGTCGCCCATGCGTATCAAAGCAAACATCGCATCCAAACTACCCCGGTCAGCGCGATCGCGCAACAATCCCTCCAGATCATGCAACCCGGCCACCCCGGCGACGTACACAAGATTGCGGTCTTGATTGCCCATGCGTATCTCATTGCTTAACAGATTCTTGGCTTGTCGACTGAAGTCATCTTCCTCAAAGTTCAGTAACCACTTCGACACGGATTGCCCAACATCTTTGTCGAAAGCCAGCCGCGCCAGGCGATCGGTCACCTGGGTGCGGATTCCGCAATCGCGACTTGACTTTCCCACGTCGTATAGCAGCGACGCGGCTTGCCACCGAACCCGATGCGATTCGTTTACCACATAGCTGTCAAGCAATGCAATTGCGGCCGCGTCATCGGCAGCGACTTCAGATAGGTCAAGCCTCAAGGCCTCTCCGCGATCGCGAACGGACTCAAAATAGCGATCAAGAACTTCGCCCGCATCATGGGCAACAGAAGCCTGTTGGAGCGCCGCAAGCGCAAACAAACTTACAGTTAGCGTTGGAATAAGCATCATCGGTTTCCTCACTTTCCGGTTCAGCATCGCTACGGATTCAAGGTATTGAGCTGCTCCCACTGACTTCTACGTAGTCGCCATTTTGTTGCACCGTTATTGAAGAACGGATCCATCAGATTCGCTGTGTCGGTTGGCGTTTGGTTAGTCTCATATACATGGCCCAAACCCTGCGCATGACCCAGTTCATGCCCGGCGACCTGATTCGGAAGCCCATTCGTTCCAGGTGTCAGGATCGAATCTACATGCATAAACACATAGCGCTGGTTGAAGTCTGCAAAACCACCCGACTGGTCGTTCGGGCGATCGACCAAGAAGATATTGTAGTCAAATGAAAGATCTCTCGCCGCGTTGATCACGGCGTCCATCTCGCCGGTCGTCCAGGCACTGACGTCAAAGACCCCGTTGCGGTTCAAATCATAGTTTATCGTCTGCGGCGGCAGCTTGGTCACCTGCCACACGACGACCGCTTGCCCGTAGATCGTGTTGCTCAAGTAATCTGCCACCGCGAACGCGGCACCGATGTCGGTGCTCGGCACATCCATCATATTAGCGACCGTATGGCAAATGCCATCCGGACCCGTCCCTATTCCTCCGGTCATCAATGCATCATTCGGATCAATCGGATCCGTGTCTCGGAAGGCGTTGCCGCCAAGTCCGACACACAACTGACCCGGAAGCCCCTGCCCAACAGGGATCACCTGCACATCACTCGTCGCTGCAACCGTCTCGCATATCCCGTTACCGCCCGTGTGAATAATTGACTCCGTACCAACCACAACTATGCCATCGTCACCGGCAGGCGTCGTTTCGAGCGTGCCATCGGCCCCGCCGCGAATCGCGTACTGGTTCGGCAATCCCTGCCCAACCGGGAGGTCCTGTGTGTCATCGTTTTGCTCATGCACCAGTACGATCGCCAACGTCTTAGCCACACCGTTGTGAACGGAGACCTCCACCTCACCGCAATTCGTCCCGCTAACCGACGCGCTCACCGTCGCGACACCACGCGACTGCCCCCAAGCCGTGATGGTGGCCGGTGTGTTTGTGACGAATGACGGGGTCACAGTAACAACAGCGGTATTGGAACTCGCCAAATCAACACCAGCCGGGCTTATCGGTCCGGAGCTTTCGAGTCGAACGTCATCCCAACCCGTGACCTCCACCGACTTGAATGGTACGACAGGATTGTTGTTACGGTTCGTGTAGTCATCGAACCCGTACGTCTGCCCTGCTGATTCGACGAACTCCGCTTCGATCGCGCTGCCCGTCCCTGCTCCGACGTAGATACTTGCCGGTGGGCATTTGGCTCTCGTCGGGTTGGCCGTGAACGACACGGTGTAGTCTCCCGGCACCAAGGCCGTTACGCTGACCGACGCGCCGGAGCCCGTCAACGGCGGTAGCGGCGCGGGGTAACCGGCCGGCAAC
>JAJRVM010000376.1 GCA_024277285.1 Planctomycetota bacterium
CCAGCCGTCATTGTCATAGTCCAAGATTGCCACTCCGCCGCCGGTGGTTTCGAGCAGCATCAATTCACGTTTGGCGGCAACCCAGCTGTCGAAATAGCGAAACTGGATGCCGATATCGGCGGCAACATCGACAAATTCAACTCGCGCCATTTCGTCGTGCGTGGCGGCCGGTCGTTCCGATGACGATTCCGGAAAACGTGGCAAGGAGAGTTTCGAGAGGTCGACCGACATGCTCGGCTGGAGAGCGACCAGGACCTGAGGCGGTTGATCGCGATCAAGGATTTTTTTGAGGCGTTTGCGTTGGCTGAGTGCCACGGCGTCATTCGGCTCGAGGCTCAGCAGTGCCACTTGCCAACCCCAGGCTTCCCACAGTCGTCCCATGGCTTCGGTCAGTTGAGCGGCTTTGCGAACCGCGGCCACGTTGGGACCTTTCTCGAACAAGGGATGAACCAAAATCTCAAGATCAGCCAATTGCTTACTGCGGTCGAGGAAGCTGGCCGATTCCGCTTGTCGATCCAACTTGCTCAAAACCAACCCCAGGTTGTAGTTGGCCGTGCGATAGTTTGGTGCGCGGCGAACGGCCTCCCAGTAACAGCGCGCTGCCTCGGCCAACTGTTGGTGTCGTTCCGCCCAGGTGCCGAAAACCACCCAAACCAATGGATGCTCTTTCGCTGCGGCAGGCAATTCGGAGCGCCAACGCAAGAAGTCTTCTTCACGTTGCAGATCCAACAGCAGTCGTCCAAGCTGTGCTTGTGCTTCGATTTGGTCGGGATACTTGCTGGTGATGTTGTGCAAGAACTCCAGGACCTCCTGGTTGCGATTCGTACTGCGGTACGATTGCACCAGCCCGGTTGCGGGGCGCGGATCATCGAGGTTTCGTTGCAACGCGGCTTCAATTACGGGAAGGTCCTCGTACGGCTCCTGCGGGCTGCCGAGCATGATCAAGTCTTGGATCGTGAAGTTGCCGAGTTGCAATAGCCGGAACGTGTATCTTGCCGACTCCCATTGTCGTCCTTCCGTGTTGAGCAGCAGTGCGAGGACGCGATTGGCTTCGATGTGGTCGGGATCTTCTGCCAGTACGGCGCGCAGTTCCTTCTCGCAGCCTATGAGCTGCGATTCGATGAAGAGTTGTCGCGCCCGTGCCATGCGTCGCGATAGACTGATCTTGGCCGGTTTGGCGGCCTTGGGTGTCGGCGATCCGGCGCTCGGAGTGGGTGCGGACCGATCGCAGCTGGCCAGTGGCAAGGCGAGTGCGAGCAGGCACAACCATGGTAAGGAATGCGTCAAACGGGTCATCGCAGGCGCCTTACGTTGAGTCGGCGCCCTTGATAGAGACGACCGATGGCCGCGCTGATGCGCTGGGCGGCCAGATCGATCTCTTCGCGCGTGGTGAACGCTCCCAAGCTGAAGCGCAGGGCACTCTCGACGATCCGTGATGGCAACCGCATTGCCAGGAGCACAGCGGACGGTTCACTTGCGCCGCTGGCGCATGCCGAGCCAATGGAGCAAGCCACGCCTGCCAGATCAAGTGCCATGTGAACGGCTTGGCAATCGAGGCCAGGAAAGGCGATATTCGACGTGTGTGGCAAACGTGGCGCGCCAAGGCCGTTGATGACGACTCCCGGCTCCTCCCCATTCAGATTGGCTCCCCGCAACAACTCCTCGAAACGATCGCGCAGAGCGGCCATTCGCGTGGCGCGTGTTTGCGCATCGCGTTGCCAACAATGCAGGGCCCGATCCAATCCCACGGCGAGTTCGATCGGTTCCGTTCCGGGCCGCAATCCCATTTGCTGGACACCACCGAACAACTGCGGTTCGAGCCGCTGATCGCGTTTGATGATCAATGCACCTATGCCACGCGGGCCGTGAAACTTGTGAGCGGTCAGCGTCAGTGCGGTCACTTGCAACACGCCGAAATGGACCGGAATCTTGCCAACCGCTTGGACCGCGTCGGTATGCATCGGCACTCCCAGACGGCGGCATTTTTCGGCTAGTTTTTCGATTGGCTGCAACACGCCCGTTTCGTTGTTTGCCAGCATCACGCTGACCAGCCGAGTTTCCGGGGTGAGTAGTTCGTCCAAGTGTGAAAGATCGACCACGCCGGTTGTGTCGACGCGCAGCGGTTGGATATCAAACCCGCGGCGTTGCAGTTCTTCCGTTGGGCCCTTCACGCTAGGGTGTTCGACCGATGAGATGATCACTCGACCCGGTACGTTCCCCGCAAGTCCCAAGAGCGCGAGATTGTTCGCCTCGGTGCCACCACTTGTCAGCACAATTCGATCGGCGTTCATGCCGGATGTGTCGGCGCCCAGGATTCGGCCAATTCCATCCCGAGCGTCTTCGAGCACTTGCCGCGCTCGGCGGCCAAACCGATGAGAACTGGCGGCATTCCCGTACGCTTGCAAGTAGCACTCGGCCATCGCCTGAGCAACCTCAGGGTGGATCGGTGTCGTGGCGTTGTGGTCCAAGTTGATGATCATGATGACACGAATTCGTCAGGAGGTTGCCGTGGGGGCCAAAGAGAAGATAAACGGAAGAACGAAGCGGAGGCATCGAGGTTAGAACGTGTTTTAGAATTCGCGGAAAAGCGGCTTGTAGCTGACCAGTCGTGCCTCCTGCTGGGGCAAGCCCAACGAAGGGCTCTTCGGAATTAGCGTCGATTAGTGTTCATCAGCGGTTTCTCCCCTTGCAGCGTGCTGTTCGTGTCCTCCTTTCCGTGAACGGTTACCATTTTCTTCGTCAGTCCGGTGTCCAGTTGCCTCTTCTTCTTGTTCGGCGCGCGTCACAGGGAGCTCCTTGGCGGTCTGCCGATCATGGCTTGCTTCGTCAGTTTTTCCCGATTTTTCATAGCACTCCGCACGACCCTTCAAGCTGCTCTTTCGACGCGGATCGTGCTTTAACGCGTTGCTGTAAAACCGAATCGCTGCTTCATAATTGGCCAAATCGACTTCGGTCGTCGCCAAGACATCATAATTACGAGCGAGAATCTGATTCAGGTCATTTTGCAGCTTCTGGGGTTGCTGGTGGGCCAAGGCTTTTTCAAACAGAGGGGGGATCAGAAAGTAGAGATCTTGACGCGCCAGCGTGACGACTTCTGGCCATAGAACCTTGGCAAGCTTGGGATGGTCCGAGGTCCAGGTTTCCCAGTAACTGGTGAAGTTGCTGCTTTTGGAATCCCAAGCATCCAAATATCGACAAAGAATCTGCGCGTCTCCGAGTCGCCAATCGCGGCCACCGCGGTAAGCAGCGACTAAGTCCCATCGTTTGGGGGGGGATATTTGAGTGACAAACTTGTCCTTCACCAGCGCTTTCTCGAACTGACGTTGTTCTACTTTGCGAACAACGGGTGACAGTTTCAGATGCACAATTGGCAGTTCGTAGTACCAATACGAGCGTCGTTCAAACGTATCGGGTGCAAATTCTTCGCCGCTCACCAAGCCAAATCGCAAGGTGACGACAAATAGCACAAACAGCGAAATAATTCCGAAAGCGACGACCAGAAGCTTCGGTCCGAGAGGGGACAAGACGCGAGTCAGGAGCGAGCGAGCCATTTGAAATCACTTGAAAACTGAACGTTACAGGGGTGCGGATCCCGATTTGAGCATTGCTGCCCACCCAAGAGCCGGGCATGACTCCATTGTTTATGATCAAGACCCTACTGGCAAGCAATGCAACGAACAAGCAACGAATCGGCGAATCACCACCGATTTTGTGGGGAACGAACGGGAACATGGCCGATTTCGAGGAAAACTGGAATAACTGCCGGCCAAGTGAACTCGTTACGGTCAGTGCTAAGCGGATTATCGTGATTGAAAATGGATGTTGGGTTGTGCTGCAGCTTTGCAGCACGATACTTGATTCCTTTTCGGGTGAGCGATTGCGCTGCATTGGCGGTGTGCGTCCGGGAGCCCGTTTCGTGTCAGAAAACACGTTTTTCGGCCTGCAAACAGTGTGACTGGGCTGTTCCCGATAGGATAATCATTCACTCCGATGTTCTGCGTCGGTAGAGGCGGGGCCATGTGACCATCCGTGGTGGGGCGAAATGAGCTGTGGGGAGCTGAACCGGTGTTCCCAGTAGCCCGGATTTCCCGTAGGAAGCGTGTGGAAATGATTCTGGCGGCAAAATAGCTGAGCGAATTATTGGGTCCTGCGGATTTGCTATTACAGTAGAGTGTCTATCCTAGCCGATTCTGTCCTAGCCGACTTAGCGCCATGCGATGTGTTTCACGAGTCCCGGCCAAGCAGTTGCAGAGTGCGGCTTTGCGATATTGTGGTGTATTGGACCGGACCAAGCTGCCGATCACGCCGCGGGGTCGGTGGCGGGAGTTTTTGCCGGTCAAGCGCGCCAGCATCGTGGCGGAAACAGAAGATCCGGTCGCTCGACGCCAGCGGCTGGAAGCGGTATTGTTGTTAGCGCGCGAACCGCTGCACAGCCGCAAACTGGCTCAATACGCGCGGCTGGAAGACGGTACGGAGGCCCGGACGATCATCCGGCGGCTGAACCAGTTGTATGATGAAGCTGGCCGAGCATTTCGAGTGGAAGAAGTGGCGGGAGGATTTCGGCTGTTGACACGTCGTCCTTTCGCCCCATGGCTGCGGCGACTGGAACATGTGCCTCCTCAGGTACGGCTTTCCGCTCCGGCAATGGAAACCTTGGCGGTGGTCGCCTATCGTCAGCCCGTTTTGAGAGCCGAGATTGAAGCGATTCGCGGTGTCAATTGTGGTGAGATACTGCGTCAGCTGATGGAGCGAGATTTAGTTCGTATTGGCGGTCGCAGCAACGATTTGGGACGTCCCTACCTTTACACGACCACTAAACATTTCCTACAACTATTTGGTCTTCAGAACCTCGACGATTTGCCTCGCGCGTTTGCGCTGCGGGACGCCGGCGGCTCGACAGACCCTACCGCGACCAAGTTGCTTGACGCACCCGTGTCTACCGACGCGGAACAACAGGAGCAGGAGAAGTCGGAAGTGAGTGTACCATCACCTACCCAACTGCCCGTGGACGAATTGCTGGAAGAAATGGCTTCGACGACCGCTGTTGCGCCGGATGGCGCTGTCAACAGCGATGAGTTCGAGGACGAAGAATTCGTGAATGACGACGACGATGACGACATCGACGACGAGGAGTACGAGGAGTATGACGACGACGACGACGATATAGATGAGGACTTCGACGAAGATGGATTTGAAGAAGACGAGTGGGAAGAGGTCGAAGATGACGACGAAGAGGAGTGGGACGAAGAGGAAGACGAGTGGGAAGACGATCTCGAAGATGACGTAGAAGAAGACATCGCAGAGGACGAAGAGGAGGTCGCAGACGAGGTCGAGAAGGAAGTCGAAGAGGTCGAAGAGAAGGAAGTCGAAGAGGACGAAGAAGAATGGGAATAGAGGCACGCGAAGCCGTCCGGAGCTGGTGCAGGAAAAGTCTGTCGTACCATCTTGTTCACGGCCTCTGACCGTCAATGTCTGCTCCTGCGACTGCGCTTGCTCCAGAATAATGCAAAATGCAAAATGCACTCTGGCGCGATGTGAATTTGTTCGAGCAACCGACGAGCCGCGGGGCACGCCGCTGGGTGTCGATGACAAGAACCGCGAAGACGCTGGGCCGTATGAGTTCGGCTTCCTTCGAGCAAGCGTTAGTCAGGAAGCTGGAAGAGGTGTCGCAGCGCCTCGAGCAGACCATGAGGGGATCCTTTTTCTGCTTCATCGCGGAGCGATTCCATCGGTGGATGGAGCAGTTTGTTGACTAACCGGCCGAATGCGCGTTCGATCTCTTCCCGAGAGCGAGGCTCCAGTGCTCCCAGCTTATTGAACAGCCGTCTGAGCTCATCCTCTTTGACTTTATCGGCCTGTTGCCTAAGCAGTTGGATTGTGGGAGCGGTGGCTCGATAGTTACGATCGGCCATGAAACGTCGTGTTTCTTCGTCAACAATTCGCTCGGCTTTTGGCCATTGTTTTTCTCGTGCCTTGCGGTTCTTCTCACAGACCGCGCGCAAGTCGTCAATGCAATAGAGATAAACATTGCTGAATTTCGCCACGTCGGGATCAAAATCGCGCGGGACGGCCAGATCGAGAATGAAAAGCAGTCGTTCGGATCGTCGCCGTTGTATCGCTTGGAATTGCTCGGCAGTAACAATTGGTTCACGCGCCCCTGTGGTGCTGACGATCAAATCGGCCCAGGCCACTCGTTCATCAAGTTGCTCCCAATCATCGACCTTTGCGCCGAGTCGTTCGGCAAGTGCTTCTGCGCGCGGGCGGCTACGATTCAGCACGATGATATCCTGGGCACCCTCATCACGAAGATAATGCAGCGTCTCTTCGCCCATTTCACCTGCGCCAAGGAGCAGGACTTTCTTATCGTCAAACGATTCAAACAGTTGTTTGGCGTAATCGGCCACGGCGACACTTGGTACGCTGACGCGCCGGCGACTGATTTCCGTTTCGTTGGCAACACGCTTCGCAACGCGGTACGCAGTTTCGAACACGTGGTGAGTGATCGGTCCGGTTGTTTCTTCCTGTTGTGCTTTTGCAAACGCCTGTTTGACTTGCGACAAGATCTGTGCTTCGCCGACCACCATGCTGTCCAGGCTGGCAGCTACCAGGAACAAGTGCCGTGCGGCCTGTTGGTCGCTGTGGCAAAACAGCTCGTCTGTCAACGTATGAGGATCGAGTTGATGGTAGTTGGCCAGGAAGGAAATAAGCTGGTTGTGATCGGGTGGCTCCACCGGATCAGTGGCGGCCAAGTACAATTCGACGCGATTGCAGGTCGACAGCAGGACCGCTTCGGTATCGGGAAACTGCTTCTGCAATTGCTGCAGTGCATCGATCGTCTGATCGGGGGTAAAGGCAAGACGTTCCCGCACTTCCACCGACGAATCGTGGTGACTGCAACCGACCAACCGCAATTTCATCACTTACCTCCCCAGTATATCATCGGCATCGTGCCCGTTTGGCGAAGGGGCAGCAAGGATACCAGACGCTGCTGCTGAGCGGACGAATTGCCGGATTCGGGTGGAGCGATTCCATGTTGTTGCCACAAGACCAAGCCGAGTACGAGACCGAGAAACACGAAGTTCGCCATGGTGATATAAGCAATCTTGCGCCCCGCCCGCGCCGGTTTGTAGAACGACTCGAAAAGCGTGGCGAATGCCAGCCAGAGAAAGAGAACCAACGACGAGAGGACGACGGGATCGGTCCATGATATCGCGTCGGCGTTGACCGACTGCCGGACCAGATTCAGTGCCAGACCAGCCAGCAAGCCGACCGCCAAGAGAAAAGTTGAAATCCACAGGCAACGGCGAGTGAAACGTTGTAGCCACTCAAGGCTCGGCAAACGGAATCCTGGGCGGGGAAGCCACTTTCGTTTGAGACGGTACGATTGCAGCAAGTGCATGATCCCGGCAGCAAAGCCGAGTGTCGCAGCGACCGTCCCGAGCAGCAACATGATACCGTGGCACATGCCCCAATAGCTGAGTGCCGTGGCGCGATCAAAGGAGGGCGTATCGGAAACGGCGTACGCCGCCGCAATGAGCCCGAGAACCAGGGGGATCAGAAACAGACCGACCGTATTCTCCGGCCGGCGGATGGCGAGTCCGAGGTACGCGGCTACCAACACCCAGGCAGCCACCAGGCACCAGTCATACCAGGAGGCAAGGGGCGTGATCCCTTCGCCGTGTAATTCATTGTGTACTCGGTACCACAGATAGGCGCTGTGAGCGAACAGGCCCGCCGCGGCAAATGCAATCATCACGATCCAGCGTACACGCACGCGGAAGAAAAGCCGAGAGACCTCTAGACCGAGTGTTACCGCGTAGCTTGCCGTAAAGCAGGTGATGCTGATATTGGATAACATGGTAATACCGTGTGACGGTGAAAGGTGGTGCGCACTTTCTTTATACGTGTCAGAAGATTAACGGGTATGCGCTTCTGTTGCCAGATAGTCTCGGGCCGCGAAACGATGGCTGCGCAGAACGTTCTCAACCGTGACGCGCCCGCGCGCGGGTCATGGTTGTGTATCCAGGTTGTATTCTTTCAGTTTCTTGTGCAACGTATTGCGATTGATTCCCAGTCGTGTCGCCGCCTTGGTTTGAACATTGTTGCAGGCGTTCATCACCTGTGCGATCAGTTCCCGTTCCACACGATTCACGATCTTGCTGTGCAAATTATTCTCATCCGATTCGGCGTTCGAAAGGCCCTGCTGGACCACTTCGTAGGTAAGTGATTCGATATCCGCGCCACGCAGAGTGCTACGTGGCTGCTGGCCACCGAGCACTACGGATGGGAGCAGGTTGACGGTCAGTTCGTCGCCGTCAGCCATCACGACGGCCCGCTCAATGTAATTTTGTAACTCGCGCACGTTCCCAGGCCAATGGTAATTCTGCATCGCCTCGATCGCTTCGCGTTGGATGTGCACGACATAGCGATCATTAATCTCGCTATAGTGGTTCAGAAAAAATGCCACCAATTGGGGGATATCTTCACGACGTTGGCGCAGTGGCGGTATCTCGACCGGTACGACATTCAGGCGCCAATAAAGATCCTCCCGAAATGAATCTTCGTCGACCATATCCATCAAGTTACGATTGCTGGCGGCGATTACCCGAACATCGACTTGAATCGTCTGGGTATCGCCGACCCGCTCGAATTCTCGTTCCTGCAGCACGCGCAGCAGTTTGACTTGCAACATGCGCGAGGTGGAATTGATTTCATCGAGGAAAATAGTTCCCGTATGGGCAGCTTCGAAACGGCCGGTACGGTTCTTGATAGCACCGGTAAAAGCCCCATGTACGTGCCCAAACAGCTCGCTTTCCAACAGACTGTCGCTCAGCGCCCCGCAATTGACGCGGACAAATGGGCCAGTCGCACGACTGCTCAACTGGTGGATCGCCGAAGCGATCAGCTCTTTGCCGGTCCCGGTTTCGCCGAGCAACAGGACGGATGCATTACTGCGCGCCACGCGCCGCGTGACGCGATACGCTTGTTCCATCGCCGGGCTAGAACCAATAATCCCAGGGATCGGCGGACCGGTCTCGTTAAAGTGGTTGGCAATGTATGTGGCCATAACTCCGTTCTGCTGCCATAGAGTCAGTCTTGTTTCGCTGCCGCGTCAGCGGCGCGCGAAGGTGCCTCGATGGCATCCAAGATAGAAGCCAATACCTGTTGCGTATCGCGGTCAAGGAACTCGCTGTTGTTGTAGATCTTGTATTGCTGCGCCAGCTGGTCGCGCGTCAACAACAGACCGTGACGCGATACGGCCGTTCGAAATGCTGCCGCTGCCGCCTGCCGTTGGGCAATCGGCCGAATCTGTGTGTTCGCCATTGCGACCAGTGCCCGTTGTGCACGGGGTGTGGCGAGCAGGCCTAATACGCCGGCCGCCTTGACCGCCAATTCGGGTACGCTCAGAGCTTGTTCCATCCGTTCGTCCAATGGCAGGAGATCGTAGATCCGGTATTTTTCCGGTTCGGTCGCCAGTCGAGCCAGCGCGTCGAGTGCAAAGAGCGCTTGATGAATCCGCTCGTCCGGCGAAACCAGTTTCCGTCCGGCAAGGGCCAGCAAGCGGCGCGCATCCAACGCGGCGTCTTCCTGCGTTACGGCGGGAGCCAGTGTTATCGTCAACGGGTCGGTTTTCGCAAACCACTCGGCTGACTCCTGGTTCTCTTCGCGCACGATCACGCCGACGGGCAAGTCAGCGGTGCGCGGATCGCGGCGCAGCGTTTGAATTAGCTCGCGATAGCGCGGATGATCGATCGCGTCATGGATCAGCAGAAAACGGTAGTCGGGGTCTGTGAATGCTTGTAGAGCAAAGGCACGACCGGTGGTGCGCGAGTCAACGACAAATCCAAGCACGTTGTAGAACCCGGCCAACTGTTGCGCATCGGCTTGCCGTGGGTTACCGATTAACACGCGTCGCACGCCACCGCTCGCGGAAAGATACGCCAATACTTCCGGCAGATAGCTGCTTCCCGGGTAAGCATGCGTCGGGTCGATGTTCATGACCGCCTGCGCGGCGGCGAATTTGACGCGCGGCATTGGGCTCAACAACGCTCTGGCCAGCAAGCGTGGTTTGCCATCGGCGCTGTGCAGCAGTTCGCTATCCTTCCTGGCACTCAACAGATCGATGATGGCGATTGCCGCTCCCTGCATCTTTCGTTTCAACGCCAGTTCCAGCACCTGTTCCAAATGCGCCGTGTTCGCGGATTCGGCATGTCGATAGATCGCCCCAATTTCCTGCGTGAGCGGGCGATTGTACCCGTTGAGTCGCTTTGCGACTTCTAAACCGGTTGCCAGGTACATCTGTTTGAATTCCGAGTCGGTGGCGTTCAACGCATGCAGTTGTTCGGCCGCCAAGGCGGCCGCCACGAAAGAAGCGTCTTCGGCGGCCGTTTCTTGTTGGCGGGGTATCTGTTGGGATGCGTCCCATATCCATACCGTGACATGATCGTTCTGATCGACCGGGCCAGGCGGCGAGCCGGCCAGGAACTCGTCGAGTTGGCGTGTCAGGAATTGAGTGGCTTCGTCGCGCGATGGTACGTCACCCAATGTGTCTCGGAGCATCTTCGTGGCCGCTCGTTGAACACGTGGGTCAACACCCCCTTGCGGTGCCAGTGCCGTGGCCAGCACGAACGGAGTTGCACGCAGCGACTTAATCTTGTCCAAAATGGCGATCACCTGAGCGCGCAATACCTGATTCGAGCTGCCAAGTGCGGCGATCAACGGATCAACCGCCTCATTGCCCAGAGCTGCTAACGCTGTACTTACCGCCACGTGTGCTTCTTTGCGGTTGTCGTCCGCTAGCACGGTGATCATCGGCACTGCGGCCACCGAGCCGGCTTTGACCAATTCCACCAGCGCCGATCGAGCGACGGCGCGATCGGCATCACTCAGCCGGTCGACCAACGCCGCAAGCCGCGCGCCGTCCTGCATCCGGGCGTGAGCGGCTTGGGTCACGGCATCTGCGACCGCAGCCCCTTCCGGCTGCAACTGCGGTGTCGTGGCGAGTCGCAAGAACAACGCGGTGCCGTAGCGTGATTCGATCCGCGCCAGTTCGGCATCGTCCGGCTTAAGGGCCGAAAATTGCTTGAGGTATTCCTTGGCAAATACAGGTCGGTTCAAGTTCAATAACGCTTGCACGTCGTGTATCCATTGATCAGGCTTGGTCGGCTTCGCGTCTAAAATGGCGCGGACCAGAGGATCTTTCTCGGCGGCCAACAGTTTCTCGTACTCGCTCGTTTCCTTATCGGCCGCGTCCTTGGCATCGCCCGTATCGATGGCTGTCGTCGCTGCGGGCGATGCCGCCGCCGCGCCCGAGTCGCGAAACGGATCATCCTGCGACCAGCTCGAGCGGCTAACGACGAGAAGCAGCAACGCGCACATGCCGCGGCTCAAAACACGTCGTGAGCGAATACTTAGGAAACGAATGGTGATCACGTCAACGAAAAGGAGTCGGTAGCCTTCGAGGGATGCACGTTTCATGATTCGTATCTTCTTAGCTGTTTCACTAAAATGCGTTACCGATGTGATCTCTTGTTCAATTGCCACAACGGCAAGTTTTCCGAGCCACTCGGTCAACCTTTGTCAGGTGGCTCCCTGGAACGTGTCTTGCCCTGGGACCAACTTTCTTCCGCCGCCGGTCCAGTCCGTTTCTACTGCCCCAGTCCTCTGTGAAACCGTTGTAAATCCGTGGTTGCGAGCGCAACCGCTCGATTATAGATCGTCACGATTTGGGCTATGTCGACGCCCCCACTTTCTCTCGCCATCGTCGAACTTGTTCGGCCACTTGCGCAGGGCCGGTCGATCCGTAGCTGACAAAGGCGGCAACGGCCTGTTGGGCTCCCAAAATCTCGTAGACCGACTTGTCCAGCTCGGGATCCAGCTGTTGGTAGTCAGCCAACGGCAGGTCGGCAAGTCGTACGTTGCGCTGCATGGCAAGTCCGACCAGTTGGCCGACAAAATGATGTGCACGACGCTGTGCCACCCCGCGGCGAATCAGGTATTCCATCAAGGTCGTCGCGTCCAGATACCCCTCGTCCAATCGTGACTCGATCGACGCCCGATCCAAGTCGGCCCCGGCTACCAGCGGCTGAGCCAGTTCGAGACAGGCTTGAACCGTATCAAAACCATCGAACAACGGTGGCTTGTCTTCTTGCAGATCGCGGTTGTAAGCCAGGGGAAGGCCCTTGACGAGGATCATGAGCGTCTGCAGATCGCCCATCACGCGGGCCGTCTTGCCGCGCGTCAATTCGAGAATGTCCGGATTCACTTTCTGTGGCATGATCGACGAACCGGTGCAGAATTGCTGTGGCAGCTTGAGGAACCGGAACTCCGCAGTCGACCAGAGGATCCACTCCTCTGCCCACGTGCTCAGATGCGCCGCGATCAACGACAAAGCAAAAAGTGATTCCAGGACGAAATCGCGGTCACTCGAGGCGTCCAGGCTGTTGGCCATTACGTCTTCAAAACCAAGTCGACGGGCCACGTTCTCGCGATCGATCGGCAGTGACGTGCCTGCCAGTGCGGCACTGCCGAGCGGACAACAATTCACGCGTTTACGGCATCCTGCCAGTCGTTGTCGGTCGCGTTCGTACTTTTCGCAGTAGGCCAGCCAATAGTGTGGTGCCAGGACCGGTTGGGCTCGTTGCATGTGCGTGTAGGCCGGCAGGATGATATCCCTATCCCGCTCGCAACGCCCCACAAACGCTCGTTGTAGTTCCAACAGACGATCATCAATGCGATCAATCGCGTCGCGAATCCATAATCGCGTGGCGGTGCCAACCTGATCGTTCCGGCTGCGCCCGGTATGCAGCTTGCGCCCCACATCACCCAGGCGTTCGATCAACGCTTGCTCGATGTGCATGTGGATGTCTTCCAGCTCGATATGCCAGGAAAACTGCCCTTGCTCGATCTCCGCACGTATCGTCTCCAAACCCTCACACAACTGTTTGCACTCTGCGGCGCTAATAAGGCCGACATCGGCAAGCATCTGGGCGTGCGCAATCGAGCCGGCGATGTCGTGCGCATAGAGTCGCCGATCAAAGCTGATGCTCTCCGTAAAGGCATCAACGCGGCGGTCGGTCGATGTTTCAAACACACCCGATCGAGAGGGACTGGTCACGCAGCACTCGCCATCCAGGAAAAAGACCAATGAAAAATTGCTCAGACCATGTTCGCAAGAAAGGCAACCAGCGCTATCTCGGCAGCTGTCGCACCCAGAGCAAAAATACCTAAGTCCATACTAAGCACGGTGTTGAGTGCTGTCAACGTGATTCAATCTCTGCTGCACATTATATGGGCAGTGGGAGTGTGGGAGTGGGGTGATGAAAATTGGTTTTGATTGAGTTCATTATCGACCAAGACCTTCTCGCGGCCAATCTGGTTGGAATGATCGGCCATCCAAACCCAATCATCAGCTGCTTCAACCGGTTCTTCGAGTGTGGCGACCCCGAATCGACAGAGCCAAGTGCGTATCGACGTCCAATCGGGGAGCTTTTCCTCGACGCCGAGGGCATCGAAGACAATCCGCAGTGCAGACTCTGCAGGTCGCAATCCGATAGCGGCGGCCAGGTTGATGCAAAGCGAAATCATCCACGCTCCGTAAGAGTGAAAAGGCAGCGGAGGATCATCCGGCAGCCTGCCGGGTTCTTTCCTGAGCCGATCGGTCCCATACAAGCCCTGGGTGCAGCCAATGCGAGGTTTGCGAGCATTGGCGTAACCCTCGGGGTAGCTTTCCCACGCAACCCAAAAGCCCCGTACGGGGCGGTCCTAACTGTTTTGGGGCCATCCCTGCGGGGTTTGGCGGTGATGTTTCTTATGACCCAGCAGAGGCCGTGAACGCAAGCTATTCCATGCACCGTTACCGTTGCTGTAAGTCGCACAGGTAGCGGCCAAATGCGATGGCTCCATGGCACGTTCCAAGAAAAATCAACGAATTGAAGGTTTTTCGCGCCCGTTATTGCGCCGAATGGCAATTTCTTAGGTGTTGGTAGTCGACATCCTGGCATTCGTTTCCAGATTGACGCCGAAATCGGATTGGCTCTGGCCCGGCTCTTTGCCGCGAAGCGGTTGTACTCCAGAGCCCAGAGGTCGCTCCGCGGCGCAGCCGCGGAGCGCACCCTGGGAGCCCCCCCCCGCGGAAACCGTACGCCGAAGGCGTTCCACAGGAAAGAACCGACCGCCGAACGCCTTGGGGAACGCGCTGGCACGTACGTCACCTCTTCCCACCGTCACCCTGGGGTGGCGCTTGGCCGCTACGCGGCTGCGCTGACCCCAGGCTTTGGAGTACAACGCCTTCGGCGTAAGGAATCGTCGATGC
>JAJRVM010000377.1 GCA_024277285.1 Planctomycetota bacterium
GGAGAGAACGAGCTATCTCTGCGTTTGATTAGACTTTCACTCCTCCCCACAAGTCATCCCCTCGGTTTTCAACCCAAGTGGGTTCGGTCCTCCACGCAGTATAACCCGCGCTTCAACCTGCTCATGGGTAGTTCACGCAGTTTCGCGTCTACCACCTACGACAATTTCGCCCTATTAAGACTCGGTTTCCCTATGGCTCCCCCGCGGAACGGGTTAACCAAGCCGCAGACGGTAACTCGCCGGATCATTATGCAAAAGGCACGCCGTCACACATTGTCGATTGCTCGACCATAGTGCTCCGACCGCTTGTAGGCGTATGGTTTCAGGTTCACTATCCTCCCCTAGGCAGGGGTTCTTCCCATCTTTCAGTCACCCTACTGAGTTCACTATCGGTCGTCAGAGAGTATTTAGCCTTACGGGATGGTCCCCGTAGATTCAGTCGGGGTTCCACGTGACCCGACCTACTCAGGTACCTCTCGAGAGATAACACAACTGTCGCTTACGGGACTGTCACCCTCTATGGTCGACCGTTCCAAGTCGTTCTGCTAGCTGGTTACTTTGTAACTCCCATGTGAGAGGCCCTACAACCCCGCAGAGGAAAACCTCCACGGTTTGGGCTATTCCCCTTTCGCTCGCCGCTACTTAGGGAATCGATTTTTCTTTCTATTCCTCCGGTTACTGAGATGTTTCAGTTCACCGGGTTGGCCGCAACACGCCTATGAATTCAGCGTGCGCTGATTCGGGAACCCCAGGATCAACACTCGTTTGTCAATTCCCCCGGGCTTTTCGCAGACTTCCACGCCCTTCATCGCCTTCTGACACCGAGACATCCCCCATACGCCCTTTGTAGCTTGACCACACGAATCCAAAACTCTCGCGTGCCGCCGCAACTCACTTCGAGTCACTTGAGCATCGAGTCTTTTGGTTGTAGTAATCACACTACCAACAACGATTTCAATCCGAGTATTCAGTCAGAGATCGCACACGTCCAGCGGACGCCTGCAGTCTCTTCTCGCACTCTATAAAATGAAGTCAAATTCACTTCAGACTGGCAGCCCAAAGTTCACTCGTCTTCATTTGAAGATGCCTACTACCTTTACAACCAAATTGTCAAAGATCGTGTCGGCACGATGCACGTGCCCAAGCTCTTTCCATTTTGCAACAAGCTCGAAAGCCTGCCGTCTAATGGACAGAAGCCGCTTTCCTCAGGTTGCTACGGAACTCGTTTCCAAGGTCCCAGCGACTCAGGAAGGCGGCTTGCATCCATCCGGTTTCGTTTACCGGAAGAGCCAAATCTAGCGATCCATCTCTGAGTTGTCAATGCTCGGGAAGCGTTTCTGAAAAGTTTTTTCCAGGAGCACTTCCCGCTCGCCGTTTGAGGTTCGTAACGTTGCTTGTTCAACGTCAGTTCCCCTCTGTGTGCGAGCTGCAAATTCTACACGTCGCAGGGCGAAGTGAAAACCCCCCCGCCCTTTGTTTTTCGCTGGCTGCCGCCGGCACTGCGCCGGCGGCCTTCTCAGTGGAGCCGAAGGGACTCGAACCCTCGACCCTCGGCTTGCAAAGCCGATGCTCTCCCAGCTGAGCTACGGCCCCTGGGAATCCGTGTCGTGGACCTATCCACATGGACAAGCCCAAGTTCGACGGAAGCCAATAAAGCGAAAACCAAAAGAAAGTGGGCGCACGAAGAGTCGAACTTCGGACCTCGTCGTTATCAGCGACGCGCTCTAACCAACTGAGCTATGCGCCCGTTTCCATGGAATAATGCCACTCGCGAGGCATTTCCAAGAGAGCTCATTGTAGATTCCAACTGCTGGCTGTCAAACCGGGGGCATAAATCGAGCTTGTCTCGAATAGCCGTTTTGTCCTATCGTTATCGGCTGGAAAGTGTCGGACTGTTACAGATTTTCTTGTTCTCCGGCCAAGATGCCTTACGCAAGGCGAGTGAATATGGCGGCTGCTCCTGCCAAACCAGCGTTTTTTGACCTTGTTGGCACAGTTCGCGGGATTTGCTGACCTGGAGATATGCAACTTTCCGACGCTCCTATGGCGGCAGAATGGCCGCCGAGCAAGCTGAGTAAATCGAGAAAACGTACGGTAATCGGAATTATTGCCGATCGTTGTCGTCGCCGATGCTCGCGCGTTGCGAACGTCTGAACTGACGCAAGCACACCTGAAGCGACGCCACGAACGAACTCGGAAAAACGGACGGTAATCGCGGTTTTTGCCTCAAAACAAGGAATCGTTTCACATGGCACACCTCACTCACCACCGGCTCTTGGCTATTTCGGCCTTTTCGCTCGCTTGGCTTACCCTGACGACGGCTGGCCAAGTGTCGGCGGCGCAGCCGGACGCCGCCGCCGCACTCAAACTAAGGCCTATTCAGTCGGGGATCGATTACGACATCCCGGCGCAGGCCACGATCCCAAAATGTTCGCTCAAGCTCTACAAGGAGGGGAAGGCAACAGGCTGGGAGGTGCGCGATCCGGATGGCAACGTGCTACGCCGGTACCTAGATACCAATGCCGACAAAAATGTCGACCAGTGGTGCTATTTCAAAGACGGAATCGAGGTGTATCGAGATATCGACAGTAATCACAATCGCAAAGCGGATCAGTACCGCTGGCTCGGTACTGCTGGCATTCGATGGGGAGTTGATACCAACGAGGACGGTCATATTGACCGCTGGAAAGCGATTTCACCAGAAGAAGTTTCGGAAGAAGTCGTCTTGGCGCTGAGGCAACGCGATGCGGACCGCTTCAAGCTGCTGTTGCTTACCAAGGACGAACTTCGCGATCTTGGACTCGGCGCGACTCATGCAAGGCAGCTGACCAAGCAGTTAGCCAGTGCCAATAGCGGTTTTGAAGAGCTGTTGCGCACGCAGGATATCGTGCCAGATGACGCGCGTTGGGTCAACTTTGGCGGAACCCGTCCCGGTGTCGTTCCGGCGGGCACCGATGGTGCCAAACGGGACCTGTGTGTCTACGAGAACGTTGCGGCTGTTATCGAGACTCGTGACAAGCATGGCCAGGTGATTATTGGTACGTTGGTGCAGGCTGGCGACGTCTGGCGCCTGATTGATTTGCCCAAATCGGTCACTGATGCCCAGTCCAGCACGAACCCGGAAGGCTTCTTTTTCCTGGTTTCCCGTTCTAGGCGGACTGACGGTAATGTATCGGTTACCGGCGGTTTGAGCCCCGAATTGCAACGTCTCATCGGTCTGCTTGAACAGATCGATAAAGACTTGCTCCTGGCTGATACTCCCGAGACGCTGGCGCCATTGAATGCCAAGCGTGCCGACGTCTTGGAGCTGCTGGCGGCGGAAACCGCGGGCAAGGTGGAACGCGAGAATTGGCTACGGCAACTGGCCGATACGGTCAGCGCGGCCGCCCAGTCGGGTGGGTACCCCGAGGGGGTTAAACGATTGTCGACGCTTGGCGCTAAGCTGGAAAAACAGAAGGCGGATCGCGATCTGATCAGCTATGTCAAGTACCGTTTCCTGACGGCCCGGTACACGTTGAGCATGCAGCAGCCGGACGCCGACTTTGCGAAGATCCAGGACCGTTGGTTGTCGAGCCTTGAACAATTCATCAAGGATTATGCTACCAGTTCGGACGCGTCCGAGGCGATGCTGCAGTTAGCAATTGCCGAGGAGTTTGCGGGCAATGATGATGGTGCCGTGAAGTGGTACGGCCAAATTGCGACCAAGTTCCCGGGAACGACCGTGGCCACGAAGGCCACTGGTGCGAAACGCCGTATCGAATCGATTGGGCAGTCGTTGGTGCTCGCCGGCCAGGACAGCCACGGAAAAACGATCGATGTGAGTTCCTATCGGGGAAAGGTGGTCTTAGTTCACTATTGGGCCACCTATTTCACACAGTGTTTGCCGGGCATTTCATTGCTCAAGGACATGCAGGCCAAGTATGGTAAAGACAACGTGGCGTTGATCGGTGTCAACGTGGACAGCAACCGCGAGGATTTCGACGCCTATCTCAAGGAAAACCCCCTGCCCTGGCCACAGTTGTACGCTCCGGGTGGCCTCGATAGCCCGCTGGCCAACGCCTACGGCGTGCTCGTGTTGCCGACCATGATACTGGCTGACCAAGAAGGGAAAGTGGTCAATCGCAACCTGGATGCCGGCGAAGTGGATAAAGAGCTCCGCCGGTTGCTCCGGTAACCATCGGTTGACCCATTATGTCGGCAGACCGGCCTCGGACGCCGTTTGGCAGGATCCAGGGAAGCCGGAAATCGACTTAGCGAGCCCGTTCATCACCATGAGCGGGCTCGCTTCGTTTCAAGTCCCAAAAACTCCTTCAGCCACCATCCAAGAGGCGGTCAGCATGGGTTACCAATTTGTAAGTCTTACGTCCGAAACCGACGTCATTTTGCAGATTTTGCAATAACGTTCGGCCGGTCTCCTTGGCGGCTTGAGTAAATCTTGCCAAAAAACCGAAAATCGGATAGCCTTTGGCAACTGACCTGCTCGCTGGCACGTTACTTGCAACCTACGAGTCGGTTGCGACGAGGGATTTGTCGCGGCTGCGAGCGGACTATGGTGGTGGGTCGTTGGCGGATCATTCCCGCATGGCACTTGTCCCACACGGACGATCCAACGCTGACGACCACACGTTTACCTGGAATGGAAGCTGGGAGTAACGAATCTCATGTGGACCCTCTCTTTGCCCGTCATTTTCTGGTCGACCTTCGTCATTCAACTGCTGGGGCTTGGATCGATCGTGGCGTTACGCCTGTGCGATCATGGCCGGCGGTCGAACTGCCAGCGATTCTTTGTGGCCGTGTTACTGGCCCTCGGTGCCATCACTCTCTTTGCGGTTGGTGCCGACAGCGACTCTTGGGTTACGTCTGGGGTAACCTTGTCGATTATGACGGTTTGCGGCACGTTTGAATGTCGCGGTGAGCGTTCGGGAAGGGTTGCATTTTAGCGGTTGGGTTCCCTCATTTCACTTCCCATTTAAAGCGATTTTGATTGCGCAAGTCACTGTCTGCTTTGGACTTGCGATGATTTGACCGGTTTCTGTCCTGCGCGTTGCTTTCGCGAACACCGGCAAAATCGAAAAAAACCTGCCTTTCCTTGCGGTCGGATACCGAAACTAAGTATCGGGCAGTTGAATCGGACACCAGAGTTGCGTAGGGGGGACCGCAATGCAACTCGATCGCATGACATGGTACAGCCATGTCGCGTTCCCTCCTTCGTCACTAGCCGATGCGACTGTTGTGCTCTCGTAAGAGCTGTCCTATTTGCCAAAAAACATCCCAACGACCCCGCGATTGTTGTCACCGGACGCGTTGCATCGTGATGCGTCCACCGACAAGAATGCTGGATCCGGTGACTGCGGACAACCGACAAAATCAGGGAGATTAACCTCAGGAGGGGGGGACCCATGCGACGTTTACTTCTCGGATTGGCGATAGCAACCATCGCCGCTCTGTCGCCTTGCTGGGTGCATGCCGATGACCAGCAGATAGCGCAGCAGATTGTCCAGCAGTTGCGGCAACAGAAGGCCGGTGGACAACTTGCTGGTTTCGGAATCGACCTCGAGGTCGAAAGCGGAATAGTCTGGCTCAAGGGCCATGTTCGGTCCGCCGAACAACAGAAGCTCGTGTTGGATATTGCGCGACGCGTCAGCGGCGTGCAACAGGTCGTCAACGACCTGCAGGTCAATACTGCCGCGACGGCCAAGCCGAAGCAGCAGGTCAAACCAGCGGTGCTCAGGACCGAAAGCAAATCCAAACTGCTCAAGAAACCAGGCCAGCTGTTGACGAACTTGCGCGGCAGTGTGCAACGAGCGTTCAAGTCGAAGGCCAAAAAGCGGGCCGAGCGCAAGACGTCGACTCTTGCCAAGTCAGCACCTGCACCGGCCAAGTCAGCACCTGCACCGGCCAAGTCCGTGCCGACGCCGGCCAGGACGCTGCTTGCCAGTGCTCAGACCGAATTGGCACCGCCGGAATTGGCTCAACCCGAACTGGCGAGCCCCAAACTGGTTCAGCCCAGCCCGACGCGACACCCCGTGCAAACACGGTCGAAACGGCTCCAAGCTGCCCCCGTGTCGAAGGCCAAATCGCAGCGGCCGTCCGACACGCAGTTGGCTGAGGTGATTATTGGGAAGCTACGAACTCAGAAGGACCGTGGCATTCTGCGCAACTTCGATGTTGACGTGCAAGTCAACGACCAAGTCGTGTGGGTCTCAGGCCGCGTCGCGACCGAAGCGCAACGAAGCTTGGTGTTGGATATTTCCCGCCGAGTGCGTGGCGTGAAGCAGGTTGTTAATGACCTGAGCGTCGCTGCTGCGGCTCCGGTGACCGTCGCATCGGCCACGCGGACCGCTCCTGTGACGGCGGTGGCGCCCGTGACGCAAGAACCCCTTGCTCCGGTCGGAACCGCGGTTGCACGTCCACAAGCACCTGCACCGTTCCGCTATGCACCTGCGCCGCAGGCTCGACCCGCAACGCGACAGGTGCCGATGGCATTTGCTCCGGCTCGATCTGTGGCCTATACCCAGCAGGTCGCCGGACAACCGGTAGCTGAGTATCCGGCTGCCGCTGGTGTTGCTCGTGCCCGTTTCGACAACCCGAGCATGCCCGGGTATGCTTGGCCCAGTTACGCAGCTTATCCGAATTACGGTGCTGTCACATACCCGCGACAGTACTCGCCGACGGCGTGGCCCTACATTGGTCCCTTCTACCCCTATCCCCAAGTGCCCTTGGGATGGCGGAAGGTCACGTTGGAATGGGATGACGGCTGGTGGATGCTGGACTTCAAGAGCAAATAAGTCCAGGGTCTGACCTTCGGATGCTGATCAAGCTCCCCTCGCCAAACGGCGAGGGGAGCTTTTTTTGCAAACTCGCCCCCTCATCCTCACTCTGGGGTGGTCGATTTCTTACGTCGTTGTTGCTGCCTTTGTTGCGTTGCTTTTCTTTCACTGGGTTCGGCCTGAAGGGCCGCGCCAGACGTTTCCCGTAACGCGGCCTTTCAGGCCTCCGGTGGTGTGCGGGGTGCCTTTCCTAGGGTTCCGCAAGGTGCGCCGCATTCGCGGCGACCGTGCTCCAC
>JAJRVM010000378.1 GCA_024277285.1 Planctomycetota bacterium
CACATCGAGCCGCGTTGCATCGCCCTCGGCATGCGCCGGTTTGAACCGACAGCGCGCACAAACAGCGCACGGTGCAACCACATCAAACCGTCTACGGTACTGGCTGAGCCTGGAATCAGCTCACCGAAGAAAAGACAATCATAGAAGACCTGCCCTTTTGTCCATTGGAGAATCCGTCTTTCTGAGAACCTGCCCCAAAAGAAATCGGCTCTCTCGAAGAAACCCAATCGAAGCGTGCGACAGCGAACGCTCGTTGCCCACTAAGCCTATCGCACCCCGACTAAGTTGCGTTCTATCACGCCAATCGACGAAGTCAATCAAGTTCAGTCAAGTTTCTTGACATTTCTTCATCGCTCAACTTTTCGTCCACGCATGGATTTTGTTCGGAATTGACGCGCGCTGCGTGTAAGCACTTCGGTGGCAGTTGTCTGATCGCAACGCACTCCACCGAGCGCTATTCCTTGCCCGTAATGTTCTTTGCCCTTTGCTGTGTTCGTGCTCATGGATGCCGTTTTGCCGGTTCTCCTTGAAGGGCAAAGAAAATTGCGGGCAAAAAAAGTTCTCCCAGGGTGCGCTCCGCGACTGCGCCGCGGCGCGACCCTTGGGATCTGGAGTACAACCGTTTCGCGGTAAAAAACCGGGCCACAGCCAATCCGATTTCGAACGACAATGACCTCTGCTTCCGTTTTGGCAGTGCAAGTGATTTGCAAGCTGCGCAGCTTTCCAAAACGGAGGCGGGTGTCGTTGGTTGTCGTGTGGCACAGGCTGAGCGAGCACCATGTGATGTAATCCCAACCAACCGGACACCCGCGAGCGGAGCCCGTGTTCGTTAAAGCGGCAACACGCGTGCAAATGGAACGTAGAGCACTCACATCCGTTCGCGAACGTAAAGGCGTCTACCCCCATACAAGTCACCGACGACCACGCCGATGCCCACTCGCTCAGGAAAGTGCTACCCAACCGGTTCCCAAGAACAAGAATAGGTGATGAACCTGATCGTGTGCCACTGGAGGGCGCGCAAGGGTGACCGACCGGTATTCGACCGTCAGCAGGTCACGTTCGAGCTTCTCGGCCCAATCACGTCGCTGGTTGATCGGGCGCGGTCGCTTGTGTGGGCACTCCCAACGTGGCAGTGGGAGCCGGTACGCCAGCAACGGTTGCGACCGGCAGCATGATCGTGAACGCCGTCCCTTTTCCGACCGTGCTTTGCACGCGAATGCGTCCGCGATGCGATTCAACGATGTTACGACAGGACGACAGGCCCAATCCGGTACCCCCCTTGCCGGTTTCGTCGGGCCCATCCTTCGTGCTGTAGAACGGATCAAATATCCGTGGCAGCTGATCCGCCGGAATCCCGGCGCCATTATCCCGCACGACGATCACCATCATATTGCTTTGCGGATCGTGGTCTAGCTTGATCAGCAGGTGTCCGCCTTTCGACATGGCCTGACGCGCGTTGATTAACAAGTTGAGCAGGATCTGCTGGATTTGGTTCGCGTTGACCATTGCTTCGGGAACGTCGCCGATCTGCCGGTCGACGTTGATGCGGTATTTGTTCATTTCCCGTTCCAACAGCACCATCGCGTCATCAATCAGCTTGGCCAGGTCCGTCGACTCGAACCCGTCGGACCGATTTCGGGCTACGCCGAGTATTGAATTCGTAATTCGTGCCGCTTTTTCGCCGGCGGTGAGAATCTTGCCAAGTGCCTTGTCGCGCGTGGCATCGTCGCGGCATCGCAGTCCCATCTTGGCGTAATTGATGATGGTCATCAGGACATTATTGAATTCGTGCGTCGTCGTGCTGACCAATTCGCCCAGCGAAGTGAGCTTTTGCGCATGTTGCAACTGCCGAGTCAGAATTTCAATCTGCTGCTCGAGGGATGGACGGTCCTGGGTGCCATTTGACATGTGGAGAATCACTTTCCAACTTCGAAGCCAAAACCTGCGAGTTCCTGGTGAGTGTAGGCGGTGCGCCTATCTTTACTCGCTTGCCGCATTCGGTGTGACTGTCATGTTTTGCCCCATAGCCGCGGCTTAACTCGTTGTGGGGCTTTCGTTTAGCGCTCTCTAGACGTATCGGAGAACCGAACTGGGCAACTGAAACCGAAGCCGGTATAATCCGCCCGACTGGAACTGGTAACAGCCACGGACTTATGGCGAATTAGGGGAGCTGGGATGCACACAGTCGAACTATTGGAAGAAGCTTGCGGGGTTGCTGAGTACCTTGGGTACCGAACACGGCAAGAGTGGTTGGGTGGAAGCGGCGGCGGAGCATGTGAATTTGCCGGGCAGAAATGGATCTTCATCGACCTGGCTCTGAACGCCATCGAGCAGTTAGAGCAGGTGACCGATGCCTTGCGCACCGATCCGGGGATCCACCTGGCCAGTGTCTCACCACCCCTGCAGCAATTGCTCGGACTCTGTCGCGCCGCGTGAAGCTCCCGCTCGGTGGCGGCCATCGCGAGCCGTTGGAACGTGAGCGACTTGGGCCAAGTTGCTGCCGGTGGTCACGACGGTTTTCGTTCCTAATAGACGCCAGCTGTGCTCGGGCACTTGGTCGGAAGCTGCCAGATCTCGCCGGCTGGCCACTTGTCTGTGGCGCCAAATTGACTGACCGCTTGCGGAACAAGCACTGGATAAGCATGCCACGCACGCGGGCCGAGTTATTACTAGCCCACAGCCAGCGCCGGTTGCCAAACCACCTGGCGCTCTTCAGGACGAGTGATACAAGCGATGGGTTTGGATGTACTTTTCGACGGCGCGTGGCGTTCGATAGCGGATGCTCTGGCCAGCCGCCACGCGTTGCCGCAAATCGCTGCTTGCCAATTCAATGATCGGCATCGTTACCAGATAATTCTTCAGCAGAGCCAGCCGCTGAACGTCGACCAGATGCCGCAGCGATTCGTAGGACGGTTCGGGTGCACCCGTGCGCCGGACCACGACCGGCACGGACAGTTCACAGATCTGTTGTGGATTGCGCCAGTGGGGCAAGTCTTCCAGCGAGTCGGCACCCATCAAGAAGAACAGTTCTGTTTGCGGAAGCTGTTGATGAATAGTTTCGAGCGTCTCATACGTGTAGCTGACACCACCCCGATCAATTTCCAAGGTGTTAACGCTCAGCCGTTCGTGTCCACCGATGGCCAATCGCAACATCTCGATACGATGCCGAGCGGAGGTTGGAGGCTGACGCAGCTTGTGTGGGGCCGAGGCGGCTGGGAGCAGCCAGATCTGGTCGAGATCGCATTGTTCGCGGCACGATTCTGCTAGTAGCAGATGTCCGTAGTGGATGGGATCGAAGCTGCCGCCAAGAATGCCCAAGCGTCTTGGTGGAGGGTTGTTCATGGTCGGTACCAGGTCACCACGTGTCGGTTTTCAGGCGTCGCAGGTCGAGCTGCCACTACGGATGTCGGGAATTGTGTGAATGCTCGAGCGTGTCTGGCAATTTGAGAGTCACCGGGTATGGTAGACGATCATCGCGACGCAAACCAGCACTGCGGTGATTCCTCTTCACTCCCTCGCCCCTGGGACCGGTCGATTGGTTACACTGGAGATCTGCACGGAATTCGATGGTGATCGGCGATGCGTGAGTGGATACGAGGAGCAGATGGGCGAGCAACAAAAGGACCTATTCGACAAGCAACCGCCCCCTTGGGAATTAGACGATCAGCGTGAAGTCTGTGTGGGAGAGGTGGTATTTGCGGAGTTCCCGTTTGGCCCGTACGACTACGAGATTCCGGAGCCATTGCGGGCGGCGGTGCGTGAGGGCGTGCGGGTTGAGGTGCCCTTGGGGCGAGGCAATCGCAAACGGATCGGCTATTGCGTCAAGATCACGAACTTACCGACTGCGGCGCGGCGTCTCAAGCCGATTGCGAAAGTGGTCGATACCGAGTCGTTGTTGTCCGCGTCAATGCTGCATCTGACGCAGTGGATGTCGGACCACTACCTCTGTCCGCTGGGGCAGGTCCTTGAGGCGGTGGTGCCGGCGGGGGTGCGTGGTGGAGCGGGCACGCGGGAGGTGATTTATTTGCAAGTGCCGACTTCGATCGTGGCTCGGCTCACCCAATTAAAACTACCACCCAAGCAGGCCCGCGCCTTGCAAATCTTGGCGATGGCTCCCAAGCCGATGACTCCCGCGGATCTGGCGGCAGCGGTCGGATGCACGCAGGCGCCCATTACTTCATTGCGGCGCAAGGAGTTAGTGGTCGAGCAACGGCAGCGCGTGCATCTGGGCGTGCAGGAGACGGGTGTTGTACAACGCGAGCAGCATCTGACGCTCAACAGTGACCAGCAGCGCGTGTTGGATGCGATTCTCCTGCCGTTGCGCGAGTCGCGGCACGAGGCGATTGTGGTTCATGGGGTTACCGGTAGCGGCAAGACCGAAGTCTACATTCGCGCGATTGACGAAGTGATTCAATACGGGCGGCAGGCGATCGTCTTGGTGCCGGAGATCAGTTTGACGCCACAAACCCGAGTGCGTTTTCAGTCTCGATTCGATCGTGTCGCCGTCTTGCACAGTCACTTGACTCCTCCGGAACGCCATTGGCATTGGCAACAGATCGCCTTGGGCAATATCCAGGTCGTGGTCGGAGCGCGCAGTGCCGTGTTCGCGCCGACGCCGAACCTCGGCTTGATCGTGCTGGACGAGGAGCATGACGCGTCGTTCAAGCAGGACAAAGCACCACGCTACCATGCTCGCGATGTCGCACTGCAACGCGCTCGCCGCGAGAACGTACCGGTCGTACTCGGTTCGGCCACGCCGTCGCTGGAGACGTGGCATGAAACGCAAGGCGGCCGTTTTCGGCTGTTGGAGATGCCGCGTCGCGTGGCGTTCTTGCCGCTGCCCGATGTGGCGACTGTTGACTTGCGTACGCAACGCCAGGGACGACACCGGCGGGGTGCGATCAGCCAACCGTTGTACCAGGCCGTTCAAGCGGCCTTGCGCGACGGGGGGCAAGTGATTCTGCTGTTGAATCGGCGTGGCTTTTCGACCACGATCCAGTGCCCCGATTGCGGCCATGTGGTGAAGTGTCCCGATTGCGACATCACATTGACGCACCACCGCGAAGGCGAGAAGGCGGTATGCCACTATTGCGATTACGTGATCGCGGCGCCTCCCAAGTGTCCGGAGTGCGGTTTTGAAGGGATTCGCTATTCGGGGCTCGGCACACAAAAGCTGGAAGCGGAAGTCCGTTCGCGGTTTCCCGATATCCCCTGTTTGCGGATGGACAGCGACTCGATGGCCAAGCCGGGGAGTCATGAACGCGCGTTGGCTCAATTCCGTTCTGGTGACGTGAAGATCTTGGTGGGTACCCAAATGATCGCCAAAGGGCTCGATTTTCCCAACGTCACTCTGGTCGGCGTCATCAATGCGGATACCGCACTCCATTTTCCCGACTTTCGAGCTGCAGAGCGAACGTTTCAACTGGTGACTCAGGTGGCGGGCCGCACCGGGCGTGGAGAGCGCGGAGGACGCGTTATCGTGCAAACGTACAGCCCTGACCATCCGGCGATCCTGGCCGCGCAGCGGCATGACTACGCGATGTTTGCCCAGGGCGAAATGCCGATACGATCGGAGTTCGGTTATCCGCCCTACCGGGACATGGTCCGAATCGTGGTGCGTGGGCCGGTCGTGACGACGGTCGAGCAATTTGCGGAGCATATCGCCGAGCGACACCGTCAAGAGGCGGAGCAGTTGCAGTTAACGCCGCGCATTTTGGGGCCTGTCGCCGCACCGATCCCCCGCATTCGTGGTCACTTTCGCTTTCATGTCTTGCTCTACCACACGGGGCATGACGAGTTGTTGCAGATCGTGCGGTCGGCCACGCAAACGCTCAAATCCCCGCAGAACGTGATCTGGACCGTCGACGTCGATCCGGTCGATATGCTCTGAAGCTGCTCTGGTTCCCGCCGGCCACTGCCCGTAGAATATGGCCACTGCCCGTGGAATAGGGTCGACAAGCTTTCTTGTCGCCCCCCTGGGAGGTCGTGCATGGTCGGCGGGAGGCCTGTCGGCGGTACCGTGAGGCCAGTCACGGCACGTTCCGATCTCTAGGCGCAGTCTACACGGCCAGCGAAGTACCTATACAAGAATCTCGTTTTTTAGTGTTTTCATGAGCTATCGGTCCATTAAACGCGTATTGGGTGAAACCAGCCTCGAACGCAAGTGTCGTTTGTTGTTTGGTGTTTGCCTGTTATTGCTGATTGGCGGTGCGTTTTGGGGGATCGATCGGATCACCAGTCGGCTCGTCATTACGACCGCGCGCGAGCACTGTCATGACTTGACCGACATCATCATGATCAAAGTGCATTCGTTGCTCTTCGAGACCGATAGCGAGGTTCGGGCGCCGCTCGAAGAACGCATGAGCCGCGAGTGGTTGCAAGATATCATCGATAAGTTTGAGGAGAGTCAGGACTACCATTACGAGATCGTATCGCTGGAAACGAGCCAAGAGCTGGTCAATGTCAATCCCGTCGGTCCGCAAGACGAGCGGGAAGCCGAATTGTTACGCGAGCTGGAGCGAAGAGTCAAACGGCAGTACGCCGCGCGCGTGCAGCAAAAGAAACCAGCATCGTCGGAGATGACCCTCCAGCAGGTATTGGGTGAAGATGAACCGGTTGAAGAACCGGAGTTCGTCGAGCGGCGACCGAAGGATGGTGGGGGCGAGTATCACTATTTTGAACCGGTGAACTTCCGGGAAACCTGTCTCTTTTGCCACGGCAAGATCGACGTCGGCACGGAGTCGGCTTCCGATATCGGCACTTCCATGGCCGAACAGCCGCCGATGATAGCAGTCAAGGTGATCTTGCCCTATGCAGAGACGGCGGACGCCATTCGCAGCTCGCGCGCGATTCTGATCGCCGTTGCGATCCTGACCGTTTTCCTCGCCATGGTGACGCTCTATCTGATCGTCCGTTACGTGATCGTGAAACCGTTGCAACACCTGCGTGACGTGAGTGACGAAGTGAGTCGCGGCAAGTTGGAAGTGCGCGCCGAAATCTACACCAATGACGAGTTCGAGGAATTGGCGCATTCGTTTAACCGGATGTTGCGGCACCTGACCGATGCGCAGGACGAGCTTCGTCGTGTGAATGCGGATCTGGATGGTAAGGTTGACGAACTGGCGCAGCTGAACATGCGGCTGTACGAAATGAACCGGTTGAAGGATGATTTTCTGGCCAATATGAGCCACGAGCTGCGCACGCCGTTGAACAGTATTATCGGCTTTTCGGAAGTGTTGCAGTCGATCGACGCGCTCAACGACAAGCAGCGACGGTACGCAAGTAATATCCAGAAATCGGGCCGTGTGCTGCTGGAGATGATCAACGATATTCTGGACCTGGCCAAGATGGAAGCCGGAAAGATGGAGGTGCGCCCCTCGGAATTCCGCGTCGACACGTTGATTCAAGCGCAGTGTGATATGGTACGCGCCTTGGCCGAGGACAAGAACATCGATCTGGTCGTCGACGTTAATCGCAGCCTGCCCCAGGTATATCAAGATCAAGCCAAACTGCAGCAGATCCTGACGAATCTGCTCTCCAATGCCATTAAATTCACGCCCGAAGGTGGCCGTATCGTCGTTTCAGCCGACCACGACAATGCCGGGCAGCTGGTGCTGACCGTGGCCGATACGGGTGTGGGAATCGCCGAAGAGGATCGTGATATTATCTTCGAGAAATTCCGCCAAAGCAGTTCCATTTTGGGTGAAGACGGGTTAACGCGTGAATACTCGGGCACCGGCTTGGGACTCTCGATTCTTAAGGAACTGTGTAAACTGCTTAACGGCGAAATCAGTTTTGAAAGTGAACTGGGGCAGGGGAGTACCTTTAAGGTTGTGCTCCCGTGGGTATCGGCGGATCGGTCGCCGCGCGAAAGTTTGCTCAACGCCCAGTTACACGATCTCGCGTCGCCCAAAGCGGATGAGTTCACGCAATGATGTCCGTTGCTGGCAACGGCAACGCTCCGAGGCAACGCTCCGAGGCAACGCTCCGAAAATGGAAACAGGATTACATGAGTGACGATAGTCCCGAGGTAACGGTATATTTGTTTACAGACGGTGCTTGCAGTGGCAATCCGGGGCCCGGTGGATGGGCCTACATTCTGCGCCACCTGCCAACCGATACCGAGAAGTTGGATTCGGGCGGGCAACGTGACACGACCAACAATCAAATGGAATTGCTCGCCGTGATTCGCGGACTGGAGGCGCTGCAGCGTCCTTGTCGTGTCGAGGTGTTCACCGACAGTGTCTATGTCGGCAAAGGCATGCAGGAGTGGATGCCCAAGTGGAAGCGGAATATGTGGCAACGCCGTGAAGGCAAGAAGCTGGTGCCGGTCAAGAATGAACACCTATGGCGTCAACTGGACAAATTGCTGCAGAAACACCGCGTCAAATACACGCGTGTCGCAGGTCACAGCGGTCACCCCGAAAACGAAAAGTGTGATCAGATGGCTGTGGCCGCCTGCGAGCAGTACAAGCGATCGTAGTGTGTGTTGGCTGCGGCCACATTCGCGTGAACGGTTCCATGCCAAACGCTTTGATCGGTCAATCAAGAAACGGCCCGAACGTCAACCACTGCGACTCAAGCATTGGCTCACCCTATTACCGCATGCGGGAAATCGGGTATAATCGCTGGTGGCAATGCGAGCTCGTTTCGTTCTTGAAAGGGAACTCTTGTGGACTCGGGCGTGCTGAGGATTACGCACGCACAGGGAGAGGGGCTTGCGACGATGAATACGGAGAGCAGTCAGGAGACGGTTGCGCAGCGATTGAAGAAACAGGTCCAGTTTCTCAAGGGAGTGGGGCCTCGGATTGCACCGTTGTTGCAGCGCATGGGCTTGAAGACTGCACGTGACCTTCTGTTTTTCTTTCCACGTGCTTACGAAGATCTTACCGAAGTGACGCCGGTCGAGTTGATTGATGGATCGGGGCAGGTTTGTGTTTGTGCGACCGTTGAAGAGGCGGATGTGCGCGACTTGAGTGGTGGTCGATCGGTCTTGGGGGTCTTGTTGCGCGACGCGACGGGACCGATTCGGGCGGTTTGGTTCAACCAGCCTTTCATGCGCCAAAAGATGGCCGTCGGCAACCGAGTCATGCTCTTTGGCGCACCCAAACGCCGTGGCCTCTGTTGGGAGCTTTCTCATCCGCGTGTGGTTCCGCTTGGTGATGGCCAACTCCCCACGCGTGGCGAGATGCTGCCGGTCTATTCGGCGACCGAGGGGTTGAGCCAGGCCAAGCTGCGACACATCGTTCGGCATGTTGTGCAAGAGTACGCCGACGCAATTGAAGAAGTGTTCACAGGCGAGTTTCTTGCCGAACACGACCTGTTAGGGATCGGCGATGCATTGCGGAAGATCCATACGCCCAACGGGCCGGACGATGTCTATCAGGCGCGGCATCGCTTTGTGTATCAGGAACTGTTGGTCTTACAGTTGGCATTGGCGATGCGACGTTGGGAGTTACAGCAGTCGCACGACGCGCCCGAGTTGACGGCTACGGCGAAAGTGGACGCGCGTATCCGGCGGCTCTTTCCATTCGAGTTGACCGAGGACCAACAGCAAGCGATACATGACATCGCATCCGATATGGGGCGAAAGGTGCCGATGAATCGTCTGCTGCAGGGCGAGGTGGGGAGCGGCAAGACGGTGGTGGCCGAGTATGCCATGTTGTTGGCGGTGGCGCATGGTTACCAAAGTGTGTTGATGGCGCCGACCGAAGTATTGGCGCGCCAACATCTTAGGACGCTTGGCGAGGATCTGCACGCGAGTCGTGTGCGGATCGAGTTGCTGACCGGTTCGCTGACCGGGTCTCAACGCAAGCGACTGCATGAATCGGTGCGTGCTGGAGAGGTCGATCTGGTGATCGGCACGCAAGCGTTGTTGCACGAGGATCTGCAATTCCCGCGTCTGGGGCTGGTCGTGATTGACGAGCAACACAAGTTCGGAGTGCGGCAGCGCGCCGCGCTCAAGAGTGCGGGGACCGATCCGCATTACCTGGTGATGACGGCCACGCCGATCCCACGCACGGTGACAATGTCGCTGTTCGGTGACCTCGATATTTCCACGTTGCGACAATCGCCGCCGGGCCGGCAGAATGTGCACACGTACTTGGGAGTGAGTGATCAGCGCGAGCAATGGTGGGAGTTTTTTCGCAACAAGTTGCGTGAAGGACGGCAAGGGTATGTGGTGACACCACGGGTGGAAGACGCCGAGTCGGCCGAACTGGCCAGTGCGGAAGAAGAATACGAAACGCTGACCAACGGGCCGCTCGAGGCGTTTCGCGTCGATCTGATTCACGGCCGCATGACGCCAGCTGAAAAAGAGGCGGCCATGGAATCCTTCCGACGCGGGACGACGCAGGTGCTGGTTGCCACTTCGGTGATCGAAGTGGGCGTCAATGTTCCGAACGCCACGGTGATGACGATCGAGAATGGCGAGCGTTTCGGGCTTGCCCAACTGCACCAACTGCGTGGCCGTGTGCGACGCGGCAATTTTCCCGGCTATGTTTGTGTGTTTGCCACGCCCGGCAATCCTGCCGCTCAAGAGCGGTTGGAAGCGTTCGCACGTAGTACGGATGGTTTCGAGTTGGCCGAGATCGACTTTTCGCTTCGCGGACCGGGCGATCTGTTTGGCACTCGGCAACACGGTTTGCCACCGCTGCGGATCGCCGATTTGCAACGCGATCTTGACGTGTTAGAGCAAGCTCGCCAGGACGCAATGGAGCTATTCGCGACCGATCAGCCCACGTTTTTGCAGCCTGAGTGCGAACGGATCAGACGTCAGGTCGCGCGCCGCTACGGGAAAGCGCTCGACCTGGGCAACGTAGGATAGTGTTGGCCGGGTGGCATGTGGCCCGAGATTCCACGGCTGGGCGTGGGCCGGCTGACGCCGAGTGCCGACTTCACCGCAATAGAAACGTCTCAGCAGATGGAAACCTGCTTGCGCTTGAGGAAACGACGCCTGGGGAAACGACGCCTGCCTCCGTTCTGGAGACAGCCAAAATGGAGGCAGGCGTCATTCTAGTTTTACGTATCGGCTAGTGCTTTGTCGGAGATATCTTTGCGGCACCAGGCACCGGGCCAGCGGATGCATTGCACGGCGGTGTAAGCTTGCCGTTTGGCCTCCGAAATGGAGCTGCCCAACGCGGTCACGCCCAGCACGCGGCCACCGCTGGTGACCACCTGGCCGTCCACCGTTTTCGTGCCGGCGTGGAAGACCTTGACGTCGGGCAACGCGGCGGCATCTTCCAGGCCGCGAATGTGATGCCCTTTTTCGTAACTGCCGGGGTAACCTTCCGAGGCCATGACGACGCAGACGGCGGGGCGAGGGTCCCATTGTAAAGGCGCGATGCTCTCGAGTTGGCTGTCCACGGTCGCTTCCAATACGTCGACCAGGTCGCTGTTGAGCCGCATTAAGATCGGCTGGCATTCAGGGTCGCCCAGACGCACGTTGTATTCCAGCACCTTGGGGCCTTGCGACGTGAGCATCAGGCCAGCATAGAGTACGCCACTGAAAGGGTTGCGCGACCGTTTCAATGCGTGTACGGTCGGCACTAGCACATGCTCTTCGATCCAGCTCAGCATCTTGTCGTCGACCAGCGGCGCGGGGCAATAGGCGCCCATGCCGCCGGTGTTGGGGCCCTTGTCACCATCCCACGCCGGCTTGTGGTCTTGAGCCGGAGTCAATGTGACAATCGTCTGACCGTCGGTGATCGCCAATACGCTCGCTTCCTGGCCGTCGAGCCGTTCCTCGATAATAACCTCGTGGCCCGCATCACCGAACTCGCGTTGTACACAAATCCGCTCGATCGCCTGTAACGCGTCTTCACGCTTGCGACAGACGATCACGCCTTTGCCGGCGGCTAAGCCATCGGCCTTGACCACCAATGGGACATCCTGCCCCTCGTCCTGGTACCGGTCTGTGACGAAACGCTTGGCGCTGGCCGCGTCTCGAAACACACGATAGTCGGCCGATGGCACATCCGCACTGCGCAGCAAGTTTTTGCAAAACACCTTGCTCGCTTCAAGCTGAGCGGCTGACTTGGAGGGGCCGAATACACGTAACGAGGACTCTTGAAACGCGTCGACCATTCCGGCTGCCAACGGTGCTTCGGGACCGACCACGGTCAAAGTGACCTTGTTCTGCTTGGCGAACTTGATCAACCCAGCGATGTCACTGGCTGCAATGTCGATGTTTTCAGCATCTTCCGCCGTACCCGCGTTGCCCGGTGCGACAAAGACGCGATCCACTCGCGAGCTCTGCGCAATCTTCCAAGCCAACGCGTGTTCGCGACCGCCGTTGCCAACCACCATGACGTTCATCGTAGAACTACCTCTTACGTCAGAACTCGTGTGTCAAAATGCCGAGTCAAATACTTGCCACGACCTGGCCGCTGATGCCGAATCCAGCACGCCAGGAAGCTGAATTGTGGTACGAACGTTGCTTGCTGTCCACCCGGGAGCACGCCGGCTTCTATCTGCTGAGCCGTTTCTATTGCGCGTATACTCGGAAATCTTTCCCAAGAAGTGTGGCACGGCACTCCGTGCCGTGGGTGGCCGTTTTCCAGTGCCGGGTGGCAATACAATTGGATAGTCTTCAGGCGAGGCGAACGCCGCGGAGCGGCGTTCCACACTACGTAGCTCGGGAATCTTTCCCGGGTGGAGGGCGGTTTTCAATCAGTCGTTCACTTTTGAACCCCACCAGTTGCTTTTGGCGTTGTAATCTTCGCTCAGAAAAGCCGCAGCCTGGCGTTCGAGACCTTGAATGCCACGCGTGCGAATTTGTTGTGCCTGACGCTCGGCTCGTTTCGTATCGTAGTTGGGATTCACGACCGGATAGCGTGCACCGACCTGAACAAGCCAGGTCTTAAGTTGCTTTGCCATGTTGGCTGTACGCTCTGGGTACTTTGCCGCCACGTCGTGCTGTTCACCTTGGTCGGTGCGGACGTTGTACAATTCGTTGCGGCCGTCTTCGTAATAGTGGATTAGTTTCCAGTCCCCTTGACGCAGGATCGAGGAAGGTTCGCCGCCCTGGTTACCATAGTGGGGGTAGTGCCAGTAGAGCGGACGGTCGGCAATGGCGCCACCTTTGAGGACCGGTACCAGGCTGACGCCATCCACATGTTGTTTTGGGCGAGCTTCCAGGCCCGCCATTTCCAACAGAGTTGGATAGAAATCGGTGCCAATTACTGGTACGTCGGATTTGGAGCCGGGTGTTACGACCCCGGGCCATTTGATGTAGTACGGTTCTCGGATCCCACCTTCCCACTGCCGCCCTTTCCCGCCACGCAGCGGCAGGTTCGAGGTTGCCTTGCCATCCCCGGCTGAAACGCCGCCGTTATCGGAAGTAAAGACGACGATGGTGTTTTGTTCGAGTCCAAGTTGGTCGAGTGTGTTGAGCACGATTCCGACCGCATTGTCCATCGATTCGATCATTCCGGCGTAAACCGGATGGTCTTGTGTTTGGCGTACGGGAGTGGTGCGATCGACGATGAAACGATGATCTGGTTGCGGCAATTTGGCGGCTTTGTCCCGATACTTTTTCCAAAGCCGTTGAGTCGACTGGATCGGCGCGTGAACACTGTAGAACGACAGGTATGCCAGAAACGGTTGGTCTTTGTGGCTCTTGATGAAGCGAGCTGTTTCGCGTCCTAGCCGTTCGGGCAGGCCCTCACCGGCAGGCCCGTCTTTCATTTTCGGATTTCGATAAGGCGAAAAATACCCGCCGGGCGGGCTGCCAACACGGAAGCCGCCGACGTTGATGTCGAACCCACGGTCCTCCGGCAGTGAACTTTCGCTTCCCATATGCCACTTGCCCGCGAAGAACGTCTTGTATCCGGCATCGCGAAACGCGTCGGCAAGCGTCACGTCGTCCTTAGGGATCGCGTGTTCGTAGTGTGCGGGTAACAGCTTCGTGTTCCGCTTCCATGCGGTGCCTTCGCCAGCGCCAATCCAATCGGTAACCCCGTGCCGAGCGGGGAACTTTCCGGTCATGATGCTCACACGTGATGGGCTGCAGACTTGGCATGCCGCGTATCCTTGCGTGAATCGCATCCCCTCGCGACCAATTCGGTCGATGTTCGGTGTCTCGTAATAGGTGCTCCCCTCCAGGCTGACATCGCGCCATCCATAGTCGTCGACCAAGATGAAGACCACATTTGGCCGCGTGGCCGCTTGGCTGATCGCCGGTATCAGCAGCAGGATTGCAAACAATGTCGTTCTCATGAGGAGCCTCCTAAGTGACTGGAATGTGGTGCTGGAATGCAAAGCGTTGGCAAAGTGATTGTGAGCGGGCCTGATGGTCTGGCTACCAAAAAAACGTCGCGTTTATCTCAATGGTACGCACAACTGGTGCGCGTTGTTGTTTGGTAGCTTGCCAATTGTTGGCTCCGGCCGGGGCGTGCCCGGCGGAAGCCAGGGTCGTGCATTGTTATTGGGTAGCATACCAGTTGTTGGCGCCGGTTGTCTGCCCAACACTTCCACTCGACGATCCGAGTAGTATCGCAGCGCTATTCGTGCTATCTTTGGTGGTTGGTGACGGTCGTTTGCGGGGGCTTATTGCCGAGCCAAACCACCGGCAGATCGTCCCCGTTGGAGCGTGGAGACAGCACCATGCGTGCCAAGTGTAGCTCGAACCGTCCTGCCGCTTACCCCACCACGTTGTTCAGCAGGAAGATGCCAGCAGGATGAACCCCTCGCCCGCCGAATCAAGTCGCACGGAAGCGATTCGTCACGAACCGGCTCGTCCCGGGGAGGGGGCTCGTGCCCAACGCCGCAGTTTCTTGCGCCGCTCGGTTGGTTACCTGTTTGGCACGCCATTGGCGGTGGGGTTCACGTCGCTGGTTGTCACGCAGGTGATGTGGCTCTTGGGCGGTCTGCGGTTCATGTTTCCCAACGTATTGGTCGAGCCACCGACGAAGTTCAAGGTCGGAGCGCCGGAGGACTATGCACCTGGTCAGGTTGAAACGAAGTATAAGTCACAATACGGCATTTGGGTTGTGCGGGACGAGTTTGAGGGGCAGCAGCAGATTTACGTCCTGAAGGCGGTATGTACGCATTTGGGTTGCACGCCGAATTGGTTAGCGGCGGAGCAGAAGTTCAAGTGTCCGTGCCACGGGAGCGGGTTTTACAAGGATGGCGTGAATTTCGAGGGGCCGGCGCCGCGACCGCTCGAACGGTTTGCCGTCCATATTGCGGAAGACGGACAGCTTGAAGTCGACAAGAGCCGCAAGTTTCAGGAAGAACTGGGGCAGTGGGATGACCCGGAGTGTTTCGTTAACGTCTAGCCACCAGAAAGTCGGTTACGTCCGCTATGCGATCGCTTGGGGAAATTATTCGCCATTCACAGGTTTGGAAGAGCATATTCCGACACCCCGCGCCGGTCGATCGCCGCAATCGCGTGGCGGTTGTCTTGACCAATTTCTTCCTGCACCTGCATCCGGTATCCGTCAATAAACAGGCCATCGCGCTCAGCTATACGTGGTGCATGGGAGGGATCACGTTTTTTCTGTTCCTGGTCGAGACGATTACGGGCGTATTGCTGATGTTCTACTATCGTCCGACGACCGAGTGGGCTTACTCGGACATGTTGGCCTTGCGTGACGTGGCGTCACTCGGTGTGCTGCGCGAATTACACCGCTGGGGCGCGCACGCGATGGTGATCGCCGTTTGGTTGCACATGTACCGTGTGTTCTTGACCGGCAGTTACAAACCGCCGCGCGAATTCAATTGGGTGATTGGCGTGATCCTGCTGTTGTTAACCTTGTTATTGTCATTTACCGGTTACCTGTTGCCGTGGGACCAGTTGGCGATTTGGGCAATCACGGTGGGGTCGAACATGGCGAGTGCCACACCCTTAGTTGGTCATGAAGGGCCCGGTGCTCAACTGTTGACGATCGACGGGATCAGCATGATCACCAGTGCCTCGGACGCTCGATTCGGGTTGCTGGGCGAACGGTTCATTGGCGAGTTTACATTATTGCGGTTTTACGTCTTGCACTGCGTGGCGATTCCATTGGGAGCATCGCTATTGATGGCGATTCACTTCTGGCGCGTGCGCAAGGACGGTGGCATCAGCGGCCCGCTCTAGTGTGGCATGCCAGTGTGGCACGCCGCTCCGCGGCGTGAAATGTGCGCCAGTGTGGCACGCCGCTCCGCAGCGTGAAATGTGCCGTACGATGAGGGCAAACGACGGCCGTGAACGCCTATAGTTACGGAGCTGGATGATCTCAAGAAGTGAGGTGTTGGAGAGCAAATGCACGGGCACGCGGGCGAAGTCGAATTCTTGCACGGCATGAGCGGCGTATTAGCAGGCCTCTACCTGTTCGCGGCGTTGTTGAATTTCGCTGCTGCGTATTATTGGTGGCGTCAGCGAGGTGTGCGGCGAGCGGCAGTGGGATCGCGCGGGGCGGCATTTTCCTGGTTTCTGGTGGCCTTGTTCTATTGTCTGCTTGTGCCGGTGGCCAACACGGGTGATCCGAATTGGATGCGATGGATCTCCTTTCCTCTCGCGTTCCGCGCGCTGGCCGATCGGATCATGGGGCCGACCGTTTTCATGGTCGGGAGTACGATCGGACTGAGTCTCCTGTATGTCTACCGCAGTTTCTTTACGCGTCCCAACGTTGCCTGGGCGGGAAGGAATCTGGCATTGTTGAGCATGGGGTTGGCGCTGACCGATCCCGACTTTGCCGCAATCGTCTTGAAGCCTGACAACGTACCGATTGTTGGGCTGATTTTCCTACTCGGTTTCTTCACCTGGCTTTCGGCACGCAAGGCGGTGCTCAACGATCGGCGTTTCGCCCTTGGGGGTGGGCCGTTGGAGGCGGAGGACAATGAACCGGTGCTCGTCTGGCCCGACTTGGTCTATATCGAGTTGATTTGCATGGTGGCGCTGACTGCGTTGCTGCTAGTTTGGTCGATCGTGTTGAAAGCTCCGCTCGAGGCGGAGGCGAGCCGAGTGATTACGCCGAACCCTTCGAAGGCCCCTTGGTACTTTCTCGGCTTGCAGGAGATGCTGCTTTATTACGATCCGTGGATGGCCGGAGTGGTGTTGCCGTGCCTCATTATTTTCGGGCTCTGTGCCATTCCCTATTTGGATGTTAATAAGCAAGGTAGCGGTTACTACACGATCAACCAGCGCCCGTTCGCCTATGTGACGTTCCAATTTGGATTCCTGGTCCTGTGGATGTTGCTGATGTTGATTGGCACATTCTTTCGCGGGCCCAACTGGAGTTTTTTTGGGTTCTTCGAGACGTGGGACGTACACAAAGTGGAGGCCTTAACCAATGTCCAGTTATCCGAACGGTTTTGGATCGATCTGATGGGGCGACCGTTACCGGAAGTGCCGGCGCATGCGAGTGCCTTCATGCGATTTGTGCACGTCATGTGGCGCGAGTTGCCAGGGATTGTGTTGCTTGGTACCTATTTTGTTGCCCTGCCGCCCCTGCTTGCTCGGTACAGCAAGACGTTTCGCACGCTGCGTCAACAGATGGGACGCACTCGTTATCTGGTCTTTATGATTCTGCTTTTGATCATGGCCCTGTTACCAATCAAGATGATTTGCCGTTGGTCTTTCAATTTGAATTACTTCATTTCCATGCCCGAATACCGCTTCAACTTTTGACGCAGTGTGCCACGCCGCTCCGCGGCGTGACGGAACAGTGTGGCACGCCGCTCCGCAGCGTGATGGAGCGTTGAAGACGCTCTAACAAAAGCGTTCCAAAGACGCCCGACGCTACACCACCTTTTCAGCAATTACCTGAGTACTTCAAATATGCCGGCAACGGAAGAAACACGTTACGACATGAAACGGCTGCACAAGCTGTTTGCGGTGGCGAGCATGCTGTTGATGCTGGCGACGGTCTGGATGTTCGCGCGTGATCATTTTCGCGAGTGGAAAACGATCCAACGCACCGGCGAACGGATTGAGACACGGTTGGCACAGTGGCAGCAACAGCAATTGTTGACCAATGATGTGGCGAGCGAACGCAAGCGGTTACAGCAAGCACTTGCGGAGCAATTGGCCAAGCCTTTTTCGATTACGATCGTCGAGCAGTATCGAAGTGAGGTGCGCGCGGATGCCAAACGGCGTGGTGCCGCCACGCCGTCGTTTGAAGAGCTTGGTCGCGCGTTCGCGGAGCTTGAAGATGTGGCCGTTTCGGCGCAAGCCGCGCGCAATCGCTGGTTGGACCAACAGCTTGAGGCGGACAAAGTTCGCTTGCAAGCGGAAGACGCTGCAGTGCGAGCGCGCGACGATGCGGGAACCGAGACGCCGGTACTCGAACGGGCGGCACTGGAACGGGCTGCGGCAAGTCGCCAGGCAGAGGCGTTGCTGGCTGGGGTAGAACGCGAAATGCACGATGCCGAAGCGGCGGTCGTGCCGGCACGCAAACGCGTGTTGGGTGAGCTCGAAACGTGGATCACAGCGGCGCGATTTCGTGAAGCGCATTGGATTCGCTTGCGCAAATCAGAACTCGCGAAATTGGATGTGGACAAAGCGAGTTTGGGATTGAGTGCACGTGATCAAGCGAGCGACGCCGATCTGATGCGAGTGCAGGATCAGATCGACCAGCGGCAGAGACGCGTTGACGAACTGACGCTCGAAGCGGAGGCGGCCACCGCGCATCGCGAACGACTGCGGCAGTTGCGCGCGCGGTTGCTCGGGGATGAAGCGGCGATTCGCAAGAGGCTTGACGAAAATGCTGCTGAGACCGAGCGGCTGGAAAAGGTGGTGGTCGAGAATCGCTCGACCTATTTCAATTTTTGGGGAATTGTGCCATTACCCGGCAAGAAGTGGCTGGAATTGCCGATCCTGGACGCTTTCAATTCACCACGCAAGATTGAAAACCTCTGGAGCGAAGGGCTCGACCGGCCAGCCGGGAGTTTTGGCCGTGTCGCTCGATTCGATCGCTGTACTACCTGCCATCAGCGTATGCAAGAGTCCCTGCCGGATGAACCCGCGCGCCCGGCGCTCGGGACGCCGGTCACGGTTGACTTGGCATTGTCATTGCCGGCGACTTTGCCCGGCGGGATCATCGAAGAATCGAAGACGGGCGAAAACGGTAAATCCGCGGTAACCGACCAGCAACTCAAGTCGTTGTTCGGGTTCGCGTTTGCCAGCGAAGGCTTGCTGCGGCCGTAAGAGGTGACGATCCAGTGGGTTGATCCGCATGGCGTAGCGGCATGCGCACGCGTCTGGGACAATATTGGCAAGTCGATGCGCGCTGGTGATATTCGAATGCAGTTGTTGCAGGTCGGTCAAGCGGGGCGCCAGGACTCGGAAGTGGCTGACTCGAAAGTGGCTGGCTCGAAAGTGGCTGACTCGAAAGTGGCTGACTCGGAGGCGGTTGACTCGATGGTGGCGGGGTTGTTGGTGGGTGATGTGATTGTGGCGATCAATGGGCAGGACGTACCGGCGGATTGTGACGGGCGACAATGGGTGACCGAGCGGATGTTGGGAGCAGCGTCCGCCCGGGCGGGAGATCAGCCGCTGCGCCTACGCGTGCGGCGAGGTTTGACGAATCCGTTTGCGGGGCATCCGCGGCTTGATCTATTTGTGAGTGAACGCAGTCCTCATGCAATGGCTCGGTTCGGCTGCACGGTCTGTCACGAAGGGCAGGGGAGTGCGACGTCGTTTCAGTGGGCTTCGCATACACCCAACGACGTGGCAACGCGTGGCCGGTGGCGTCAGCAGTATGACTGGAGCGAGAACCGACATTGGATCTATCCGATGGCGCCGCGGCGGTTTGTCGAGAGTTCCTGTTTGAAGTGCCACCACGACGTCGTTGAGCTGGAGCGAAGCGAGCGGTTTCCGGAAACGCCCGCACCGCGGTTAACAGCAGGGTATCGCTTGATAAGAACGCTTGGCTGTTTCGGTTGCCATGAGATTCAGGGACATCGTGGGGAAGAACGGCGTATCGGCCCCGATTTGCGACTCGAACCCAACTACCATGCTGCGGCGCTGCAATTCAAGGGGGCTCCGGGGACCGGGTATGCCAAGCTGACCGCACACGAACGGGCTGTGGTCGATCGATTGATTCAGGAGCCGGACAACGAGTCGGTACGCCAGGCATTGCTGACCATGTGGCGCGACGATGCACGCAACGCCGGTGCTCGATCCCCTGCTGCCGTGTTGGCGGCGGCCGAGCAGGGGAGTCGGCTCGCGGCCAGTGATGCGGTGGATAGTGATGCGGTGAACGGTCACTTTGGCCCAGGTGAGCACGCTGCCGCTCCACGGTTTTCCGAGATGGTGCGCCGCAGGTTGTTGCCGTTGTTACAGCGGCAGGAGACGCCGGGAACGTTACGCAAGGTGGGGCCGACGCTGCGTTTTGTCGGTCACAAGCTAGATGCCGCTTTCTTGCGTGATTGGATTCGTCAGCCGTCTCGATTCAGGCCGTCCACGCGCATGCCGCAGGCATTCGGCCTATGGAAACACTTGCCGGCCGAACAACTGCGAGCGCGCATTGTCGCGCTCAAGCGAGAGCTAGCGGGAGACGACGGACCACGCCCGGGGGCGCGGGGTGCTGCCGAGATCCAAGCCGACTTGGACGCGGTGAAGGCGGAACTGCAACGCATCGATGAGGTTGAGAAACGATTTGAGCCGATTGCAATCTACAGCATGGTGCATTACCTACGCCAACGCACTCAAGTTTATGAATACACTCAACCGCCCGACGGAATCACGCCGATCGTGAGTGACGAGGACAAGCGATCGCAAGTCGAACGTGGCCGAGTGGCGTTTCAGGAACTGGGGTGTCTGGCGTGCCACGACCACGCCGATTTTCCAGAGATAGAGCATTACCGCGATCCTGATTTCGTGGTGGAGGGGCCCGATCTTTCCGATCTGGCCAGTAAATTCTCCGCGGCGCGGGACTCGGCCGGATCGAAATGGCTGTACAGCTGGATCGTGCAGCCGACGCGGTACAGCACGCGTACCATGATGCCCGAATTGATGATTCAGCCGGTCGAGCATCGCGATGACGACGGGAACGTAGTCTCCGTTACCGATCCGGTCGCTGATCTGGTCGCCTATTTGCTGAGCGGTCTGGCAGGCGATTGGCGGCCGAGTGATGAAGTCCCCGATCAGCTTGACGAGCAAGATCGCCGCGTGCTGCAGGAATTGACGCTCACTTACCTGAAGGATATGTTTCCGTCAGCCGTTGCGCAGCGGTACATGCGCGATGGAATTCCGTTTGCCGAACGCGAGAAGTTGCGGGGTGCCGAACGGGAATTAGTGGTGCGTCCGAGCGAAGAAGGGAAACTCGCCGCCACGCATATGATCGACAAGAGGATTGCCTACGTTGCGCAAAAAGCGTTCGCCAATGGCGGGTGTTTTGCATGCCACGACATACCTGGTATGGAGGACGCCAAACCGATCGGGCCTGGCTTGAACGATTGGGGCCGCAAGGACATCGCTTTGCTCGCCTTTGGGCATGTGGCGCAGTACGTGCAGCGAAACCGTACCGTGCGAATCGGGGCTTCTTCAGACGGGGCTTCATCGGACGTATCGACCGAAGATCGGAAAGCGACGGCACTCGGGAGTGCGAACGCCAGTGTTTTCGAAGAGGGCGAGGCCGCGGATCCGATTGACGGCAACAAGGAATCGTCCGCCTATTTCCAGGGCCAGCTCGAAGCACGTAGCCGGATTGGTTTCATTAATCAGAAACTGACAGAACCGCGTAGCTTTGACTATATCGAAGCACGCAACAAGAAGTACACCGGACGATTGCAGATGCCTCAGTTCGCGCTGACTGCGGACCAACGCGAGTCGATCATGACGTTCGTTCTGGGGCTTGTTGCCGATCCGCCGAGTGCGAAGTATGTCTTCACGCCCGACGCCGGCACCAAGGCCTTGCTTGCTGGTCAGGAAGTGTTGACGAAATACAGTTGTCGTGGTTGCCATGTCGTGGAAACGGAACAGTGGGATCTGGTATTTGCGCCCGATCAGTACGGCGATCGTGAGGGTGCGCCGACTTACCCCTTTGTGTCGCAGGCATTTGATCAAAGCCAACGAATTCGCTCCCGTCGTGTTGACCGTCGTGGCATGCGTCACGCACGCATCCGCGGTATGCCAGCGCTCAGCGATGATGGCTTGCCGATGATTCTGGACGACGAAGAATTTCCGATCGAAGAAGAAGAGGACGAGTCGTTCGAGCTGGATCGATTGATTTACTCGTTTGATCTCTGGCAGCCGGCGTTGGTGGATGGTCACCCGTATCAGATGGGCGATGGGACGCTGGACGTACCGGCCGAGAATCTGGCGCGGCGTCATCGGGCATATGGTGGCGCTTTGCCAAAGTATTTGCTACCTCGCGTTGTGGAACGCGAGAAACAAGTGAATCCGAACGCGAAAGGTGGCGAGGCGTGGGCGTGGCTGCCGCCGGTGCTCGTCGGCGAAGGAAGCAAGGTCCAGCCCGAGTGGCTCTATAATTACCTGCTCGAACCGCACTCGATTCGGCCTGCCGTGGTCATGCGTATGCCGAAGTACAATATGTCGCGGCTCGAGGCAAGCCAACTGGTTGACTACTTCGCGGCGCGCGACCGGGCGAGATATCCCTACGATCTGGAGCCGGTGCGACAGCCGCAACACTTGGTGGATGCGGACCGCAAGTACGCGCGGGCGTTAGCAGAGTCGAACAAGGAACGTGAGCAAGGTAAGTCAGATGGGGAACTGGCCGGGCGACACCTGAACGATGCAATGAGAATCGTTGTCGATAGCAACTATTGTGTAAAGTGCCACTTGATCGGCGATTACAATCCGCCGGGGATCGAGCGAGTAAAAGCGCCTGACTTGGCGGCAGTTCATCAACGGTTGCGGAGCGACTATTTGCGCAAGTGGTTGGCCAAGCCGACGGCCCTTCAGCCGTACACGCCGATGCCGGTCAATATCCCTTACAATCTCGCGGCGCCCTTGCAGGGGACCACGGTGCCGCAGAGTCTGTATCGTGGTACCAGTACCCAGCAGCTTGACGCGTTGGTGGACCTGCTGATGAACTACGATCAGTACCTGCAGCAAAACGTGCCGATTAGCGTGGCCCCGCAAGGCGAGTGAGAGCTTCGAGTTCAGAGTGTAGTGTCCAGAGTCCAGAGGCCAGAGTCCAGGGGCCAGAGTCCAGGGGCCAGAGTCCAGAGTCCAGAGTCCAGAGTCCAGGGGCCAGGGGCCAGAGTCCAGAGTCCAGGGGCCAGAGTCCAGAGTCCAGAGTCCAG
>JAJRVM010000379.1 GCA_024277285.1 Planctomycetota bacterium
AACGACGTCAAGAATCGCGCGGAAATGCGACTCGCTGCTGGCCAGCCCTTTGCCAATCGAATGAAAGTGGATCTTGCACCATCCCAAGCTACCAGGTGCCATATTCCGCTGCAGATGCTGACGAAACGCCGCGACACGGTTCCCATACACATCGTCCATGCCCATCGAGCCCGTGACTTCAAACAAATGGTACTTGTCCAGGTAATAGCGTAGCGTCTTGGTGGTTGTCCACTGCGTGCCGCCTCCCAAGTTCAAGGCGACCAGCTTGCTTCTCTGGGGAAACAGCTCCCAGATGACTCGAGTCGCATCGCCCACTTCACGCTGCATCTCCGCGTCGTTCTCCGCGCCGCGATGGTGCAGCGTATGGTTGCCGAATTCCTGGTCGCCACGCCGCGCGACCGCTTGCCATTGAGCAAGATGCTCTTGAAACGGCGAACGCCAACGCGAATTCGGCGAATGGCCATCCCGTTTGCCCGGATTGATCAAGAACGTGGCGCGGAATCCGTATTCACGCAATATGGGAATCGCGGTGGTCAGATGGGTCGGATGGGAGTCGTCGAAACGGATGGCAAGTGCCGCGCGCCGACCATCGTACCAATTGCATATCGAGGCACTTACGCCGGTCGCGGAATCCTCGACGTGGCGATCGGATTCGCGCAACACGACGGGTCGGCCACTGGGTGGCTGGACAGCGTGGACCGTAAACAGGCCGCCTTGAGGTCCGACCGGTATCGTGAACTTACGCCACTCGATCCCGTTGTGTCGGACCGCCACGGCATGGCCATCGGCATCAAGCACTTCTACATCCGCCGCCGGCCACGCGTCGCGGCCGCTCCCTGGCAATTCGACCTTCAACAGGCGTGATTCCCCTTGCGCCGCACCGGCCACTTCGATTCGCAACTGCTGCTTCCCCAACACCACGACCGAGACCGCCGAAGCATCTTGGCGATCGCCGCTCTGCTGATCCACCAACGAGATCCTGACACCTGCCAACTCGGCTTGCGAGGGCGGTTGGGACACGGCCACAGCGGCGCTGTTAGACAACACCAGCAGTACGAACCGGACAACGAATAATCGCGATTTCACGTTTCCACCTCTCGTCGTGTTTCACAACGGCAACCGATCAAACGAATCTGCTGTCAGCGGCGGCTTGTGGCATGCCTGAAGCAAGTCGATGTCCGCACACTGCTCAATGCGAGTGTACCGTGATTCTGGTACTTCACGACATCGAAATCCGGATTCGACTCCCGGCGTCATCCACAGCTATCACCTCGCGCTGTATCAAAGCATAATTGTAACCGTTCACGCGGTTCAAGCCACAACGGACTCGTCACGGCGATCGGCAGTTGAGGGTATACCAGCAGGAGACATCAAGGCTGGTAGCTGAGCAGTCGCAACTCCTGCTGGGGCTGGGCCCAGCGGAGAGCTTTTTCGATTAGCGTATATCAGCGTTCATCAGCGGTCCTCCTCCTGAACGTGTTGTCCGAATCCTCGTTTCCGTGAACGATTACACTTAATTGTAAAGCTGGCCGTGCCGAAAACCGCGAGAATCGTCGTGTGAGCTGAACACCTCAACCCACATTCTCGGCTTTGACACAGCACGAGGTTGAGACCGTATTTGCAAACCGATACGATGGACGTCTGTATGGGTGCCCGCAAGACCATGCTCTCAGACCCACGCCCTCAAGACCACAAAGGAACAAGCGACATGCTTCCCGACCGCTTCCCTCGACGACTGACTCGAACCGCAACGATGGCATTCGCACTGTGGCTGCTCGGCACGCCAGCGGTCTTGGCGAAGTTGACCCTGCCTTCGTTCTTCAGTGAACACATGGTGTTGCAGCGTGACGATCGGGCGAATATCTGGGGTTGGGCCGACCCCGGCGCCAAAGTCACGGTCACTTTTGCCGACGCAACGCGAACGGCCGCAGCGGATAAACAAGGGGCATGGCACGTGCACTTGCCACCGCAGGCGGCCAGTGACAAGGGACGCGACCTGACAATCGCTTCGGGCGACGAGTTGGTAACGGTTCACGATGTACTGGTGGGCGAAGTATGGTTCGCGTCAGGACAATCGAATATGGCCTTCGTCGTTCGCGGCTCCCAGAACGCCGAACAGGAAATTGCGGCAGCCGACCACCCTGCCATTCGCATGTTCCTGGCCGCTCAGACACCTGCCGCGAAACCACAGTCGGACATCGCCGGGCAATGGAAAGTCTGCAGCCCGGAAACGGTCGGATCGTTTTCCGCCGTGGCATACTTTTTTGCCTTGCACCTTCACCAGGAACTCGGCGTACCGATTGGCGTGATCAAGTCGGCCTGGGGCGGCAAACCGTGTGAAACGTTTACTAGTCGCGAGGCATTGGCAAGTGTTCCGGAAGGGAAAGCCATGCTCGACAAGATGGATGCCGCAGCGGCAGCCTACGATCCCGAAGTTGCACAAGGTCGCTACGAAAAAGCCATGGCGCGCTGGAAAGAGGCCACAGACCAAGTGCGCAAAGCGAATCGATCACTTCCTCGTGCTAAACGAAAACGCTTGCCACGCAAACCAGCTGCACCCAAGAACCCGAATGAAAAAGAAGGACAGCCCGCCGTACTGTTCAACGGCATGATCCAGCCGTTCGTCGGCTACACGATGTGCGGAGCGATCTGGTACCAAGGCGAAGCGAATGCCAAGCCGGGCAAGGCCGAGCAGTACAAAGTCATGTTTCCACTGATGATCCGCGACTGGCGCGCGCGTTGGGGCAAACCATTTTCCTTCTATTTTGTGCAGTTGGCCAATTACCGACAGCCGACAACCCAGGCGGGTGTCACCAGCGACTGGGCCACCGTGCAAGACGCGCAACGTCTTACGCTCGCCTTGCCCAATACCGGAATGGCCGTGATCAATGACGTTGGCGAAGCAAGCAACATTCATCCCAAGAACAAGAAGACCGTCGGCCAACGACTGGCATTCTGGGCATTGGCCAAAGACTACGGTCGCGACCTCGTTTACTCCGGACCACTCTATTCGACCTACCGTGTTGTAGGAGCAAAGATCCGAGTCGAGTTCCAGAGTGTCGAAGGTGGCCTGAAGAGTCGCGATGGCAAACCACTCGCCCGTTTCGAAATCGCTGGCCCGGACCACAAGTGGCATTGGGCCAAAGCGACCATCTATGGCAAATCGGTTGTGGTCAGTTGCGACGCCGTCCCGCAACCAGTCGCCGTCCGGTATGCCTGGGCCGACAACCCCGAAGGGGCCAACTTGGTAAACGCGGAAGAGCTGCCAACATCCGTGTTCCAGACATTGCGGTGAATCCGTCCGACAACTTAACTAACCGCCATCAGCCAAAGGGACAACCATGAACGTTCCAAAACTACTTACCGTGCTCCTGGTGCTGGCCACATGCCTGCTGACGTCCATTTGTGCAAACTCGTTGGTGTGTGCGCAAACACAATCGCCCACGCACAAGAATATCGCCTATGACGACAAAGACCCAGCGCAGAAACTGGATGTCTATCTGGCGAAATCGGACAGGCCGGTGCCCGCGATGGTCTACATTCATGGTGGAGGGTGGCGCGCCGGCTCGAAGAATGGCAAACGGCCACCTGATCGGAAGACGTTCCACCGCGCGCTGTTTTTTGCCCGTCATCTTCTTTGCCCTTCTCTCCCGTTGCACTCATGGACGACGCGTCTGGTGGTGCTCCTTGGGGGGCAAAGAAAATGATGGGCAAAAAAGAACAGGACGGTCCATGCCCTTCTTGCCCGTGCATTGCTGCCCTCGGCTGCTAGCTGCTTGCGCGCGGCACCTCAGCGGCCCTCTACGCGCAGAACAAAGACGGGATCAACAACTCCACCAGCGAAGACCGACTTATTAGCAGCCGATTTATTAGCAGCTCGGGCGGGGTTCAAGAGATAGTCGCAATGGGCCAGGGTTACGCTGGACAAGTAACTTGAGACTCTGGACGCCTATTCGGGTCAGCCAGTCTAAGACGTAGCACTCTTGCGTGTGCCAGCCAGTGCCATTTCATGACTCGAATAGAAAACGGCCAGCCAGACCGTTGGCTCCTTGGGCGACGTCCACTCGACTCGGTGTTGCTGATGAGCAGGAATGACCACGTGATCACCCGGGCGCAGACAGATCATCTGGTCCGGTTCTCTTAGCTGCAAGCGCGCTTCCCCCTTGAGCAAGACGACCCATTCCGCTTGACTCTGGTCGTACCAGAATCCCTCCGGACTGGCTTGGCCGGTCGAGACAATCCGCTCGATGCGCACGTCTGCATTCGCAGCAAGCACTTCGACCAGCTCTTCGGAAAGGTCCTCTGGCAGGTCAGCAAAGAGATTGTTCATGGTGCTGCTCCACGAAAACACCGGGTTCTTTACAGTTTCGTCACCGTGTTCGGCGAAGGACTTCTGTAGTTCCGCATCTTAGCATAGTTCATTTCCGCTTTGAAACGGATTCGCATTGGGACCGGCTTGTCGGTTAGAATCCCTGTAGACGGTCGCGACGGTTCCATACTTTGCGAGCGTTAACGAGTCAGAACAGGTAAGCCGCTGATGAACACGAATAATCCAGGTTAAGATTAAGATAGCCGTTCACGCGATCTTGAAACAGCGAGAAGAAAACCTCGGAATATCGAATATCGAGCCAGGAGTGCAGAAGGAAGAGCAGCCTGTTGTGATGGTAATGGGACAAATTGCCGTTGACGGGTCAACGCAACGTCGCAGCTTCCATGTTGTAGCTCACATCCAGGTTGGTATTGGCTTGTTTCCTTCGGCCTTCTGCGGTTCCTTGTTCGATATTCTGCGGTTTGTTTTCTTCGTGAAGTTTGCATTCTCGTAAACGGTTACTCCAGTCGTTTCTAGCTCAATCAACATCTCCACTAACCGCACGAAGCAGTTGGGATCGATCGACAGACCACCCGACTTAAATGCACGTCCAACCGCAAACGGAATAAGGTGTTACCAATGCGAATGATACGAATAGCGAAAACCAGCGTCTGCAAAATATTGCCCGCATCGGCTGCGGTCCTCATGTGGCTGTTGGCCCTGAATCTCGGGCTGGCCAATGCCTCTGCGCCGCTCCACGTGGGCGCGGCCACCAAAGTGATCAACAATCGCCTTGGCGGTTGGGTGCAAGCAGCCGGGCAAGCACGGAAAGCAACGTCACAGCGCGACGATCTCGAGGCAAACGCATTGTATTTTTCGGACGGAAAGACGCGATTATTGTTGATCAGCTGCGATCTGGTCGGGTTGAGCCCGATGCGTGTGGCGGCGATACGTGAGGCGATTGCCGGCGCGACGGCGATACCTGTTCGCAACGTCCTGATCGCATGTACGCATACTCATGGCGGGCCATCACTGTTGAATACCAATTATCTGATGCCGGTGGACAACCCTTATATGGAGCGACTGCAAACGTGGCTCGTGGCTTTGGCTCAGCAAGCCGTGACGTCGGCCAAGCCTGGCAAGATCGGTTGGGGAAAAGGGACCGCTCAGATCGGTTTCAACCGGCGGCTTTGCTGGGCGGATGGCACCCATTCGATGCACGGCGACGCGTCGCGCAAGGACTTCGCGGGACTGGAAGGCCCTGATGATCCGCAACATCTGGCGATCTTTGCCGCCGACATGAACGGCAAACTGATCGCCGTACTGCATCACAACACCAGCCATCCGACGATCTTTTACGCAGCGGGCGTCTATTCGGCCGACTATCCGGGCGAAGCTCGCAAGATCCTTCGCGCTGAATTGGGCATCGTCCCCGTGTTGTACTTTAACGGCGCTCAAGGGGATATCGCGATCGATGACATGCTCCACCGCCGCAACGAATCACGCGATGCGAAGCTGCAGCGGATCGCGGGAATGCTGGCCAACGAAACGCTGCGTTTGTATCAGGACGTCGTCTACCACGAGCATCCGATGCTTGCCCACGCGTATGAAGATCTGAAGGTCTCAGTCCGCTTGCCCAAGCCCGAGCGGTTGGTTTCGGCCCGAAAAGTATTGGCCGGCATCGATGCGGGTGCGAAAACTCGCGGCATGCAGATGATCATGGCTTTTGGAGCGGTGAAGCTGCAAGATACGTATGGCAAGAACCCCGTCGATACGTTACCCGTCCATGGGATCCGCATCGGAGACGTAGCGTTGGTAACGCAGCCCTGTGAGCTGTTTTGCCAGTTCGGACTGGACATTAAGCGCCGTAGCCCCGCACCGTTGACCGCGGTGATCGGGCTTGCGGATGGCTATTGTGGCTATTGCCCAACGATTTACGGTGTGCTTGGCGGTGGCTATTCGGGGCAACCGATTTACTGGACACGATTGGAACCCAACGCCGGCTACCTGATTGTCGAGAGTGCCGGGCGACTCCTGAATCGCATCTGGCGCTGAGCGCGGCTATTGCTCTTCGATTTGACGGACGATCTGCACGACTTGGTCGCGCACGTTGTCCAGGTTGGGATTCAATCGCAATGCGCGACGCAGGCTTTCGAGCGCGGCAACGGGGTCGTTCTGCCGCGTGTAGGCAGTCCCCATGGCCGTGGCCGCCACGAAGTGATAGGGATTCAATTCGAGAGTCTGTTTCCAGTCCAGCAGCGCTCGGGGCAAATCCTCCAACTGGAACCGAGCGGCACCGCGCTGGTACCACGCCTCGGCGAACCAGGACGCTTCGTCGATCAACAGTGAGGCCTTTTCGATCGCATCGCGACTGCGTCGCGCCGCGTTCAACCGGATCGTATCACTCAACCGTCGACGCTGGCTTGAATCTCCGTCGCGGTTCCACACGCGTCGACACGCCTTGCCGGCCAGCACACGCACCATACGGTCCTCGTCTTGCAACGCCATGCAAACGGTATGGTTAACTACATAGTCACCGATGAACCCCAGTGCCAACACGGCCGCCTGCCGCATTTCACAAGCTTCGTGCACCGCCAGACGCTCCAACGTACCGGATCCGTAGTGGCTCGATACCGCGAAAACGAAACGCACGGTATCGTGGTTCTGCTGGAAACGCCGGTACAGATCCAATAGAATCGGCTCTCGTGGCTTGAAGTTGCTCATAGACTCCAGTGTAATTGCTGTCGGGCCGAAGAGCGAGCAAATCATCGCCACTCTAGGACAAAAAACGAGCTCCGCAACTTGGGCCGGTGGGCCCCGCAGCGCGTGCGAAAAGTCGCGTCCCCCAACGACTTAACGCCAACAAAAGAACGATTTACTCTGCGTTCAACGAAGAGGACCAACGATGCACCGCAGCACGACACACAACCATTCGTCGACTCTGGCAACGACGGTCTTGACCGTCACACTCATGATCGCCGCGGCGATGGTAGCACAACATTCACTTGCATCCTACACATTTCCCGGCAAGCAGTGGGAAGAAGCGACACCTGAATCGCAAGGAGTTGATTCAAAGCGACTGCAAGCCGCCATCAACTATCTTGAACGACACGCGCCGCGCGATGGCGTAAAACGGATGGTCCTCGGTCGTTTGAGCTTGGACGAAGTGCGAAAGAACGGCGGGTTTCCAGTCGAGAACGAAACCTACAGCAAGTTTTGCAAACGCGCCGGCGCTGCGATTCGCTCACCCGCAGTCGAAGGTGCTCACCGCGTGTGGCACCCTCTGACCGTCACTTTTCGCGGTCCCGAGGCCAATGAGACGGACAACCACCCGAACCCGTTTCTCGATTACCGCTTGCAAGTCACATTGACCGGCCCGTCCGGCCAAACCTACAACGTGCCTGGGTTCTTCGACGGTGATGGGCTCGGCGGCGCAGATGGCGACGTTTGGCGAATCCGCTTCACACCCGACGAAGCAGGGCGTTGGACATTCACGGCGGCGTTTCGAACCGGACCGGCAATCGCCACGGAACTTGACCCGAACGCCGGCAAGCCGGTCGCGTTCAATGGGCAAGCCGATACGTTTGATATCCAACCTCGTGACCCAGCCGCACCCGGCTATCTGAAATGGGGCCGGTTGGAGTATGTCGGCAAGTACTATCTGAAGTTCAAGGACGGGCCGTATTGGATCCGTGGCGGCACCGATAGCCCGGAGAATCTTCTTGCCTATGCCGGATTCGATGACACAAAGCCAAGTCATCCGTTTGCCGATCACAAAGCCGACTGGCGCCCCGGTGACCCTGATTGGAATGACGGCCGCGGTCGAGCGATCATCGGTACGCTGAACTACCTGGCCAAGAAGCATGTCAACAGTATCTATTTCCTGACAATGAACGTCGGGGGCGATGGCAACGATGTCTGGCCATGGAGCCATATCGCGCATCCCACGGGCGGTCCCAAGAACGATAACCTGCATTTCGACATCAGCAAACTGCGGCAATGGAATACCATGTTCGAACACGCACAGCGCGGCGGTATCTTCCTGCACTTTGTGCTCAACGAAGCCGAAGAAGCTAACAAGCGCGAACTCGACAATGGCGAATTAGGCACGGAACGAAAACTCTACTATCGCGAACTGATCGCCCGATTCGGTCACCACTTGGCACTGCAGTGGAACCTGTGCGAAGAGTACAACATCGTGTTCGATCTCGGCCCAGAACGCGTGCGTGCGTTCGCCGACTATGTTCAAGCCGTTGACCCTTACGATCATCCGATCACGGTCCATAGTGCCGGTGATCCGCTCAAAGCATTGCAATTCACCTTCGGCGACAAACGCTTCAGCATGACGTCGGTCCAACTGGGCCAGAAGCGGATCGATACACTAACCGAACAGATTCGCCAGGCAACAGACAAGGCCGGACGGCCACTGCCGGTATCGATGGACGAGTTTACGATCGACAAGGGACAAAACCAGGGATGGGAACCGGTCGACGACGCGCGAAGATGGCGCATGGAAAAACTGTGGCCCACCTACCTTTCCGGTGGAAACATCGAATTCATCCTCGGCGGCCTGCTCAGTGCGGACAGCTTCAAGACACCTGAGCGAGACAAGCTATGGGATTATGTCTGGTACGCGCGCCGTTTCTTGCAAGACCTGCCGTTCTGGGAGATGGATCCGGCCGATGCCTTGCTCAGCGGTGCAGCCAGTATCGACGTCACACAGAACCGCGGCCGTATCAAGTACCAAATGGGCGCCCAGGTTTTCGCGAAGCTTGGTTCGGTTTATGCGATCTATCTGCCAACCGCCAGTCAGACCGGAGAGATCGATCTCTCCCACGCAAAGCAATCACTGACACTCCGTTGGTATAACCCGCGAACGGGACAATTTGAAGGCAAACCGACCACGGTACCACCCAAACGCGACGTGCCACTCGGTCCACCACCATCGGACACCCAACTGGATTGGGCTGTTCTGATCAGGCACTGACTCTTCTAACACGTGATCGTTCACCGCGTACCGATGCGATCTCGCCGTAGAGTGGATTGGTGATGATCGAGGCCGTGCAGACAGGACGCGGTTCTCTCCCACTCTCCCACTCTCTCCCTCTCCCACTCTCCCACTCTCCCCCTAACGCACGACGGGCAAGATCAGGGCACTCGGCGTGGCCGAGCCACAATGGACCGAATTCACCGCAGGTCGCAAATCGTCGTTCGTCGGAAAATCGTCACCCGAGTTGGGGTTCTTCTCGAAGCGCGGGTAGTTACTGCTGGAGATATGCAAACCGATACGATGCCCACGATTGAAAACAATGCTGATCGACCATAAGTCGACTTCAAGCTCACCCGACTCTCCCACCGGCAGCAATGAAGGTTTTTCGAGGCTGTCGCGCAGCTTGACACGCTGAATCGAATCCAACAACAGGATCTCACGCCCGTCCGGATAGATGTCGATCAGCTTCGCTGTGAAATCCGTATCAGGCGCATCACTCGATACAAACAGCCGCACTTTGACGCGCCCCGTAACTTCCAACGGCTCGTTCAACACCGGCGTCGCATACTTCAGCACATCGGGGCGACCGCTAACTTTGCGTTGATCGAATGGCCCGGCCGGCAGTGCAAGATTCGCACCGCCATGGGTTGGGCAGGGATCGCTTGGCGAGTAGGTAAACTGCCGAACGCCGGACGTCGCTGTGGGCTTGGTTCGGTCCAACTGACCATCCTTGCCCAAAAAGAAGGGCGTCGCTTGCGTGGCGACCGGGGGCCATCGATCAGCGGTGCGCCACTGATTGCCCGGTGCGCTCGGATCGTCAACATCGCCCAGCGTATAGTAGTGTACCGCCGCCCGGTCGCCGCTCTCTTTCTGATCGCTCAACAGATAGTGGTGATAGAGCCGGTTTTGAAGCGATTCGACGTCGAAGCCATAGTTCTTTGGCAGTTCCAAGTCGCCGAGTTTGCGTGGCCCGTGGTGGGTCCCATGCGCCCAAGGACCGATGACCAATACTTGATTACCGCGTGCCCCCTTTGCCCCTCGCTGCTGCCGCGACACGAAATTATTGATCGTACCCTGCTGAAAAATATCCCACCAACCGCCAACGTGCAGCGCCGGCGCGGATACATGTGATGCGCGTGATGACGTGTCCATGCTATGCCAAAACGCATCCATATAGGGATGACTTTGCCAAAGCCCAATGACATTCTCGCGCCCTTGGTTCTTCAACCAGGGTTCACAAAGTCCCTTGCGCCACACGCCACCTTGATACACTAACTCGCCATAGAACGTCGAGGCCGCCACTCCGACCGATTGAAAATCGACCGGCGCACCAGCCGCGGCCATCCAGATCTGCGTAATACCCAATGCCGATCCACCCCATGTGCCAATTTTGCCATTGCACCATGATTGACGGCGCACCCAGCTGATCGTATCGACACCGTCCTGCATCAACATCCAACCGTCGTCGGCAAATACGCGATCGCGTCCTTCGCTGTCGCCACGGCCGCGCGTATCCTGAACTACGAAGACAAACCCCTGTGATGTGAACGGCATCGCAAACCCCTCGCCACCACGCCCGTAAACGCTGCGTGCGACCACGGCCGGTACCGGCCCCTTCACGTCGGGCAAGTAAACGTCCGTGGCCAACTTTGTGCCATCGCGCATCGGCACCATGATCTTGCGTAACACCTCGCCCGCCGATACGGCGCGCACATTGGCAACACTGACCACCATGATGATGGCAATTAATCGAGGCAATAACGAACCGGATGGTGATTTCATTGCGGAATCCCCTTAGGGTGCTTGTTCAGTCGTTGGAGTGGTGCAAGAGTGTGGCACGGCACTCCGTGCCGTGAAACCCTCCCTACGTGCCGCGCAAATCCCTGGCGATCCGACACCGCCAATATCCAAGGCGGCGTCAGAGAGTTGCTTCGGTAGATGGCAGTGTCATATCGGTGACTGGGTTTTCGTGACTGGGTTTTCGTGACTGGGTTTTCGTGACTGGGATCGAATAGATAGTTACTTGGTCGCGCGAACGCCGCGGAGCGGCGTACCACACTGCGTCCGCCAAGGGTATAATAGCAGTTTATCAAATAGCGAGCATCAACAACTATGAACTACCGAAAACCGGTTCGACAAACAGTGTGTGCAATGGTAGGCACCGCGTGCGTGCTGTTGATCCTCTCCAACGTGGCCCGTGGCAAGGAAAAGTATTCAGGCAAGCCCTATCTTGATGGTGATCTCCGTGTGGATACCTGGGTCGCAGCCGATGGGGCAGGAAGAACGTTACCGGGGATCGCGGAAACCGGACCGGCAAAAAAAGACAAATGGGTCGGCATCTTCTACTGGACCTGGCATGTACCACGCGGTACCGGCGGGCCAAAGGACAACACAAAACTGTTGGCCGCTGCCAAGGATGGCAAAGTCGACTGGCCCAACAACCGGTGTCCACACCATTGGGGTGAACCGGAATTGGGATACTATATGATGACCGATCCGTTCGTGATCCGGAAGCATGCGAGCATGCTCGTTGACGCGGGGATAGACGTCGTATTTTTCGACACGACCAATCCGCCTTTCACATGGAAAAACGAATACCAGACGCTATGCCGCACATACGCCGCAATGCGCGCGGAAGGCAATAAGACACCTTCGATCTGCTTCATCTGTCCCTTCCACGATCCCAACGCAGTTCTGCAGCGTGTCTGGAACGACCTGTACCAACCCGGTCACTGGAGTGACCTTTGGTTCTGCTGGGACGGCAAACCATTGATCCTGGCCAACAAGGATTTCGTGAAAGACGAGACAATACGTCAGTTCTTCACGTTTCGCCGCCCCATGCCCGACTACTGGAAAGGCCCCAGCGGCCCCGAGCAATGGAGCTGGCTGGAAGTGCATCCGCAACACGTGTTCCGCAACAGCGACGGCGAACCGGAGCAGATGAGTGTGGGTGTGGCGCAGAATGCGCTGCCTAACCAACCTGGCCCAGCCGCCATGTCCGTCCGGCGCGGGGCCATGGGTCGAAGCTGGCACAACGGCGCCAAAGACCCAGACCCCGATTCAGTGAACTTGGGGCCTAACTTCGAGGAGCAGTGGCGCCGAGCGCTGGAAGTCGATCCAAAGTTTATCTTTGTCACCGGCTGGAACGAATGGGTTGCCGGCCGCTACACGAAATGGAGCACTTTCACCGATCGGGACGCATACTATCCCGGTGGATTGTTTGTCGATCAATACAATCACCAGTACAGCCGGGACTGTGAACCAATGAAGGGCGGGCACACCGATAACTACTACTATCAACTGGCAAGTTGGGTACGACGCTTCAAGGGCGTTCGACCGTTGCCTGCCGCCGATGGCCCCTCGACGATCGCCATCGACGGGCAGTTCGCGGACTGGAAAGCGGTGGACCCGGAGTTCCGTGACACGATCGGCGACGTCGTCCATCGTGACCATCGCGGGTACGGCGACCTGATTTACAAGAACACCACGGGCCGCAACGACTTCGTCATCTGCAAAGCGGCGTATGATGCTAAACACGTTTACTTTTTTGCCCAAACACGCAGCGTCATTACGCCACATACCGACCCCATGTGGATGCTCCTGTTGCTCGATACCGATCAAGACACAACCACCGGCTGGATGGGCTATGATCTGATTGTCAACCAGCAAGTCATTGACGATGGCACAACTACGGTGAAGCGTTGGCGCAACGGCACCTGGCAGATACTCGGCAACGCGACGTATCGAGTCGACGGCAACGGCTTGGAGTTGGCAGTGCCGCGCGAACTGGTTGGACAAGGCGAAGGACCGCCAAGCTTCGATTTCCACTGGGCCGACAACATTGAACGTTTCGCTGGGGTTGAACAACTGGGAGTCATTGGCGACAGTGCGCCCAACCGGCGTTGGAACTATCGCTTCAAAGTGGTGAAGTAGTACGCCAACTCGCAATGCGAACAACACGGGCTCCGCTCGCGCTGGGCGTTCTATGCAAATGGCCGCGTCCGTGCGCGCGTTCAGGAAAGTGCCGGCCCCGGCTCTCGTTGCTCCTCCCCTTTCTCCGGTCTGAAAATTCGTTATGTTCAGGGTGGACGCAGTGAGTCGGCTCAATCAGGCTACGCCCAACCGGTGCCGCAGGTTAGCAGAATATGACCCAGAGCGAGAACCTCAAGCAGGACATCACCACACCAAAACGCGGCTTCGACTTACTCCAACTCGGTTGGGTTCGCGGCATCATGCTCTCGCCGCTGTTCCCGTACGCCCTTCAGGCGGTGTTGCTGGCGTTCTTCCTCGGGCTGGCGATCTTTGGATGGCAACTTTTTGCACCCGAAGGCGTGTCAAGCAAACAATATGCCAAGACCAACGTCGTCAATCTGTTGATATGGGCACTCTGGTGGCCGATCATGATCTGGGTTGCCGTCTTGTTCGGTCGGTTGTGGTGCAGCATTTGCCCACTGGAATTAGTGGCGAATATTACCGAGCGAGTCGGGCGGCGGTTGGGCGTGCGACAACTGGTATTGCGACGATGGCTGCAAGCAGGTGTTTTGATCCTGGTTTTCTACGCGGTCATCCAGATGCTGGTCGCCGGTATCGAATTGCATCGCGTCCCCGCGTACACGTCGATCTTTCTTTGGACCTTGATCGGCATGGCGGCGATCGTCGGGTTCGTATTCAAGGACCGGGCTTTTTGTCGCGGGTTTTGCCCGGTCGGCTTACTGTTGTCGGTCTACGGACGTGGCAGTATGCTGGCCGTGCGCCCCAAGTCGAGCGCGGCGTGCGCATCGTGCCCCGAAAAGGACTGCACGGAATCCTCCAATCGCGCGCATCTGGATCAACGCAGCTGCCCCAGCTTGCTGACCTCGGCGAAGTTGAACGATAACGCCGACTGCCTCGTCTGTGGCCAGTGCATGAAGATTTGCCCCCCTTCCAACATGGGCCTTTATCTGCGTCTTCCCTTCCACGCCGAAGACACGCGCACACCGCTGGCGTCCTGGCCAATAACATTGTTCGTCATGCTCGTATCGGGGTTCGTCACCTACGAATTGTGCAGTGAATGGAAGGCGGTGCAACACGCTTACCTTTGGGCCCCCCATGCCATTAGCCAGAGTGGCTGGGTCAAGGGGACCTGGATGCTGTTCGTCGTTCCCCTTCTCGTCTGGTCCATTCTGGGCGGCATGGTCCTGCTGGCCCGTGGAGCCACGTCGATGGGCGAGGCTTGGCGACGGCTGGCAATGCCGCTAGCGGTGATCATTTCAGCCGGTCACATGGCCAAGGGCCTTGCTAAGTTTTCGTCATGGGGTGGGTATCTTCCAGGCGTTTTACGCGACCCGAAGGGGATCGAAACCGCGCGGGCGATCACTTCCGGTGCCGCATCGAAACCGGCCGCGCTGTTGCCGATCACGGTCGTCTCGATCGTCGGGCTATGCTTGCTGCTGACCACCGGCTATTTCGCACTGCGCGAGAGCCGCCTGGCTGATCCAACCAACCACAAGAGCCGTGTCGCTCCGCTGCTACTCGTCTGGCTCGCCGCCATCACGCTTGTATTCGGATGGGGATTTGCCTCGTAAGCATCGTGAACTCACGCCGCCTGACAGCATCCAACGGAAGTGGACCGCCTCTACCCAAGCATTAACTCACCTTGGCTGGCGGCCCTGCTGCTCCATGGTCTCAATGTTCTCTGTGGCCCAAGAGAAGAACGGCCACGGAGTTCACCAAGAGCACGGAGATGGATTTAGCGAAACGAGCGGTGCACAGTGAGCGGGATGGGGAAGTCGGATTGCTCTGGAGCTCCACCGATCACCGTGAGGCTGCCTATTTTGCCAAAACGGAGGCAGGCGTCGTTGCTGAGACATTGCCGTTTCGGTTCCGGCGATCTGGGAGGATCGTGTCTTCGTCGCTTCCGACTACGGCTCGCTGGTCGCGTTGGAGCGCCGCAACGGCAAGAAACTGTGGGAGCGAGTGTTCGCCAGAGGCCTCGCGATCCGCTCGGCCAGTTCCGTCTCACGAGACGGGCTGATCTACCTCGGCACACACGACCATCATGTTTATTGTGTCGATGGGAAGATCTACGCGTTCGAAGGCCCAGGGAAAGGATGGTCTTCAATGATACGGTTCGGTTCTTTGACAGCTGTTCTTTATTCAGCCGACGCTAGAGACACGGTATCTTATCATCGGTAGACTTTGATTAGAGGCAATGCAAGAAAAAGACCTCCGGTTGCACACGAGGATCAGTTGCTTGAAAGGGAAACAAATGAAGAAGTCACAGTCGTCGGATGATCCGAGAGGGAGTCGTGCTGAAAATCGCACCGAGACGAAGAAGGCACGTCACAGCAAGATGACGCGCCGCAAGTTCGTCGGTGGCGTCCTAGCGACCGGCGCGGTGGTCGCTGGGGCACCAGCGTTTCTGCGGGGCCAGAATTTGAATAGCAAATTGGACATCGCGTTTATCGGTGCCGGCGGTCGCGGCAACGCGAACATCAGGGAACTCACGATCATTCCAGGCCAAAAAACTCGCCGGCGTGCGACTGCCCCATCGGCGGGCCCGCATCCGGACGAGAATGCCGTCGTCCTCTGCGACGTGAATCAGGACGCCCTGAACGCCGCCTCCCACCGGTTCCCCAAGGCCAAGACTTTCAAAGACCTCCGACGTGTCTTCGACCGTCCGAATGACTTTGATGCAGTTGTGGTATCCGTAGCCGAGCAGACACACGCGTTTGCCACTTACCTGGCGCTGACGCACGGCAAGCACGTCTACTGCGAGAAACCGCTTGCCTATAACATTTGGGAAACACGTCTCATTCGCGAGACCGCGGCGAAGACTCCGCACCTGTCGACGCAGATGGGTAACCAGGGGCATGCCTCAGAAAGTCGGCGCACGATCAAAGAAATCCTCGACACCGGCGTCATCGGTCCGGTGCGTGAGGTCCACGTCTGGACAAGCCGTGCGTGGGGACTCCAGGACGCCCCGTCCGCCGAGAAGTTCGATAAGCCTCATGGCTTCTACCACGGCATCCAGATCGTTGACCGGTTTAAGGAGGAGATGCCAGTCCCGGCGAACATGAGCTGGGACCTGTGGATGGGTCCCGCGCCGGAGCGGCCGTTCCACGCGACGTACTTCCCTGGTCCTCGGTGGTACCGGTGGTGGGATTTCGGTAACGGCACCATGAGTGATCTTGGCAGCCACGACAACGACGTGCCGTACACGGTGCTGGACCTCAAGCGGCCTGACGGGAACGGCGGCATGGTGCTGGCCCCGCTGACGGTCGAATCCGTTTCGCCCAACGTGCCGATCGCGCATCAGGAGCTCGCACCCGCGACACTGCGAGCGACCTATGAGTTTGCGGCGGTGGGATCGCAGCCAGCACTCAAGCTCGTTTGGCATCAGGGCGACAGCAAGCCACCAGGTTGGGTTGAGGAGTGGGGCCGCCGCTCCCAGCTGTTCATCGGTGACAACGGAATGTTGCTCGGCAACGGGAAGCTGCTGCCCGAGGAGAAATTCAAGGATTTCAAAATGCCACCCGCGACGTTGCCCCGTTCGCCCGGCCACTGGGTAGAGTGGGTCAATTATGCCAAGGGCAACGGTCCGGTACCCGGCTCGAATTTCCAGTACTCCGGCTGGACGACCGAAGCAAACCATCTCGGTAACGTGGCCTACCGGACCGGGAAGAAGATCGAGTGGGACTACCAGAACATGCATGCCGCCAACGCGCCGGAAGCGGCCCCATTTATCAGGAGGCCCGAGTATCGCAAGGGCTGGGATGACATCCTGAAGTTCACGACCTGAACACGAGCACTTTCGTGCGGCTACGCAGGTATCGATCGTGCTGACCCCGAGATCGGAGCCGCCCACCGCCATCGCTGACCGACGAGAGGCACGGGGAGTCGTATGGGCTGATGGCAACTCGGCTCTCAGTGGTGGTTCCGTTTCCCAGAGTTTCGTGGCGTTGGATCGATCGGATCAACGGGTTTCCAAGAGTCGGCGGGCCAGGGGATGTCGTAACGTGATCATTTCACAGCCGGTGGTATCCGGGCAGGCAACTCAGTGTCTTGTGCCCGTCTTGTGCCCGCTTCACGGCAATAGCAATGTTTCTGTAGAGGAAGCCGGTCTGCCCTTGGGAAAGATTCCCAAGCTACGTAGTGTGCCACGCGCGCTCCGCGTCATGAAACTCCCGCGGAGTGCCGTACCGTTTTCTTTTTTTTTCTTTTCTTACGGCACGGAGTGTCGTACCACTCTGCGTCAGGAAACATTTACGCAACGAGACTGTCTATTTCTTCCTGCCACGCAGCCCGACGTGCGATAGGTCGATCGGCTTGAAACCAACCTTGAACGCCGGACTATCGGGCTTGAGCGAGTAATCATGGTTGGCCAGATCAACAAACAATGGGTCGGCTGTGATAGTATGTTCATCGAGTCCACGTTTGCGCCAGTCGGCGAACGACTGCACTTTGGGCAAGCCTTGGATTATGGGATCGTTCAGCACGCACCCCACGCTCGAAAACATCACGTTGTAATCCGACTCGACCGGTAGAGAGCGTTCGCCAGAAACACTGAACAGATGCCCGCTCGGCTGAGTACAGTAAACGATATTCCGCAGAAACTTGATATTCTTGTGGCTCAGGTTCTTTGGGTTCTGATAGTTGATCTGGCACTTACGTGCCCCGACGAAGATATTGTTCTCGAACACAATGTTGCGATCGTTGTACCAGACGTGCACCGATTCCAACGTGCCATAGACGACATTTCTTTCCAGCCTGGTATCGCGAGTCTCGCACCCAAGATAGATCCCCCAGCCTGGGCAGCGCGATCCGCACGCATAGACATCGTGGATCAGGTTGTTGCGGATGCGGATATTCGAGTCGCGGATAAAGATCCCCGCACCGTCGTTAATGACCAACATGACGTCATAGATTTCGTTGTAGTCGATATCCAGTCCCTGCTCCTGGTTTCGACGTTCCTTTGGTTGTGTGGCAGTTGCCCAGTGCCGTCCATAGATTCCCGAATGAGAAATGTCGTGAATCAAGTTATGAGCAATCGTACCGCCACCGTCGTCGATATTGATGCCGACTGCACTTGGATAGATCAAGCCGCAATGATGAATGTGATTATACGTGATCTCATTTCGTTCGGCGCCGAAGCTGCGTGTGATGATGCCACCACCGCCGATATCAAAGATCTCGTTGTCCGTCACATGATTACCATCGCCCGTCAACTCCAAAGCATACGTGCCCAGGTTCTTGAGTGTGTTGCCTTTGATCGAACAGTAGCGAGCCGCTCTTAGCGTGATCGCGGAAGGATCAACAATGTCGCCCACGTCGCCACAATCGGGATAGCCGTTTTCGGGGAGTGTCCAATCGGTATCACTGAAAGTGAACCCACTGAGATTGATATATTCAGTGTACTGCTTGTCTTCGACATTGCCTTCAAACCGGATCAGCTGCTTCAGAACGGGCGCGACCACGTTCGATTGTTCCAGGTCTTCGGTCGGCCAATAATAGAGCTCGCCGGCGGTACGATCCAAGTACCACTGACCAGGCTTGGTGAGCCCTTCCCGTACGTTTTCGACGTAGTAGCGATTGGGACCACCCGAGCCTGTCCAACCGATGATATGCCGGGCGTTTGGGTCACGGAACGTGACGACCCGTTCCTGTTCATCCAGCGACGCGATTCGCATACGTGATTCGTTCCACGAATGAAAGACGAGGACTTCGACATCGTCAAGGTTGTGCCACTTTCGCATATCCCCTTCGCCGAATTTGAAGGACGTTGCACTCAACGCCTCTTTTCTTCGGTATTCGCCTTCGGCTGGCAGTCGCGATCGCGACTGGCGTTTTCCGTTGACCGCCAGCTGCCGGAAGTACCACTTGCCTTGCTTCACATCGTCGATGCGGCAGACCATGATCTTGTCCTTGTAGGTCCGCCACGGGGAACGGATCACCTTGCCGCCACTCACGACCGGCTGTTCACCGGGATAGGCAACGTACGAAATAGGACACTCTGCCGTACCGCTATCCTGAGGTGTAAACACAAGCGTTTCATCCAGGTAGTAGGTACCGGCGCGCACCATGACGATCACAGGCTGCGCAATGGGCTCGGCCGCCTTCTTCGCACGCACCGCGTCACGAGCTCGGGCAAGTGTGGCAAAGGGCCCGTCGTTTTTCTCTGCATTCGGCGTTGGAAGTGTTCCCGTCCAGCTGTCATTGCCATCCGTGGCCACGAAGAACGTGGCGTCAACTCGAGCGTCATCCTTGCCTGCGCCAGCATGCGCAGCGCGACCGGTTTCGCACCACGTCGTGATGGTCGCCATCACGATCAATAGGCTAGCAACCCAAGAGGCCGTCGCGCGAAAAACGGGAGGACGCTCAGAAACGCGTTCAACACTGCGAGTATGGACCATGTCACTTCCTCATACACTATTGGGGTTCAAGAGTTAACGCATGAAACAGGATTGCAGCCGTTCACGACTTCAGGCCGTGTACGGGTCTTACTCATTATCGTACTCGTAATTTCGACCCATTTTCGACTCTCGGTTGCGATGTGAGAACATCAACTGAGGCGACATTCCACTTGCGCAAAACATTGCGGTTGGTCTCAATACATGACGCTTCATACTGGTGGGATTTCGATGACGTTGCAGCAAGACACGGTCAACTTGGCAACCAGTTCGGTCTTCCGTATCCGCGAGTCTTGCGGGTTAGCATCAATGCGTCACGCTTCGCTTCCACTCCGTCGCCGCCGAAGCGGCGAAATACGGCGAAAGCGGTGAATCACGGCACGGAGTGCCGTGCCACACTCGGTCTCATTCACCGTGGTCGGCGGCCAATTCTTTAACGGTCGCAATGATCTGCCGTTCCAATCTGGGATCAAACGAGGCCGGCAGGACACCATAACGAACGGACCGAACCGGTTCGTAACCACCTTCGGCCAACATTCTGGCGGTCGGAACGTATGCAAACACATCGTTCGTGTAGGCAGCGACCCACACTGCGGGAAACTCGAGTTCTTTCTTGAGCCGCAGTGAATATTCAACCACAGCTTCACCCGCCAACGCAACCAGGGCCAAATCATTGCCAAAACGGACCATTTGGATCAGATACGGATAACTCGCTGCCAAGTGCCCGTCCTTCTGCAGCTGTTCCAGTAGCACTTTTCCGCGCCGCCGGTCCCAGATATTGTCCGAATCGGCCAGTTTTTCGAGCATCGCTCGATCGGGCAATGGTCCATACTGCAGAGGAACCTCTTTGAGAGCCAACCGCAACGGTCCGTGGATAGTGCGTGGGACGGAAATCAATGCGGCTTCGACACCGTTGGCAAGTGCTCGACCATGCTGGCGGCAGAGGTCGACGGTCCGGCGCGGTTGCGGATTCTGATCACCGCCACAGCCAGCAACGAACATGGCAGTAACGCCCGGATGGGCCTGCTCGAGATCATACTGAGCGAAACCTGCATAGTCACCACAAAACTGGTAGAAGCCGAGCGTGGTGTTATGGCATGCATAACCGAACAAGATGGCCTTTAGCTTGCCGCCACCATCCACAATCTTGAGAACCGGCACATCATGGTCGACCGGACCATCCGGATAAGGACGATTCTGTACCCCCTGGTCGGTCGGCAAGCGGCGGTTCATCGCAAAACCGGCGCGGGCATGTGTGTATTGCAATTGAGCAGGGGATCGTCGCTCGATCGCCTCGTCGATCAACCCAGCAATGGTCTTCTGCAGGTCTCCGCAATACGCGCGTGCCTGTTCAAGCCGGTCGGGATCCACGTCAAGTCCAGCCATTTTCGACATACGCAATTCCGGCCCACAATGCGTATGAGAAGCAGCCAGCAGCAGTCCTTCCGGGGGCAGGTTCCAGCGCGTTTTCGCCTGCTTTGCCAAGGAGTCGCGAAACTCGCGTGATACGCCGATCAAATCGAGCGTAACCATTGCCAATCGAGTCCCTTTCGAATCCTCGATCACCAACACCTTGGCCCACAGGTCGTGAACTTTGCCCGCCGACGGCTTATCGCGCGCCGCGTACCCCGCCATCCACATCGGCTGTTTCGGTGTGATCACCGCGCGTGCCATTCCCACTTTCCACTGCGACGAAGGGCCAGGCTCTTGCGCCACAACGACTCCGGCCACCAACCACAGCACGCCAAAACCCAACAATCTCATATTCGTTTCCCCCTGACGAAGGCGCCGGAACCCTTTATTCATCTTGTCATATCGCGAAAACTATCCGAATACAACTAGGCTTTGTTTTAAAACGTCTCGTTCTGCTATGGTCGGCACATTCCAGGCTCTTACCACGGAAGAAAATGGTTAGATATAGTGGCTCCAACGAGCTTTAAAACAAAGCCTGGCACGGCTAAAGAAAGTAGCCGTTCACGGAGAAGAGGTCCGGTACAGCACGCGGCAGGAGGGAGACCGCTGATGACCGCGAATGGACGCCAATGAAAGGCCCTTCGCCAGGCTTGTCCTCCCCAGGAAGCACGACTGGTCAGCAACAGGCCCTCTCCGATTGTTCTCTTTGAACTCGCGAACAGTTACAAGAAATGTACCTGACACATCTTCTACGCGTTGTTGACGGGGCGCGATGCCTGGGTCACACTTCATGCTCCAGAGCTCTCGTTATCCCATAACATGATTGCCGGAGCAGAGGATGCGTATGAATGCCAGCGATCTTGTTCGACGACTCCATCAACACCGCATGTGGACGAACCGCAGGTTATTGGGCGCGACAAGGTTCCTGACGCAGCAACAGTTGCACTACTCCTTGCCGATCGGCCAAGGTTCGGTATGGAAGACGCTGACTCATTTGCTTGCAGCCGAGTATGTATGGATCGAGGCATTGCAGGGCAACGAAAACCCGTTGTTACCCGGCGACGTACCGGGCCAACTGCCCGGCAACCAGCAAGGTGATGACGCGATCGCATCGCTTGACGAATTAGCAAGCCGCTGGCAAGAACTCGACCGGCGTTGGAGCGACTTCCTGGTAACGTTGACCGACAAGATGCTCGACGCGACCATTTGCAAGACGAGCATCAGTTCGGGAACGCGTCGAGGAACGAAATGCGGAGACGTGTTACTGCACGTTTGCACGCATGGCCAATACACGGCCGCACAGATGATCAACATGCTACGGCAGCTCGGCGCGGACCAAGCCCCTGATTTGATGCTGATCACGTTGGCACGTCAACAGCCGGGCAATGATGCTTGACGTAACGAAAAGGTTGAGTGACCGGTCCAACGGAGATAGACTACGGGCTACTCCGCTCACCACCCGTGCCAACACGGACGGACCGGCCAATAGTGAAGGTTTGTTGAGTCACCATTTGGCTGATGGGTGTCTCGTGTTGATGCGCGACGGAACCGAGTATCGAGACATTTTTGGTGCCTGGGATTGGCAGAAAATCCCGGGTACGACCGCCGAACAGAAACCGCAACTTACCGGCTCACCACGCCGCATGGGAACGAATCGTCGCGTCGTGTTATGGCTCCAAACAGCAGGTACTATCGCGTGGCATGACGCAGTCGGTTGAGTTCTTCTTCGCGGCGTGCGGTATCCCAACTCAACAGTTCCGCCATCCAAGTGGCAACTTGGTCGGCGAGCGCGGCTGAATCCTTGTGATAATAGTGCCAGCTACTGCGCCGCAGCATCACATCGTCTAGATGCCGAGCCCATTCTTGTTGGCAATAATATTCCACCGCCTCGCGCGTGACCTGCGGTGGAACCACACCGCTGATACCCTCCGCCTCAGCTGCGGTAATCAACGGTTCGTCGGCCGTTCTGCACGCCGGCAACTGGTGAGACTGCAACTGTTTGCCGACCCGATCCACAGTTTGTTCCGCCATCAACCGATAAGTGGTCAGTTTTCCGCCCGCCACATCGATCCAGCCCGGTTGCGGCATACGAACCTGGTGGTTCCGTGATGTATTCGAGGGAGTACCTTTCTTGGTTTTCCCTGCGGCGATCAGCGGCCGGACACCAGCCCAATGCGCCAGTACATCGGAGCATTCCAGGCCCGCGCCAGGGAAAGCTCGGTTCGTCACATCCAGCACATAGGTGATATCCTGCTCGCCGGTGGGCACGTCCTCCAGTGAACCGTCATAGTCGGTATCGGTGGTACCCAGGATAACTCGTTCACCCCAGGGAATCGCAAACAAGATGCGCTGGCCCTCCGCCATCACCACCGCCTCGCTGGTGGGAAACCGCTCCTGCTCCACGACCAGATGAATCCCTTTCGTCAAACGGAGCTTCACGCCACTCTGTGGCATTCGGTCGGCCCAGCACCCGGCAGCATTTACGATCACGCGCGCGTTCAGTTCAATCTCGTGACCGTTCGACGCATCACTCACGCGGCACGCCCAATTCGCTCCGACACGCTCCGCAGCAACGAACGTTGTGTAGTTCCGCACGATGGCGCCATGCTTGGCCGCTGAGTGCAAGGTATCGAAAACCAAGCGAGCATCGTTGGTCAGGCCGTCGAAGTAGCGGACGCCTCCGGTCAAGTTCTTCGTATTGATACCGGGCATTTTCTCGACCAGATCGTGCATCGACAGCGTGCTACTCGACCCCAGGTTCCTACGTCCGCACAGCAAGTCGTAGATGCGCACACCAATCGACAACTTCCATTTACTCCAAGGAGTGTGCCGATAGGTGGGAAAGACGAACGGCAGCGGCGATGCCAGGTGTGCCGCAATATTGTGAAGGGTCAGCTTCTCTTTACTCGCCTCGCGGACCAACCCGATGCGGCCCTGCGCCAGATACCGTAATCCACCGTGAAGCAAACGCGAAGAACGGCTACTGGTCCCGAACGCAAAGTCGTGCCGGTCGATCAAGGCAACCTTCAGACCGCGCATGGCCGCGTCCCGTGCCACACCCGATCCAACAATACCGCCACCAATCACCAAAACGTCCCAATCGTCACGTTGCAATTGATCGAGTTGAACGGTCGCTATCTTCATCGTTCGACTTCTTCCTAAGGCGAGCTACGCCCGCCAGTCCAGAGTGTAAGAGCCAGAAATCCAGAGTGAGCTCAGGGTTCTCACGGCAATGAGGTTGGCACAATGCGCTAAGACGCAACTGATCTTTTGTATGAGCAACCCTGCTCTGTTCCAATCTGCCCATCATCTCACAAAGACACAAGGGGGGAGCAACGATTCTTTTCCAGCGATTGCAGGTAATTGTAGGGCGCACGCGGCATTCCCCTCGAACAGAGGGCGAAACGCAGGCTCTTGCCTTGAGCAGGAACGGATTCGGGCGTTTCTGAGGGTGCGAACGCCGCGGAGCGGCGTATTGGGTGGCACTGGCTGAGCGAGCGCAAGAATGCGCTGCCATCATCACACAACGCAATCGCGAGCGGAGCGAGAGTTCCTTGGCGTTTAACCGCTACGCCAGAGCCGCGGTGCGTCAAGCGCGTGTGTGGCATCGCGGGACGGTTCGAGTCAGTGTGACGGCTTCCTTACGCTCCCGTCAGCGGCGGCGGCATGCGCGCGGAGGATAAGACCAGAGGAGGATAAGACCAGACAGTCTGGTTTCTTGCCAGGACACCGCCACCGGCGTTCTCTGAAGACCGTAGCGAAAGAGCACGACCTCATGATGGAACATGGAGTCGAGGATACTGTCTTTCAATGGCGCAACGATATAGAATACGCGGCATGACGCTTGAGCGAAGACATTGATTCCGTTGCCGATGAACACCGCAGTCAGCTTGATGAAGCCGGCGCGCAAATGCTCTTGCTGTGGGCGGATCGGATTCTGACTGCCTAGCGAAACGAGAACGTGTTTGAGTCTCCAGTAATCCAGTAACGGGCACGCGATCCGGCTCTTGACATACCTAGTTCAACAATCACTCCAAAGAACGTATTGCCTCGCCATGAAGAACAACCACCTCCGCGCAAAACACTGGTTTGTCCTTTCGTGCAGCATCATCGCCGCAACCTTGTGTGCAACAACTCTACCGGCGGCGCAGTATGACGATTACTATGTCGATCCAAACGGATCTGATTCATACCCCGGATCGATCGACCAGCCCTTCAGGTCCATTGCCCGCGCGCAAACGCAGATCCGAGAGTGTATCAACTTGAAGAAACAACCGATGACGGTCTATCTCCGAGAGGGTGTGTATTATCTCGATGATACTGTTGTATTCTCTGCTGAGGATTCAGGTGCGCCAAATGCAACGGTAACCTATTCGGCATACAAGGGAGAAACGGCTGTTATCAGCGGTGGCTCCCGGCTCGCACTCACATGGAAGCCGTATCGGAACGGTATTCTTCAGGCGAAAACGTCCGACGGCTTGGCGTTCGACCAGCTCTTTGTGAATGGCAAGCGTCAGCGTATGGCGCGCTATCCAGATTTCGATCCGGACATCGTCCCCTACAATGGCTTCGCCGCAAACGCCTTCAGCCCCGAACGTGCCGCGAACTGGGCGGATCCTGTCGGCGGTTTCATTCACGCCATGCACAGGAATCGCTGGGGCGGCTATCATTACCGAATAACGGCCAAGAGATCCGATAACACGGTGATCTATGAGGGTGGCTGGCAGAATAACCGTCAAATGGGAATGCACAAATCCTACCGATTTGTGGAAAACATCTTTGAGGAACTGGACGCTCCCGGCGAGTGGTTCCATGATTCCACAACGCAAACGCTCTACTACTATCCACCCAAGGGTATTGATCCAGAAACCGCGACCATTGAGATTGCCCGCCTTAAGACTCTCATCGAGTTTCGCGGCACCCAAGAGGATCCCGTCAGGCATATCAACTTGAAGGGCCTGGTTTTCCGTCACACGGCGCGAACTTTCATGGAAACGAAAGAACCTCTGTTGCGCAGTGACTGGACAATCTATCGCGGTGGGACTGTCCTCTTCAACGGTGCGGAGGACTGTGTGGTTGCCGACTGCGAGTTTGATCAAGTCGGTGGCAACGCGGTTTTTGTCAACAACTACAATCGTCGAATCAGCCTGCGCGGTACTCATATTCATAGCGCTGGTGCAAGTGGCGTCTGTTTCGTCGGTGACCCGCAAGCCGTGCGCAACCCACTGTTTGAATACCATCAACGACAAGCGTACGAGGATATCGACAAGACAAGGGGTCCGAAAACAGATAACCACCCGGCGAATTGCGTGGTCGACGATTGCCTGATTCACGATATCGGTGTGGTTGAAAAGCAAGCGACTGGAGTTCAGATCTCCATGTCCCGCAGCGTGACGATTCGGCATTGCTCCATTTATGATGTGGGGCGTGCTGGCATCAATATCAGCGAAGGGACGTTTGGCGGACACGTCATCGAGTTCTGCGACGTTTTTGACACCGTGCGCGAAACCGGCGATCATGGCAGCTTCAATTCGTGGGGGCGTGACAGATACTGGCACCTCAGCGGCGTGCCTGCAGGTGAATTGGCGGAGCTCGCGTTACTCGACTGCGAGAAAAACACGATCCGCAACAGTCGCTGGCGTTGCGATCGCGGCTGGGATGTCGACCTCGACGATGGCTCTTCGAATTACGAGATCTACAACAATGTCTTCTTGCATGGCGGGCTCAAATTGCGTGAGGGGTTTCACCGTCGCGTGTGGAACAACATCGGTGTCAACTGCACTTTGCACGCCCACGTCTGGTATCCCGACAGCAAAGATGAACTGAGGAATAACATCTGGTTGAAACCATACGCGGATCCAATCCGCATGCCTGAAGGCAAATGGGGCAATCAGAATGATTTTAACCTGTTCACAACCAGAGCCGCGCGTGAAAAAGCTGTCGCATTTGGCTGGGATCACCATTCACTTGTCGGCGACCCCATGTTCGTCGACGCACCAAACGGTGACTACAGGGTACGACCTGAATCTCCGGCACTGAAGTTGGGCTTCAAGAATTTTCCGATGGATGAATTTGGCGTACGGAAAGCAGAACTGAAAACGATTGCCCGCGTGCCAAAGTTTCCAGTACTGAAATCCAAGAAGCCACCCGTTGCAACCGTCGGTAATCGCGTAGAACAATGGCTAGGTGCATCGGTAAAGGCACTGACGGGCGAACAGTTTTCGGCCTTTGGCGTCAGACAAGAAGAAGGCGGCATTCATCTGGTTTCAGTGCCAACCAATTCACGCTTGCATCTGGCCGGTTTAGTAGAAGGTGATCTCGTTCAGCGCATAAACGGGAAACCTGTGGCGACCATCGCAGCCCTTCACAAGAAGACCAAGGATGGCGCTGGCAAACCACTTAAGATCGAATTTGTGCGAAACCAAGAAAAAGAGTCGTTGATCATAGACCCGTAGCCGATCTGTGGTAAGGAGATGCCAGCCCTCTTTTTCTCGTAGCATGCCCGCCCCACGACTACTGGCTGCGTGCCCGCTCGGCCTTGCCGGCCAAGCTACTAGGAGGACGTTTTGCCGCAGAACGCCGCACAGCTGCGGTCGCATCTGACCGCGGTTTGTTTCGGGCTCGGCAGCGGACCGGCTGATTTCGCGTGGTACGCTCGCCCGACGGGGGAGGTAGGGCGCCCGGGTGTAGCAAGCAACCTAACAATCCGTCCGGCCAAGCCGGCGGGATTCCTATCGTGCATGCAGGCGCACAGATAGTGCGGCTCGCCCAACCTACGGCAGGTCGAAGAGCATATCGAGCGTTTCGTTCCCACGGCGGTCCTTCACTTTATCATCGTCATCGTCTTGCCCATCGTAATCCGCGAAGAACCAGTCGCGGCCCTGATTGCCACGCAACTCGTCCTTCACTCCATCGTCAAACAGCGTGGCGTCCGGCCCAGATGTTACAAACTGGACGTTGTTACCATCGAGAACAGGCCCCGTGCCTGCGCGCAAGTTACTGACGCGTTGATCATAACCACGCGCGGAACTCCATTCGGCCAGAATCAACTCGAGGACAAAGACGTGCTCATCAAAGCTGATACGACCACCGATCAGCAGGTCGTCACCTTTTCCGCCGCGCAACTCATCACTCCCCTCGCCACCGATCAGAACGTCATTTCCGCGTGCGGCGGCATCGGGGTCACCATCCGAACCGCCATCGGAGCCACCATCCGAACCACCGTCACTGCCACCACGGAGTTCGTCGTTGCCGGCACCGCCCGACAGGATGTCGCTACCACGCCCACCGTCCAGTTCATCGTCGCCATCGAATCCCAACAACATGTTGTTGCGCCGGTTGCCGGCTAGTTCATCATCGAACTCGCTGCCAAACAGATCTTCAAACGCCGTCCGTGAAGAAAGAGTTAATTCGAGATTCACAGCGGTATCAGTACGGTCGTCGTTGACCGATTGCTTGCCACTGTGGCCTAGATCAACGTCGACCGGGCCGACGAAGAGCCGGAAATCGAGCCGGTCGTGCAAGTCGTTGAATGCGGAATCGCCGTCGCCCGCTTCGATCAGCGTATCATGCCCAAGCCCACCGCCGGCAAAGACGAACGTGTCGTCGCCGAACTGCCCGTAGACAATATCATCATCGGGACCACCTTCCAACGTGTCTGCGCCACCAACATCTTCTCCAATCAGCTGAATCCCGGCTGCTGAGAATTGATCTGAATCTCCGTCGGAACCGCCATCCGAACCACCGTCGGAACCGGCTTTGCCGAGCGGCAGCCCCACGACATTGCCATCGCGTAACAGCACGCGGGCGTTGTCGCCGATAACCACATCGTCACCCTCCTCACCGCGGATCTCGTCACTGCCGTTTCCGCCGATCAAGAGATCAGCTTGATCACCACCGCGAATCGTATCCGCTTGCACGTCATCATCGACCGCAGCGATATCTGTGGTAGTGATGTCATAAACGCGATTGTCGAGCAGCCGCGCGTGGCCGTTGTCGCCGGCGACGATATCGCGATCAAAATCACCGCCGATGATCACCGAATCCTTGTCCGCACCGCCAACGATCTGGATGCCTGAGATGGCCGGCCTGTTGGTCGAGCTACGGCCGAGTGTAGAATCGTCGTCGATCCGCAACGAGAACGCATCTCCAGTCACATTGCGGAACACGACGTAGTTCCCGAGGTCCGGCGAGTTGGGATCGGTCGATGAAGCTTCGACAAACGTCCCCGCAAAGGTGATTCCGTCGGGATCATCCAAATAGTAGGTTGTCGTTCCATCCGTAACACTTCGCACCGAGTGCCCGAACCTCGATTTATCTTGGTCGGCATCGATGTAGACGTAAACATCGTAACTGCCGTAATGCGAGCTGAGGCCCGTGATGTCCACGCCGAGCGTGCGCCGCGTGCTGGAGTAGAGATAGCCTTCGAACAACCGTTCGTTTTGCGTGTCGGGGTCCAAGTTTCCATTCGAGTCATGGCGCGCGGCATCGGGACGGGACGAGTCAAGTTGAACGCCCCATCGCACATCGATACCATCGGCAAGCTGACCATCGAAGAACTGGAGCCCTGTTGCCGTGGGCTCATCCCGACCGCCGTCACTACCACCGTCTGAGCCACCGTCTGAGCCACCGTCACTGCCACCATGCGTATCGCTTGGCAAGTTATTCCAGTTGGCCGCAGCGACTGCGCCCGCGGTACCCGTAATCTGTCCGAGTGCAACATCGCCAGCAAAATTGATACTTAGCACTTGCACGTCGCCGTGATCAAACGGGCTCTGAACGCCCGTGTCAATCTCGTCGCTGCCATTTCCGCCAAACACCAGATCGTCGCCGTTGCCGGTTCGAATGGTATCGTCGTCACTCGCCCCGCTGGGAGTCACACCGTCCGCAGACTCAAAGTCGCGCGTCACGAGCTCGCGAATCTCGCCCAACATGATCGTCGCGCGAGCGTTGTCGCCAGCAACCATATCACGGTCGCTTCGCCCCTGCGTTGCTGGGCCAAACGTGTCAATCACGTCGGCACCACTTCCGCCGAAGACCAGATCGGGGCCACCGCCGGTGTTGATCCTGTCATCGCCGCCGAATTCAGGATCGAGTGTTTCGATCCGATCGATGGCATGACGCTGGCCAACCAGCTGGACAGCAGTGATCGCAGGCTTATTGGATGAACTGCTTCCTTCGGAGCTCACTCGAATCGTGAACCGGTCACTGGTGAGTCCGCTGAAGACGACGTAGTTACCAACACCAGGCGAGTTCGGATCGGTCGAGGTCACCTGCTGGTAACTACCGGCAAAGGTATTCCCATCCGGATCGCTCAGGTAGAACTTGGTGGTGCCATCCGTAATGCCACGAACCGACTCACCTGACTTGCTCTTACTGTCGTCCGCGTCGAGATAAACGTAGACATCGTAGGTTCGAAAATAATTGCCAACACCACTTACATCCACACCGGCCGTACTCTTCTTGTCCGTATAAAGATAACTCTCGAACAACCGCAGATCTTGATCGTCTCCCGGTGTGATCTGGCTGTGCGTGTCGCTGGAAAGCTTCTTCGGATCGAGATCAAGATTGCGTCCCCACTCAACGGTTACGCCGGCCGCAAGGGACCCGTCATCGAAGTAGACCAGCTCTTCATCACCGTCGCCAAACAGGGTCACGTCAGTGCCACGGAGGTTATTCCACTGGCCTGCCCGAGCGGGACCAGCACCCGCGACACCGGTAACGTTCGCGTGCTTCGAGCGTCCGGTGAAATTAAGGCTGAGAATCGCCGTTTCTTCGCCTTGATCGAACGGAGCTTGAGACGTGAACCGTCCACTATCACCGATCACGACATCGCCAGCATGATCATCGCCAGCCGAGTCGATCACATCGTCGCCACGACCGCCAAACATCAGATCTTGCCCACGCCCTGCCTGGAGCATGTCGTTGCCGCCAACGGAAGGATCGCGGGTCGTGATTTGCTTCGCGGAGTGATTACCACCGTCAGTCTGCCGCAGCGGTACGTCAAACAGTGACACGTCCTGATCGCCAGGTGCCAGCAGACTGCGCTCGTCCAAGCCAAGCCCCAGTCGCGTGACAAGCGTACCATCTGCCCAACGATAGTCGATTCGCCCACGATCTCCAAAGACAACATCATCCCCATCACCGGTGCTGATCACATCGTCGCCCTCGCCGCCAAACACGATCAGCGGCAAGGTCGAACTACTGCCATCAACCGTGTCGTTGCCCGACTCGGTGTTCAGGGCAAAGAACCCATCTTGGCCAACTTGCAGGTCGACAGCAATCACGTCGTTGCCAGCGCCACTGTTGACCACCGTCGGCGTGCGAAAACCATCCGGACGTGACATCGTACTATCGACCGCGAACGTATCGTCGCCACTGCCGAGTGATATCTCCAGGCTCTCGAAGTCGGCATACGTAACGCCTGCCATTCCAAGCCCGCTAAGCGTCGTCGCGGTGAGCGTTCCCTGCTGGTCAATCGTTGCTCCATCGTTGAAGACGCTGACGATATCGATACTGTCAGCGGTATCGGCCGGCGAACAGTCCCCTGCCCCGCCGCTGATAAACAACGCGCCTTCCATCCCGGCTAGACTATGAGGTCCAACCCGAGGTGGTTCGACGACTCCATCAACAATGACCGATGGCGCATCGCCACCGATCGAGAATTCGTCACTACCGGCACCGCCGAAGAGGCGAATGGTTGCGTCACTATCCGTCGAGTGAACAAAGAAGCGGTCGTTGCCCAGGCCGCCGTCGAGTTCGAGCGTCTCCAATTCATCGGGGAAGATCAGCGCTGCGCGCTCGTCCGTGAAGATCGTATCGGCGGTAACAATATAGTTATTGTCACTCTGTGGACCGACCCACACGACGCGATCATTGTCGTCCTCGCCGACCATGCGAATGTAGATACTATCCACTTCGTGAGCGTCAAACAGATGCGGCGGATTGCCCGAATCGAATCCGGCCTCGAATCCCGGTGGGAAATCGGCCTGAACGGTGATCGAATGCCCGCTCGGCACGGACGGATCGTTCTCCTGCTCGACGATCTTCGCGAAATTATCATCGGGAGTTCCGATGATGTAGAGCACGCCGTCAACCAAGGCGACGCCCGAGAGGAACGCGCGCGTTGTTCCGACGGCCTCCCCGCCATCATCGTCAGTCAGCGTGACCGTGATATCAAATACGCCAGGTTGGGCGTAGGTATGCGTCAGGTCAAACGTGCGTGGGCCGACGCCGAGTGTGGAAGTAGTCAGCGCCGTGCCATCTCCCCAATCAACCGAAATGTCATACGTATCTTCGCTGCCGGGATCGATGAACGGAGCGGTGACCGTCACAGTTGAATCAGGAGGTACAACTTGCCCTGGCACGACAGCCGTATTCGTGAGCCCGTTGAACAACGGTGCGACATTGTTGACCGTAATCTCGGTGGTGTCGAAAGTGACTCCACTATCATCGTCGGTCAGTGTGCCCGTGATCGTATAGCTGTCGACCGATGTCGCTGTCGGGTTGTCATCCGTGTACTGATGGGTCGCGATGAACGTGCGGTTCACCTGGTCGACGACGGCCAATGACGATTTCCCATCGCCCCAGTCGATCATCAGTGTGGCGGTATCGAGCGTTCCGACATCGGCGAAACTGCCCGTGAGCGTCGTCGTGTCGTTCTCGTCAATCACGGTTGGCACAATACCGAAAGAAGTGATCTGCGGCCGCAAGTTCTTGATCGTTACGCTCGTGGTGCCCGAGCCACTCTCACCGTCGTCATCGGTAACGGTCGCCGTGATAACGTAATCATCTTGCGGAGTGACACTCGGATCATCATCGTCAAAGACATGCGTAGCCGTGAATGTGCGAGTTGCTTGATCCACGACCGCTGAGGATGTCGAACCGTCTCCCCAATTGACATTTACGGAATGCGTATCCACAGCTCCCGCGTCCAGGATGCTGCCGACCAGTGTTACCTCGGAGGCTTCAAAGGACTCGGGCGTCACCACCGCGATGGCATTGATCGCCGGGGCCAGGTTGTTGACCGTGACAACCGTGGTTCCGGTATCACTGTTGCCATCATCATCGGTCAAAACGACCGATATCGGGTACTGATTGGCTGGCCCTGTGGGATCGTCAACGTAGACGTGGTTCACGGCAAACTCCGTTGCCCCGGCGCCCAACTGGATCGTCTCCTGCGAACCATCGCCCCAGACAACGGCCAGTTCAAACGTGTCGCGTGAGCCGGCATCTGCAATCGTGCCGGTCAGAGTCGTAGCGGCGCCTTCAACAGTGGGCGTCGCAGCCAGATTCGACAATTGCGGAGCGGCATTGTTGATCGTCAGCGTCGCGACGTCGCTGTGTGTGCCGGAGTCGTCGTCCGATACGCCGACATTGATCGAATATGTGTCTTGTGCCGTGCCCGTTGGATCGTCATCCAGATACAGGTGGGTCAGCGTGAACGGTTGCGAACCGGAAACACTCGCCGGCAGTGTGAACGTCTCCACGTTGTTTGGAGAAGACAGGTTGCCCCAGTCCACCGACAAAGTGAAAGTGTCTTGTGTGCCCGGATCGGTGACGGTGCCGCTTAACGTCGCGATCCCATTCTCGACAATCGTTGCGACCGAGTCGAGGACCACCGTGGGCGCGACATTATTGACAGTCACGCTAGTGCTGTCTGCGCCGATCCCAGGACCATCGTCATCCCAAACAGCAACGTTGATCGTGTAGCTGTCAACGGTCGTGGCAGTCGGATTATCGTCCAAATACTCGTGTGTCAGCGTAAACGTGCGGCTGCCGCTCGAGGCTGCGGGGAAACTGTAAGACTCGTCATTGTTGGGCGATGACGGATCGCCCCAATTGACCAACAGAGAAAACGTGTCGGCATTACTCGGTTCGAGTATCGTACCGGTAAGCGTGGCCACACCGTTCTCATCGATTGTAGTTACCGCATTAAGAACAACGGCGGGATCCGTATTAGTGACAGTCAGCAACGTGGTGGGCGAATCAACGGAAACACCGTTGGCGTAGTCAACTCGAACGCTAACCGGGTAGATTCCATCATCGTTCACAGCCGGCGTGAGCCCCTGCAGTGCGCTCCAGGTGACCGTGGGAGCAACTCCCGTCGCATCGCCAAACAGGCCATCACCATTAAGGTCCCAGGAGTAGCCGGTGACCAGATTGGCACCAGCGGCGGACGCCTGTAGATCAAGTGAGTCACCTTCCGCAATCAGATAGGGACCACCGGCGCTGACGAGGCTGGAATCGACCCCGACTTCCACTTGGTGCTGCCCAGAAAACGCTCCGTTCAATACGAAGTCGGTACTTTCGACAAAGTCCTCATCCACGGCAAATACGTGAATGTCGAATATACCGAGCGTGTCGTAGGAGTGCACAGCCGCGACCGTGCCGCTGCCAAACACCTCGTAGGTGGTCGGATCGTTCGCATCGAAGTTGGCGGCGTCCCAAACAACTCGCCACTCCTGGACGTCATCAGCACCGGGGTCGGTCGCATCGAACAGAATCTGATAAGGCTGAGCCAACAGCGCGGAGCCGATCACATCGCCCTGGCTGAAGATCGGCTGGTCTTCGCCACGCACTGTAACGGTCGGTGCCGTGTTGTTGATTGTCAGCGTGACAAACGCCTCGGAACTACCCTGGTCATTCGTGGCACTGACACCAATCTGGAATGTGCCATCGTCATTCAGGCCAAAGTCGACAAGTTGGTCCCAGCTGAGAGTCAGTGTCTCTTGCCGTGAGGCGGGGTCATCAAAGACCGACGTGCCGACCACTTCGCCGAACGTGCCATCGCCGTCGATGTCCCATTCGACCGGTTGGGTCAGTTGATTGGGGATCGTCGTACCAAGCGGCGTGACTTCGACGGTGACCGTAATCCCCTGCCCTTCGACGATCGGCCCAACGTTGCCGACGAAACGGACGATCGGCGGTGCGATAATCTGCACACCTTCAAACGTGTCGTAGGTCAAGACTCCCCGAGCGGTTGGCGTCGTGACCTGTAACGTACCATCGGTTGGCGACGGATTGAGTGGCGTGATTGTCTGATTCTGCGGATCAAATATCAACGTGTCTCCATCGACTGCCGGCACCGGGTTGGGCTGGTCGCCATGCGCGATGGTCGTGGATGACGGGTCGAGGTTGCCGCCGTTCACGCGAACGGTGTCGTCATCTTCGCCTGCGTTAATGACGGTTCGAGCGTTGGGACCGGTGACCTGAACCACGATCTCGTCCTCACCCGAATCGCCATTCACTTCCAGACTGGTTGTACCCGTCGTGGAGCGCAACTGAGCCTGATCGTTGCCGGCACCGAGATGCACGATCGTGGTAGGTGTCATCGCATCACCGACCAGCTGTTGGCTGAGATCCTGCAGAACAACGGTGTCGCTGCCATCGCCCGTGTCGATGGTCGTCATCAGAACTTCGGCTTCGGGAGCGGTTTGCAGCACGATCACATCATCGCCACCGCGTGTGGTGACCGTGAGCGCCTCGATCGCATCGAACTCGGTCAGGAAGCTGAGCGGTTCGGGCAACACGTTGCCAAAGGCCCGATTCGTGAAATCGACCAGTCCACTGCTGCTACCTACGAACAGTTTCGAACCAGCCGTTGTGACAGAGAGCGCTGCCGGGTCGGTCAAACCGGTGACATCACTGATGTTATTGCGCAGCAGTTGCACAAATTGGAGACGCCCGGTGGCCGGGTCGGGAATCTCGAAGACGGCCAATCCGTTGCTTTCCTCACCACTGACGACCGCATAGCGACCGTCGGGTGTTAACGTGACGTCAGAGGCCCCGGCCATGCCACGCACGCCGTCGAGTCCGTTGACGATCGTCTCGACAAACACCAACTTATTCGTGGCCACGTCATGAGCGAAGAGACTTACCGAGTTACTATTCTTCCCGGTCACGTAGACAAAACGATCGTCGCCACTGACGGCGACGGAACTGGCGCCATCCAAACCGCTCAACAACACGTCACTGCCGGCAATATCCGTGACCAAGTCACCCTCACTCAGCAACTGCTGAGTCGACATCGTGCTCGTATCGATCACGCGCAGACTATCCAACGTATCACTTACAACGTACAGCCGATCACCATCAGCACTCACTGCCATGCCGCTTGGCGCCGGGCTGACGCCCGACACGGACAAGGACAAGGCACCGGTGGAGGGATTTCGCAGATAGGAGCGGGCCAAGGCACTGCCATTGGCAAAGAGTCGTTCCGGATCATCTCCCAACTCTATTGACGTGACATCGAGTACGACCGTAGTACCGACGTAGGTGAGATTCCCTGCTGCCGAGTCACGACGGAAGTTAGCGATTCGGTCATCCAACGGGCTGGCAACGTAAACGCTCAAGCCGTCGCGACTGATCGCGATGTCCGTGGCGCCGTCCAACCCGTCGAGCGTCACCGTTGCGCCAGCCAGATTCGTCACCTGGTTGCCATCGACAAACAACTGGCGTTGCGTGCCGTCGTCCGCATTGATAACGACCAACGCATCCTGGGCACTGTTAATGGCATAGATGTCGTTGGGGGATGCGGTAAAGGTCTCGACGGAACCGTCCGTGCCGGTCACCGTCAGCGACCAGTGGTTCAGCGTTCCGACATCCGCGTTCGCCTGATCAACGACTCGTAGCGTCCAAGTCCCCTCGGCCAAGTCGCCGTCAAAGAGAGTGAGCGATTCGGCCCCGCGGAAACTGCCGGTGAACGGCGCGGTGGCCGAGCCGATAGCGGTAGCCGCTCCATCGTCAAGTGTCGTTGCCGTGAAATTATCGCCGGCGCCACCCACGCTTGCAAACAGTTGCACCTGATCACCGTTGGGAGCAACCAGATAGACGGCAAGATCAGCATCGAAACTGTGAGCGATATCCAGATTGACATCGACATCACTGATCGTCACGGCACTGTCGACGTAGAGCGTCGTCTCGAGTGTCCCATTGTCGGGAATATCGAGGCTGCGCACAGCCATCGCATCGAGTCCGGCCAACGGTGTGATAGCAGGCGCGGTTGGTGGCTGCAGTGTAATGTAGTTACCTTGAACACCGGTTGACGATGGTTCGATCTTATTTCGAACCAACTCCAAACCGGAGATATTCGCGACCGAGCCAGCAATAGACGCATTGACTTCAACGTCAGTCTCTGGAATCAAAGTGACCCAGAGTTCATGTGGATTCAGCGTCCCCAAGTCGCGGATTCCGCCGATGCCGGCCAGATCAAGGTCGAGTGGCGTTATTGATGCGCCAGCCTTGGGATAGATCGAAACCTTCGGACTGGGAAGACCAAAGTCGGTCAGATTGGCGAACACCAAGAGATCGAACCCGGTGTAATCGTCGCCAAGAATTTCCGGTCCAGCATCGACCAGGAACACCGCCGCCAGCGCCGCCGCGGGCGGCTGCGTCAATGGCGTTTCCACCAGTGAGATCAGGTCCTCGAAGTCGGCGATAGTAGTCGACCCGGGCGCGAGTCCGTAGAGCGCGGCACCTCCCGCCAGATCGGCGACGATCGGAGTATACTCTTCGTTTGTGTTGAACGCGTTCGAGAGGAACGGATTGTCCGCCCGCAGTCCGCTTTGCCGAAGTTGCGCCGCACTCATCGTGATCTGCTCTGAGTATCCCAAACGCGAATTGGGAATACTGGAGCTCGCGGTATTGTAACCAAAAATTATTCGCCCACTCTCACCGACGGTCGCTCCGGTTCCGCCCGAGGTATTGACCGCAGCGTTGAACAGGTCGACATCGGTTCCGACCAGTTTTACGGTGCCGCCGGCTCCACCGCCACTGCGGCCACCGGTGCCACCTCGGCCACCGCTACCCCCGTTGCCACCACTGCCACCACTGCCACCGGCGCCGCCATCGCCAGCGTCGCTATTGGAATTGCTGTTCCCGCCGCCGCCACGGTCGCCACCCTCGCCGCGCGTACCGCCCTGATCCGGGCTGTTGGCACCCCCGGCCCCCCCACTTCCTCCAGAGCCTCCCGACCCGCCACTGCCGCCGCTCGCGTCGCTGAAGTTGCCATCCCCACCATTGCCCCCCGTTGAGCCTTTCGTTCCACTGCCACCCTCGGCTCCGTCGGCGCCCCGAATGCCGCTGGATCCATTCGTCCCGGTCCCACCAAGCGCGCGTAACTGGCTGTTCGAACCAACAATGATTCGTCCCTGGGCAATGATCTCGAACGCTCCGCCGCCACCGCCGCCAACGCCACCCGAGCCTCCTCGGCCACCGCCACCACCGCCACCACCGGCGCCACCGCCACCACCACCGCCGCCGCCATCACCGCCGTCAGTATCCAACTCGAAAACAAGGTCATCCACGTCGCCGCCACCGCCACCACCGCCACCGCCACCGCCGCCGCCGCCACCGCCGCCGCCGCCGGTACCGCCGCTGCCTGCACCGCCAGCGCCGCCGCCGCCACCACCCGAGATGGTGATGCCCAAGCCGTTATTCACGCCCCGGACACCAGATGCCCCTGCGTTTCCCGCGCGGCCTGTGCTACCTCCACTGCCCGAGTTGCCGGTAGTGCCACCACCGCCGCCACTGTTGGTACCACCGCCACCACCACCGCCGCGGCCAGTACCTCTGGTCCCGCCACCGACGCCGAAAACGCCCAACCCACCGGATCCGCCGATTCCGCCGCTGCTCGGCGAGTTCACACCGCTCAAACCGCTGCCGCCAAACGCGGCGCGCGACGTACTTGAACTGCCACTGCCACTAGTACCACTGCTACCACTGCTGCCGCTGGAGCCGCCGTACACGGAATACCGCACATCAAAAACATCCACTTTTCCGCCGCCGCCGCCACGACCGCCACTACCGCCCCTGCCTCCGGAACCACCACTCGTGCCGGCAGTGCCCGTGACGCCGCCACCGCCGCCGCCGCCGCCAGCCGCAGCGGTGCGACCATTCGCATCTGCCTTAAAGATCACGTTTTCTTCGATGAAGACGTCGTCTGCCACTTGGACCGACAGCCCGCGGGAACCCGTTGCGCTGACCACGCTAAAGGCCGTAATTCGCAGGTCGCCGGCAAATCGGAACTCGGCAATGCTGTTCGCCACTCTCTGGTAGCTGTAAACCGGATTGCCGTTCTGCCCACTGCCATACCCATTAATCGTGCCCGCATCCGTATTGAATACGACGGTCCCCGACAACGTCAGGGTCGGTACGGCGTTATTGGCTGCGCGACCCGCCCCTGGAAAGACAAGTTCGGTTACGATCAGATCATCGAATAGGACATTGTCAGCCGACCACGAGACGTCGCGCAGGGCGGCGAAGTCCGCCGGAAAGACGATGGTTTGCAAACCCTGATCGCGATCGATAGTCAGTCCGGCATCGTCGGTGGAATAGGTCACCGTCGTCCCGGTGACAGTCGTGCCCGTGAACGTGACTGGATGTGTCCCGGCGGCCAACGTGAACAGATTAACTGAAAACAACGAGAACGGGCTATCGGCGGCTGACTTAAGCGTCAGTGTGCCGGTGCCACCGAGTGCCGGGCTGATGTCGTCGTTGCGAGCGAGCGTTCCGGAGACCTCGAAGCCGTCTTCCACGTAGGTCGTGGAGGGCGATGCGGTGAGTCCGTCGAAACTGATTGACGTTTCGTAGTACGTGTATTTATTGAATCCGCTCGCCTCAAACACGACCTGTCCCGAACGCAACTCGACGCGGTTCTCGTCAATCGTGCCGTCAACGTTACTGGATACTTCGCCGAGTACTTCAAGCGTATCAGATTGCCCACCACCAATGACGCGAGTGAGATCAGCTCCTAACGTATTGATAACCAGGTACGGAGCTGTGCTGGGAATCGCATCGGCTTCTAATTGCCCGCTGCTCTTGTGCGTCCAGGCAACCGGCACCGAACCTGTCCCCGTGTTCCCACTATTGTCAACCATCAAGGTCTCAATCGTGAGGTCGAGCGAGGCATACTGATTGGGTTGTGGCTGACCATCAATAACGACAGTCGCCGTATCGTCATTGGCACCACCGCGCACACGAGTCAGCGGTTCCCCGATGCTCAGTATGGAAATCCGGTCGTTACCGCCACCGCCGTCCACATCAACGACAGTGTTCTGAAGGTTACCATTCTGGTCCGTATCAATGGTCAGGAAATCATTGCCCGAACCCAATTGCACATGAACGCGGCCAAGGTTCTCGAAATTGACATCGACCGTGGTCAGATTTCGGACGACGCCAGTGTTGGTGAGGCCGGCATCTTCGATAAACCCAGGTGCCGATTGCGGCAGTGCCGCCGTGCTTGCACTGCGGTCGAATGTCAGTCGGTCAAGTGCCCCGTCCCCCTTCACGGTCAACGCCGCGGATGCCTCAACAACCGTCACGCCGAGCGGGAAATTTGGTATTGCTGGCGGATCGTCCTCGCCATCGTCGCCCGCCTGCAGATCGATCATGGTCGGATGATGAATATCGACCACTCGCACATGATCACCGCCGCCACCGGTATTGAGTATCAACTCGGTCGTGGTATCGACAATCGTAAAGAAATCGTCGGCATCACTTTGATTCACGGTCAGCGATTCAAACCCTTCAAAGTCGATCGGGGATGGCAAACTTGCCGTATCGGTCAATTGCCCGCGCGTTCCACCGGCGGTGGCCGACAACGACATATTGCCGAAACTGGCCGAGGTTACAGTCAAGGCATCTGCAGTTCCGCCTCCTCCCAGTGCCAATAGCGGTCCAGCCATGAGGCTCAGATCACTGCCAACGGTCAACGCATCGCTACCCAAACCTGTATCGACGGTCGTCTGTGTGCCACCGTCAATGCTGCTTACGGCAAACACGTCGGCGACGGCTCCCAGGAAGATATTCAGGGCCTCAAACTCGCCGTAAAGCAGGCCCCTGGAACTGTTGATCTGAGTCTGATCGGGGTCTCCCATACCCAGGCCCGTCACGCTGGCGTTTGTCAACAGACCTTCGTTGGCAACGGCATCGCCGTCATCTGACACATTCAGCGTGTCGACACCGCCGCCGCCCAACAACTCAACGAGTCCCGAGATGCTATTGACGGTATTAAGCGTCGCATCGCCGACGTTAAAGTTGTCATCTCCCTCGCCACCACGCAACGTCGTTCGCGTTGCGTCATCCGTGCTGTTGACGCCAACAACATCGTCGCCCCGGTTCAAACCGATTTCCAGATTATTTGTCGTTGCACTGGTGCTTTCGATCGTCAACAGATCGACCGCGCGTCCCAGTTCGAGCTGAACATCCTCCACTCCGGAATATTGGATGCCGACCGCACCAAACCCGCTCAGTTCTGTATCGGTAAGCGTGCCGGTGTTGTTCTTCAAGTCACCCGAATCATCAAGGTACAGCACGTCGCCATCCGCGCCTGTGTTGACGACCAGCAGAGCATCCAATCGGTCGAGCAACCCACCGGTCGCCGTCGTGGTTGCGTTGCTGCCAACGTACACCAGGTCGGCACCAGCCAACGTATCAACGGTCGTCGCGCCGCTGCGGATATTGGTAATGCGCACAACGTCATCGTTCTGGCCCGTCTTGATGGTCACCGCACTGCCCAGAATGTCACCGGCCAAACTCACCAATGCACCATCCACAAGGTCGGCATCAGCGTATTCTGCTGTGAGCGTTACGGCCCCGGTCGTTGAGATAACACTGCCGCTGAGCGTCACAATGTCGTCGCCGACCAGCAATTCGATGGCACCGGACGATGTTGTCACTGTAGCCAAGGCACCCAGGCGTAGATTCTCGACCGAGGCATTAGTCCCGTCGTCAACCACCAACCGAATGTCACCAGCCGTCGTGTCGATGGTACCGACATGGAGATCTCCGACTCTCTCCCGCAGGAAAATCCCAAGTTCAGCAGAGGCTGATACGGTCTTGAAGGGACCTGGTCCGTAGCCGGCTGAGTTAATTTCGATGGCGTCGCTCACCAAACCGATAGAACCTGCTTGAGCGGTTAAATCGATCGTTCCCGCAGTTGCCGACACATTGGTGTTGTCGTCACCGAAGGCGTCGATAATGTTACCGGTCGACACAAGGGTGACATCGCCCGTTGCCGAAAAGACGGAGCCGAGTTCGAGATCGCCCGTAAACTCCGTGATGAAGATGTCATCTTGAGCGTCCGCGGACAACAAGCTTGAATTGGTCTGAATTGGCCAGCTCGCGGTGCCAATGGCGCCGGCGGCGCTGAGTGCTACGCCCTGGATTGTCGCCAGGTTGACCACATTCTGACCATTGCTGATGATCTGCGCGCCAGCATTTCCAAGAATGCTGCCACCCTCGTTCCCGATCGTCGTAGTTCCCAACGGGTTATCGATCACGCCATCGAGTGTCACAGCGTTGGGATCGGTGTGCTCCTGTTCGATGGTGATCCGGGTACTGCCTGGGTCGATCGAGATATTCGCAGCCGGGACGAAGTTGACCAATGTAGTATTGCCGATCCGGGCGACAATGTTCGAGGTCAACTGGGCTGGAGTGAGTGTCGAGGCACTTTGGACGTCGATATCGTTGACGATCAGTTCCTTGTCGGAACGGTTGGTGATTTCGACAAACTCGAAGCTGGTCAGGAAAGTGACCGTTGGCACGCCGGTTATCGACGCGGTCGAAGTGGCCCCCGTTGCTCCGTCATAGACCGATGCAGGAATGTACAGCAGCACGTTGCCGGCGGTCCCCTGACCGCCATTGCGAATATCGTCGACGATCACTTGCGGCCCGGAGATCGTATCACCCACCTGGTAGCTATCGCCATCGAGCGTCGCATTGACCAGTCGGATGACGCGGCCTGCTGCATCGACCTCGACAACCGGACTGCGAGCGCCCAGCAGCACGATCGACGAATCGAAGGCAATTGAGCGCGATTGATTCAACGTTTGAGTGACCGCTTCGTCGCCCGTGTCAATCAGCACGAATCCTTGCTTCGTCGCCGTGGCCGTGTAGGTCGTGGAATAGGGCACTTCGGCTTGGACCAACAGGTCTCGAGTGCGGATCTCGCCGCCCAGATTGGCAACAACCTCCGTGGTTGTGGTCTGAGTCGTCGACGCGGTCGCGTCCGCATCGCCGCCGAGACCGTTCGCTTGTGCCGTCGATTCGGAACCGGTGGTCAGGTTCTCTTGGACGCCCAAGATTTCGACTTTGCCTTCACCACGGACCACTGCTCCGCTGACGATGATCACATCGACGTCGGATGTTGCGTTAGTCGTTGCATTCGCCGAAGTAATAGGAACTCCGGCATCAGCGTCCGTATCGGCCGCCGCATCAATGTCCAGTTTGGTCACTGCGGCCTTGACGGTCGTATTTTCGCCGCCAATCGTTCCGGCGACGGTCGTAATGGTCGCTCCGGTGTACGTTGCGTTGGCCGTCGCGTCAGCACCGACTCCCAACCCATCCGCGTTCGCCGTCGCAGAGGCGTCGGCACGCGTCGAAACAAGTGCTTCCACAAAAACGTCGCCAACGGCCGCGACAGAGGCACCGGCCGTTACGGTCGCGCTGGTATTGTCGTCGATCGTCATGTCGGTCGTCGCCTCGACGACCGCCACGGCGGCCCCCGCCGAGCCAGTGCCGGTCGCATCAACAAGATTCGACGAGATCGCGCGCAGTGTAAAATCTTGATCTGCGGTTACCGTGGTACCGCCGCCAAGTACCGCACTGTTGTTATTCACGACATCGGCAGCAGGACTCATGAGCCCCACGGCGATCACGCCACCAACGGTGCCGTCCGCATCGACGTCAACATCGGTGTTAGAAGTGGAGATAATCTGGACATTCTCAGCACGGATCACGCCGCCCGATTCGGTGAAAGCACTGACGGTCGGCTCGGCACTCGAATCGATGCCAATGAAACTGACCGCGATGACGCCACCGGCCAGTCCCGTGCCGGTGGCATCTGCGTTTGCGGTCGAGTTCGCATCAAAGGCTACGGTCCCGTCGAAGGCGGTGATCTCCGCGTCAGCGCCTAGGTAAGCGAGTACGTTGGGTGCGGCCCGGCTTTCGGAACTCGATCCCGCCACACCGACCAACCCGATCGCGATGACATCGGTGGGAGCATCGGTTGTTATGTCGGCGATCGCATCGACATCGACGCCGCCGCCGATGACGGTGATCTTCGCCGGCACACCACTCGACACGCTCTCCGTTTCCGCACCCACAAACGCTTCGACAGTACTGGTATCTTCAACCGTCAATCCGATCCCGGAACCAGCTAGCAAACCGAGCCCGGCCATTTCGGCCTGCGTCCGAGCCTGGTTCGTCGCATCGGCCGTCACATTGACCTGCCCGGCAGTGACCTCGGCTCCATCTGCGACGTAGGCGCGCGTGGTGGTGTCATTGGTTGTGTTCACCACCGCCGCTGCGACGGATATGAGCCCCGCGGCGGCACCGTTAACCGAGCCAAGCAGCGTGGAGCTGGAAACAGCGTCCATGTCCAACGTGGCGCCACCCAATTGCAAAACAGCTCCATCGTCGACATACGCGGCGGTAGTGCGTTTGTTTTCCATCGATGCGCTGGCTCCCGCACCGCTGATCGCGCCTGCACCGAGGACTACGGTTGATGGATCGGCATTAGTCGTGTCGGTTGCCGTGACCACAAGCGTGTTCGCTGTGACGGTGCTGTCGCCAGTGGTGTAGGCTTCCGTTGTTCCTTCAATCAAGACATCGGCGGACATGAATGCCATGGCGACGGCGCCTGCGGAAAGCCCGCGAATAACGGGGCTCGCGTCGGCGTCATTGGAAGCAGTCACGGTAACGTTGTTTCCGGCCGCGGTGAGCGTCGCACCATCGATGTAGGCTTTGGTCGTGCCATCGATCGTTGTCTCTGAACTGCCGCCGGCGCCCGATATACCGATCCCCAAGGCGACGGCACCAACCGTGCTTTCTGTGGCGATCTCAGGATTGGAACTGGCCGTAATCGATATATTGTTATTGCCTGCGGCGGTGACGGCCGAATCGGCAACGTAGGCAGAGACGGTATCGCCAATTTCGTCCTGTGCCAGTGCTACGCCGACCGCCAGGCTGATAATCGAGCCGCTTAAGGCGACCGAAATAACGTCCGAACTGATCTTCGCGACGGCGTTCGCGGCGACCGTAACCGCGCCCGCAGCCTGGACATCACCCGACCCGGCGATGTAGGCCAACACGTCGTTTGCAAGCACGTTGCTTGCGGTAGTAAGTGCCACCGCCGCAGCGCCGCCAATCGAGATACTTGCTGCAGCACTCGCGGTAAATGTCAGCGCGGTAATGCCAGAACGCTCGTCGGCGGTTACCGAAATGCCGGCCGTGGTTGCGTCAACCAGATCGGCGTTCGTAATGTATGCGGAAACGTCGTTCTGAATGTCGTTGTTCGCCAAGGCGAGGCCGAAGGAGGCCGAGAACCCGTAGGAACCGAATGATGCGGCAAGGGAAACGGCAGCCGTGGTCGCGGTGATCAACGAAGTATCATCAGCGTCCAACGTGATACTCGACGCTGTGATCCCCGTCGCGCCGTCACCATCGATATACGCTTTGACGTCAGCGCCGATTTTGTTCGACGTGCTGGCACCAGCGCCGCTGATCGCTACGCCGGCAACGCCGCCGCCGGCAACCGCGCCACTTGCGGCAGCAACAACCGCATCGATGCGCTGGTTACTGACCGCAGTGGCAGTCAACGCTCCCGTGGCCAGGATACTGGAGTTCTTCACGTAAGCGTGTACCGCGAGCGCGTCGGCCGAACCGTCCGAATCGAATCCGATGTAATTCTCGGCCAGCGAAGCGCCGATCGAACCGCCAACACCGGTCGTGCCACCCCCACCGAGTGAGACGGAGAATGCCACCACCAGCGATTGGATGCGCGAATCATTACGAGCATCCAAATCGACCGTACCGGTCGTGACCACGTTACTGCCTTCAATGTACGCGCTGGTATTGCTCAGCACGACATTCTCTGCCTTGGCACCCGCTCCGCTCAACGCAACGCCGGCGGTGCCACCAAAGCTGGCCGCCAACGACGCGGCAATCGCGGTACTGGAAATCGTGCCGTCGGCCAGCGTCCAGATCTCGGTTTCCGAGTAGTCCTGATTATCGAGGTTCAACGAGCTTTCTTCGCCGCGGTACTCGTAGACTCGACCGCCGATTCCGCCGAATGGGTAGTTGGCGGGAATGCGCACCAGGGTGCCTTGGCCGGAATCCAGTGCCGCGAATGTTGGCGCGCTGACGGCGACGTCCGTATAGTTCCCCTGAGCAAGGTCGTAGTCGACGGCAGTACTGCCTGGCAACACGTTGGCTTCAACCGTCACCGAGTCGGCCGTGAGCGTCGTGACGTTCTTGATGAACGCCGACACGTCGTTGCTCACTTCGTTAAACGCGAGCGCCACACCAACAGACAACGAAACGCCCGCAGTACCGCCACCAAAAGCGCCGGCAATCGACGCCGCCACGGCGTCGGCATCGATCCGTGACGAGTCGACAGCAGTCACTCGGACATTGGCGGCGCTGATCGATGCAGAGTCCTCAATCGAAGCGCTGATGTTGGTTTTAATGCGGTTCTCGGTATCAACCCCAGCACCACTCAGCGCGACCCCGTTGCTGGCAGCGGCCACGGCGACCGAGCCGGCAAACACCAGCGTCGAAATCTCTTCGTTGCCCGAAGCATCGACCGTCAGATCACCGCTGGCCGTTATCGTGGAATTCGTAATCGCCGCTCTCACTTCAGCAGCGTCGGGCGTCAGGCTGATCAACTCCCACAACTCAGGATTGCCATAATCCTGAGCCGATAGATCGTTCGTATCGACCAGGATCCAATCGCCACTGCCATCGGCCGAGAAATAGGTCTCGTTGGTCAGGTTCTTCGTGCCGTTGCTACCGATGTATTCATAAATACCCGGGTGATCACCGTCGCGAACTCGAACTCGATCACCTTCCGCCACAGCTGCGTTTGTGTTGGTGTCATCAAAGTCGTAGCGAGTGTACGCCGTGCCGACGTACTCATACACGTAATTATCGCGAACACCACCGACGACTCTCACCGTCGTTCCCGGGGACAGCGTTGTGATATCGTCGGTCGAGGAGTGCTGTGCGGCAACGGAACTTGCTTCAGGGTCCCAGCCGATGTAGTTCGCGGACAGCCCGATACCGATGGACGCCGCGCCGCCGGCCGATCCACCTGCGCCCACCGCCGCACTGGCACCCACCACTCCGGAGGTGATCGACGAGGTGCTGTCAGCGTCGACATCCACAATGCCGGCGTGTGTGATCGTAACGCCATCAAGGAAGGCAATCTCCGATGTCAGAATGGTATTGGTCGCTTTGGCGCCGGCACCCGAAAGCGCCACGTTCAGCGTTCCTCCACCCGCCGCAACGGCCACGGAGGCGGCCACCGAGACGGCGGTAATGTCGGCATCGGATGTGGCCGCGACGTAAACATCAATGCTGTCGAGTGGCGTGAGTGCATCGACCGTGGCCGAATCGATAAAAGCACGGACGTCATTGCCAATCGTATTGTCCGCCAACGACACACCGATCGCGATTGCGATCGTAATCGCATCACCAGAATCGGCAAACGACGCACCGATGGATGCTCCAACGACATCCGCTTTGATACTCGATGTATCCGAGGCATTGAGCGTAATCGTGGAAGTGCCCAACACGGTACCGTCGCTGATGGAGGCTTCGATCGCGTTGTTGATTTCGTTGGTGCTGCTGGCACCCGATCCGGCCGCCGCAGCCACCGAGCCGGCAAAGGCCAGGCTGTCGATATTGGCCATCGACGTCGCATCGATCAGAATAGCGCCGGTCGCGGCTTCGACGGTTGTGCTTGCTCCAGAAACGGTCGCCGCTGTTACATTCTGGATATCGTTGGTCGCGATCGTCGCGCCAATCGACACGGCGATGGCGGTGCTGGAGCCAAACGCGAGTGCCACCGATACGGCACCGCCGTCAGACAGGATGGTGGAATTATCGCGCGCGGTTAGTGAGACGGCTCCGGCATCAACGGTCGCCCCGTTGCGAATCGCAGCTTCGACACTATTGGCAATCGTATTGTACGAACCAGCCCCAGCCCCCGAGAAACTAAGCGCGGTCTGGCCCTTCGAGACGGCCACTGCACCGGCCAACGTGAGGGCTTCGATCGTCGCATCCGACTGGGCCGCGACGACCAGATTACCCAGTTTCGCGTCGACAACGGAACCATCGATCACGGACTGCACGTTTACACCGATGTTGTTGGTCGCTACGGAAGCGCCGACCGACAACGAACCGGACGTACCACCGCTGCCAAGCGTGACCGATACGGCAACGCCGCCGGCGTCGACATCGATGATCGAGGTGTCTTGAGCCTGAATGTTGGCGCCACCTCCAGCGGTAACCATCGCGCCGTTGACGACATTGGCCTCGATCGTCTTGTAAACATCATTCACGGCAAAGGCGCCTGCCGCTGCGATCGAGAACCCGGAAGTCCCGCTATCACTCTTCGTCACCGCCGCCGCGCCGCCAATCGTCACGGCTCGTATGCCCGCGTTGTCCGTGAATTCGAACGAGTGCGCCGCGCCACTCCCGGTTCCCGTGAGGTTTACATCCGCCGTACCCTTCAGGGCCTTGGCCGCGGTCGTCGCCAACTGGATCGTGTCGGCATCGAGCACAATGACGTAGTATTTACCGTCGTTCGATAGGCCACCTGCCGCGGATCCGTTGGGATCCGACTTGTAGGTGATTTGCTGGCCAGTTGTCAGGCCATGGTCGTTCAAAAGAATGGAGTTGTTGATCGTATTGACCGTGCCGCGCGTGTAACGCAACTCATGCGGATATACGCCGTCACCCAAAGCGACAAGAGCCTGCTCGGTGCCGCTTGTCGCGTTCGCAGCACTGGTGGCAAGCTGAATCGTATCGCTGTCGACACGAATCACGAAATACTGGTCGCCATCGACCAGGCCAGCGATAGCCGTACCGCCGTTGCTGCGATAAATGACGCTATCGCCTGTCGAGAAACCATGTTCGATAATCGTCAGGCTGTTTATGGTTGTCGCGTCTGTGTCGGTGACAATATGCACGGTTGCCGAATCCGCGGCAGCGAGCGTGAAAGACCGCTCGTACGATTGCCCTAGATCGAATTCAATTGTCTCGTCACCGAAGCTCTTAGCCAGCACGTTGATAGACCCGCCAACCGTAGAGACGTTGGCGCCGTCGATTTCGGCCGTGACATCCAGTGTATCGGACGCGACGCGGAACGATTGTTCACCCACACCGAGTGTCGCGAGTGAAACGGCATCACCGTTGACAGCCTCCTTAGCGGTTGCGGCCAGCTTGATCGTTTTGGAATCGACAACGATCGCGTAGTAACCGCGATTTTCTTCCAAGCCACCAATACCAACTCGGCCCGGAGTCAGGGTATGATCTTCCGTGCCAAGCGATTCGAGGTCGATAGAATCACCGGCCAGCGCGTTCTGCTCGTATGAAGCAAGCGTGATTTTATTGCTAGTCACGCGAATGGCGTAGTACGCGCCATCCAACAGCCCACCAATGTCATTGCCATCGTTGCTGGTGTAGGTGACTCGCTGCCCTGTCTGCAGGCCATGCCCGGCAATCTCAATCGTATTGTTAGCGGTGTCAACAATCGATGCACTGGAACTGTCGAAGGAGAGCGGGGTATTGACTTCACCTGCGGTGTAAAGCAGCCGATCTCCCGTCGAAAGCCCATGGTCATCGGCAAACGAAACCGTGTTGCTTGTGGTGCTGACAACGTTTGAATCGTCCGCTTCGAAAGATAGGGTCGTCTGCTCGCCAATCGTGTTGATCGCGATCGATGCGCCGATACCGCCGCTGACGCTCGTACCTCCGCTACTGTCGCTCGACTTCTTGCCGCCAATCGATGCGGCAATCGCAACGCCTCCTCCGTAGGCTTCGATGGAGGAGACATCGGTCGCCACGACGGAAACGTCACCAGTGGCTGTCACGTCAGCGCCGCCAGAAATATCGGCACTCACGCCACCCGTAATCGTGTTGATCGAAATGGCGCCCGCAGCGGCAAGCTGGAAGTTGCCACTGCCTCCGGCCAACGCTCCCGAGACCGTGATCGCCATAATCTCAGCACGATTTTTGCCAAACACGTCGACCGTACCCACGTGGTCTACATCGACGTCGAATAGCGTCGCGGTCGTGTTCGCATCAATCGTATTGATGGCCAGCGAGAAGCCGACCCCGGCATTCGATCCGCCAACGCCGACGGCCAGCACACCACCGAGCGCAAAAATGGAAGATGCGTCGTCGGCCGTTATGGCGAGGTCGTAGGCGGGCGACGAAGTGTCAACGACCCCCGTCATGAACGCGTCGGTCGAGTTGGTAATGTCATTCAGCGACACGGAACCCGCAACCGAAATACCGGTTCCATTTTGCTCGGCCTCGACGCCAACCCCAGCGCTGGTCGAGATGATTTCGCCGCGGCGGACCGCGGAAATCGTCACGCCGTCATTCGATCGCACAACCAGGCGGTCGGCGGCAATCGCGGGCCCCTGAATATAGCTCTTGGTGTTGCCCGTCAATTCATTCTTGCTGAACGAACCGGCCAGCGCGGCGGTAGTCTTGCCTTGAGCCTCGGCGCTCTTGTCGGGCAAGACAATCGAGGCTGCGATCGCCAGCGCAAACAGGTCAGTCTGGTTCAAGGCATCGATCTTCACGCTATTGGCCACCAGCAAGCCGGCGTCGTAGACGTAGGCGTAGACGTCATCCTTGACCAGGTTCAGTGACACATTAGCCGAAATACCGATACCGAACTTGGGCTTGGTGTCGCTTGAGGTGCCGACCGGTGACTCGCCCGAGCTGCTGCTACTGGTTCCCTTCGGAGGGGTTCCACCAGCCACTGCCGCGGCAGCGGAAAAAGCCCACAAGGCACCATCCACCTTCGCCGTGACCAACACGTCGCCCGAAACGTCGATCGATGTGTCGGCAGATGGAGCAACGCCGTTGGTAGCATCGATCGTTGGATCGATATTACCGATGATGGCATTGGTATTGCGGTCGATCTCGTTGATTGCCACGGTAATGCCGAAGCCAAGGTTCTGCGACTTAGCGATGGCGCCGGCCCAGTTGATATTGGTCTCGAGACTGCCGGCGTAGACCGTCAGCGGGCTGCCGGTTACATCGTTTTCCGATGGATCGGATCCGCTCGACACTTTCGCCCCGCCGCTCAATTGAGCCAGCGAGTAACTGTTTTGGCCGACGTAAGCTACCGTACCCGCGATCCCGAACGTGCCTGCCTCGGCTCCCGCCTGCGAGAAGTTGAAGTTCATGAGAGCCTCTTCGGCCTTCATGTTCATTCCGCCCAGCGCACCGGTGTAGATCTCAGCAGCGTCTTCGACCAACGATATCGTTTCATTGTCCAACAACATGACGAAGATCGCGCCACCGATTCCGCCACGTTGATTCTCGTCGCCCGAGACCCCCACGCTGCCTTTGTCGGCACCAAAGTCGAAACCAAGCAGGTCGACACTGACCGAGGGAAGTGCAAAATCGAAGACGCCCGTGATGTTGAGCATCTGCATGTAGTTGGTTGCTTCGATTGATACCGACTCGTTGCCGTCGGGACTCCGGAACGCGGTGTTCTTGTTCAGTTTGGCACCCGATTTCACGATCGCTTGCGAAACGTTGTCGAAATCGATGTAATTGATCGATCCGGCTACGGACGAACCACCCGGAGCCGCCTTCGCGGTACTGCGCGCCCAGGTGTTCAGCAAGCTCTTCAGGCCGAGCGTACCGTCCATATAGCCGAGAACGGAATCGATCAAGTTGCCATCCGATTTCAATTTATCGACCAGCTCACCGGCACTGCCTGGGATGAACTCATCCGGCCGGGTGAGAAACGGATAGGATACGTCGGAGATGACGCGCATCGCTCGGTATGCATCGAGCTGCGCGCCGCTTTGGACGATCGCCTTGGCTTCGTTCGTGTGCAGCCCCACGATCATGGCGGCGCTGCCAGCCAGGTCGGCGCCACTGCCGTTTGACGTCTGCTGAACTCCCTTTTTGGGCTCTTGAGGTTCGTTCGTGCTTTCCGCGGTCAGTTGTGTGGCTTGCGAGATCTCTGCCTTGACTTCCAGGTCTTCTTTCGATTTGAGTTTGGCCGCGCTGGCCGTGGTTTGGTCCTCAATCGTGTCGAACTTGGCTGCAAAATCTGATGCGGTTCCATCGTCGGTAATGTCACCGACTACGGCCACAACGCGATGGTTAACCAGCATAAAGCTGAAAGCACCGGCGACGCTCAGGCCACCCGGCGTTTCCACACCCGCACTGGCTCGGTTGCTGCTGTAGCCACTTGTTAGCGCGCCAAACAACCGATCACCGATCGAGGTCGTGGCAGCATCGTTGGCCTTCTTCAGATTCTTTTGCGACTTGGATTGTGTCTTCGGATTGACATCCTTGCTCTCCAAACCGCCCGATGTGGACACGCTGTCACTGGTATCAAGATTCGCCATCACGCCCAAGCCGGTAACCAACCCGGAATCGAGGACGTGCAGGGCGGAGAACGAGTGGGTTGCGCCCGTGGCGGCGGCAGGATCCAGGTCCAGAGCGATTCCCGCGCGCGCCTTATTCTCCGTCTCGGCCAGACGAATGACCTGCTCCGAAACGAAACGGCTATCCCCCGAGAGATTCGACTCGTTCGTGTCCGCGATGACGTAATAGGTTTTGCCATCGGTGAGCCCGCCGATGGCGTTTCCACCGTCTGCATCGTAGACAACCGCTTGGCCTAGCTCGAACGTTGAACCAAATAGCGAGAACGATTCGCCCGAGCCCGTAAAACCGGGATTGTCCAGCTTGATCGTATTGGCAGCATCGTCGATGGCATCGGCCGGGTCGAAGGATTTGCTGTTCAGAGCCGCACCACTCGACAGACCGATAATGAGCCCGTTGATCGGATTGGCATCGAGGTCGCCCGGGAGTGTTCCGCTGAGTAATTTCTGTTCAGCTTTCCTGGCCTTCCCGGCGGTATCAGACAAGTAGATGTATTGCGGGTCGCTGGGATCGACGACCACGTAGTAGTCTCGGGCGTCCACAAGGCCGCCTGTTATCTGGCCAACACCAACGCCGCCGATACTGTTGCCCCGACGGTTGCTGTAATTGAGTTTGTCGCCAGTACGCAGGTCGTGAGGCCGGTCGAGTGTACTGCCCAACGCGACGCCAAGGTCGATCCGGTTATTGCTCGCGTCAATGACGCCACTCTTGGTCGGGTCGAATTCCAGTTTGACCACCGAGCCCGGAGCCATATTCGCCGTTACGTCGGCATCGACCTCGGTCCGGATGTTGGCGTCGGAGAAACCGAGCCCAAATGCCAGCCCGGCGCGACCGTCAGCGTACAGACCACTCGACGCGTCCGCAGACATGTCGTTGTCACCGGTCGCCAATATATTGGCTGTCTTCCCAGCGGTGACCGTGGTGCCAGCGGGAATGATGACAAACGACGTTATATCGCTCTTCGCCACCGCCAGGCTGAGTGCAATTTTGACCGGGTCAACGTCGTCCAAGTCGCGTGCGGTCGATGCAGCCATCGATGCGGTGGTATTACCGATCGAGTTAATCAGGACCGCGCGGCCGGCATTGATGTTGACGCCGGTCCCTACGTCGACCGTGGCAACTGACGTAGCTTCCGCATAACCAACACTGAACAACTTGCTATTGACGCTACCGCTGCTGTCCGTGATGGCCTTCGCCTTCATCGTCACAAAGCCGGTGCCATCAATTTGAACGCGGTCGCCAACATCGATCGTTGCCGTCGATTCTCGCAACAGCACTTTGACGGGTAGACCGAGGTCGATCAGGCTGGCAAATTTATTGGTTAGTGGCCCGATTACGAAACTGTTTACCAGGCTTGACGTTCCGAGCTCGCTCTTGAACGACTTGTCCTTCGCGGTGGCCGTGATCGTGACGTTTCCGCCCTTGATGACAACATCTTCCTGCAAATCGATACTGGCGTCGTTGCTGTTGACAAACGCCAATGGGACCAGATTCTGCAGGTCGGCTAAGCTCTCCTCGCTGGCTTTGACTGAGATATTGCCAGCAACATAGGCCGTGTCGGTGACATCCGCGCGCAACTCGGCCCCCGTCGACAGCGTAATGAACTGTCCCGCGAGAGAAATGGCACCCGAATCGCCAATCGTCTGGTTGCCGTTGTTGAGCACGCGAGTGTCAACAATAACGTTCACGTTGATCGTGATTGTCTCGGCGGTAATCTCGACGTCTTTGCCTTCCACCGTGAGGTTACTCTCGACAATGACCGTGTCGTCACCATCCTGGCCATCAACCTTGATTGTGGCATTGAATTGCGCGCCAAGGTTTTTGATCGTCAGCGTGTCGTCGCCACCAGCTAACTCGAATTCCAAATCCGAACCGTCGATGACGTACGAACCACCGGCGGTGAGCGGATTGCCGAAAATATCGAGATACTGATTGTCCGGGTCACTTATCAGCAGTTTGCCTGGGTCAGCCGGATCGACCTCGACCACCAAATTGTCGGACAACGCAGTTCCCTTAATGGGAGAAGTGAGTGCGCCGGCAAGCGGTTGCTCCTCCATACCGGCATATTGGATGGAGTAGGTGTTGTTCAGTGTGATCGTGCCGCCGCCGGACACGCTGTAGATATCCAGGCCGTTGGAATTATTGGGCTCGGCAAAGGCATCGAACCCGTTGGCACCACCGTCGACCCGACCGGTGACACGTCCAGACGATTGAAACACGAAGACATCCGAGACGTCGTCGGCACCGGTCAGTACTTCGACTCCCGCGAACTGGACACCAGCAACATCTCCTCCGTTTTCGGCAGAGACATTCCAGGTCGTGTCGGTACCGGGGCCAACCAACTCATCGTCGCTTGCGGTACTTCCAGTGAGATTCTCCACATTGACCCATTTGCCAACGACCGATGCGCCGCCCAGGGTGTCGACGGCGCCGGTCCCCAGATCGACCGATACGCCCGTCGCTCGGCCACTGAAATCAATCGTGTCACCGTTAATTGCGATCGCTTGCCAGTCAGCATTGGTGGCATAGTTACGCGTACTATCAGACAGATCGATGGTCGAACCAATTCCGGCCTGAATCTGGGCGATAGTCAACTCGTACAGTCGCCCGTCAGCCAGCTTAACACGCTCGCCTTGCGCCACCTCGGTCGGTGCGCTGCCATCGGTATAGGTGAAATAGCCTTCCGAATATCCGTCGATTTTCCCGCTGACCGAACCTCCAGCCTGGAATGCAAATGTGTCGTCGCCGTCACTTCCTTGCAGATCCTGGAAGCCGGTAAACGATACGCCGCCGACCGTTCCACTGTCGCTGCCGTCGATCGTCCAGTTGTTGTCACCTTCGGGGCCAAGCAGAGCGTTGGTGTCGGCGACCAACGACCAGCCAACACTGCTGGCATAATCCTGAGTTGCATCGCTCAGATCGAGGTTCCCGCTATCCGCCACCAGATTATCAGGCGAAATCCACTCGTAGATGGAAAAATCCACCAGCCTCACACGCTCGCCCGTCTGTACCGTAGTCGCACTACTCGATTCGGTGAACTCGAATGCGGGCGGCAACGTGCTGCCGACGAGATTACCGACGTTTGAAAACTCCGCGATGCCCTGCGCTTCGGACGAGGCCAGATTGACACTCGCTCCACCGCCGAAGTTAGTGTAGTCAATCGAATTGCTGCCGCCACGACCGTCGATGCTGCCGGCCAGCAAGGCGCCGCGACTGATGGCGAACGTGTCATCGTCGGCGCCACCCTTCAAGTGCTCGACGCTCGTGAAGGAGATGCTGCCGACCGAGTTGATGGCCCCGCTGTTAGCCCCCGTGACGCTCCAGGTCAAAGGGCCTGTGGCCCCATCGACTTCCAGCGCGTCATTGCCGGTGTTCCCCGTGTACGTAACTTGCGCTCCGGTCGCCAGAACGTCATTCACGAAACTTGCGTCCAGGATCAGCCGGTCGTTCTCCGCCTCTCCCAAATCAACTCGCACGGCGCTGTTCGCGCTCAAGGTCAACGTCTGGTCGCCACCTTGCGAGCTATCCAAGTCGGACGAAAAGCTGGTGCCATCCATACTCCACTCAAGAACGCCGGCATTGGACCGCAGGTACAGCGAGTCCGCCGCGTCGTCCCCAGTAAACTCGACCGTGTTGCTGTCGAGGAGATTGATGTCAGCGGCCAACAACATCCGTTGTTCCAACGACTCGAACGACAGATTTTGTCGCAGTTCACGTTTCTTGAGGCGCTGTTGCTTGCGCTGATTGAATCGCTTCCGCCATTTTTTCTTAGTGAGCATATTTCGGCTTTGTGTTACAGAAGGAAAGCACGATGGAACAAAGCAAGCACCGCGCGCGCAGCGACACCACTTCGAAAATAATCCGATGGTGCATTCAGTCGAAAATGAATAAACTTAGATACCCAGCCAAACCAGCAAGTTCGTACAAAGCGAACTCTCTTAGCATCGCGCAGTTTTACGCGAAATGCACAAACAGGCATCCGCCAGCAGTTCCGCCGTTTGCACCCCAATTCGCCAGCAGATCGCCGTACCAAACGAGGGCCACACGCCGAGCGTCCGAACGACTTTCCTGGAAATGAGTGCGTGACCCGAATGCCTCCGACTGACATTCAGCTCGCACGATAGATACCGCCGACGGTGCCACAAGTCCCAACCATTTGGGACACATGGGCACGTCTCAACCGACCGATTGCCAGCACGCTGCTAACATCGATTGGCCCCAAGTGTTGGCAGGGGTGTTACACCCCGATGCGTTGCCCCACTCTAAAGCCAAGAGTCGCACCAAAAAGCCTCAACAAATGATTCCGAATCTTCAAGTCGCACCCTGAAGTCCGGAAAAAACGGTAAATGAGTAGCCCGAAAGAGTCGCTTCACCTGAAATCGACTACCACGAACGGTCGGGATTCTAAACACTCTTTATGCCTAGTGCAAACTTTTGCCATAGACAATCTGGAAAAAAAATGGTTTGTGACAACTAATCCGCCGGTTGCCGATCTCCATGCACGACCATCCACCTAGGCCGATTCGAACTCCGTCGCTGCTCCCGCCGACATTGGGATCACCGGCACCAAATCTGAGCGGATCTTGGCTGATCCAAGTGGGCACGGTTGTATTGGAGGTCGGTGGCGGTGTCGAGCTCGCGGCAGGTGAACAGGTGACGGGTCAGCAACGTGTGGCTTGGGAATCTTTCCCAAGCATGGACAAGTTTCCACCTGCTGAGCCATTCCTATTGCCGTGAAGCGGGCACAACGCGCTACCCGCCCACCACGCCCGGGATGGAATCCCGGGCCACACATGGTACTTTGCCCTAATATGATAGAGTAACACAACCATCGGCAGCGCGGCCCAATACCGAACAATCCTGCACGTTAACCAGGTCTTGTGACAGATTTTAAGAACACAATCGCCGTGAACGTTTACCGTAAAATGAGGAGACACAGCATGTTTCAGTCTCTTGTCGTTGCGTTGACCAACCGGCCGTTGACCAAACAGCCGTCGGTCGGTGCCCGCCGTCATTGGTTCCCGTATCTGCTACAGCGTCAACTAACGACATGGGCCATTGCGGCTATTGCAATACTCGCGCCACAACTACTTTGTGCGCAGCAGCCTAACGCCACGCCTGACAAACGGCCCAACATCATCTTGATCATGGCCGACGATATTGGTTACGAGTGCTTCGGCTGTTATGGCAGCAAGCAGTACCAGACGCCGAACATCGATCGCTTGGCCAGCCGTGGCGTTCGGTTCACACATTGCTATGCGCAACCTCTCTGCACACCAAGCCGTGTCAAGCTGATGACCGGCATCTCCAACGTCCGCAACTACTCGGCGTTTTCCATCCTCAATCGCGACCAGCGTACGATTGGTCAGTACTTCAAGGAGGCGGGGTACAAGACCATGATCGCCGGCAAGTGGCAGCTATTGGGTGCAGACCATTACCGGCCTCAGTTCCGTGGCAAAGGCACATGGCCTCAGCGAGCAGGGTTCGATGAATCGTGCCTCTGGCAGGTCGACGAACTCGGATCGCGATACTGGCAACCTCTGCTTTACCTGAACGGGCACAACCAATCGTTCGCCGACGCGTCTCGGTATGGCCCCGACATTACCAACCAGTACGTCCTGGACTTCATGGCTCGCCACCACGACCAACCGTTCTTCGTCTACTATCCGATGATCCTGGTCCACAACCCATTCCTGCCAACACCCGACAGCGCGTCACGAAAGCAAAAAGGGAAACAACGCAATTTCGAGGACATGGTAGCTTACATGGACAAGATGGTGGGTCGAGTGGTCAAGAAGGTCGAGGAGCTCGGTATTGCCGACAATACGTTGATCATGTTCTGTGGGGACAACGGCACACACACGAGCATCACATCCACACTCGATGGCGTGAAGATCGTGGGAGGAAAAGGCAAAACGACGGACGCTGGCACGCGTGTCCCACTGGTCGTGCAATGGCCGAAAGCAGTTGCCGACCCTCGCGTGTCCGACACGCTAGTCGACTTCTCTGATTTCTTGCCGACCTGCCTGGAAGCGGCCGATATAGCGGTCCCCACCGGCCTGGACGGTCATTCGTTTTTGCCACAACTGCGTGGCGAGCCGGGACAGGGGCGGCAGTGGATTTACTGCTACTATTGCCCGCGACCGGAAAAAACACCGCCGAAACGTTTTGTGCGCGACCAACGCTGGAAGCTCTATGGCAACCGGCAATTCTTTGATGTTTTGCACGATCCACTCGAACAACAACCGCTTGACCCGGCAACTCTGTCGGACGAGGCCACGCAAGCGAGACAAAAGCTCGCGGCGGCTCTCGCGACGATGCCGGCCAAGGGGCAACGCCTGCTCGATTTCGGACCGAGCGATTAGCATCTCTCGCGCCGGACATACTCTCCCCAGGACCAGCAACCTCGTGGCTGTCACAGGCATGACCGGTCACCATGTCTCACATCATTCGTTGGGAGGTTATCGAGTGAATGCGAGAACGCCATAATAGTCACGTTCGCGGTAGTTCCGTTCCTGAGAACGTGTGTGCCACTGCATGCGCAAACGAACTTGCGATCCCGATCGATCTGGCACCTCCGAATATCCGTTCACCACAGCGCCGCTCTGGGCACGCAGTGCGAACCGTGAGCCCGGTCTCAAATGGCAAGCAAACACGAATAACGGATCTGACGCCGCGCAGCTTTCGTACGTTCGACCGACGAAAGAAGACGGGCGCGTTGCTGGTAGCTGACCAGTCGTGCGCCCGACCGGGGCAAACCCGGCGGAGCGTCTTTTCATCAGCGTCTATCCGCGTTTATTAGCGGTCCCTTCCCAAAAACGCCGAACGCGCCCTCGTTTCCGTGAACGGTTTAGAGCCATATTGCTATCGGTGATCACGACGGTTCTTGTTCCGAGTTGATGCACGCCGTGCATGAAAGCGGCTCACCGGCTCTTCAGCTGCCGCAACAGCGCCTTGAATTGTTGCCGCTGAGCATCGTTTAGAAAAGCAAATGTCTGCTCGGGTAGTTTCTCCAAGAACCTCGCAAACTCCTTCTGATCGGCGATGACAATCTTGGTCGTGTCAATCTGGTCGATCGACAATTCGCGATGGTCGACCCGTAACAAGGCCAGGAGCTTCGCAGATTGCTCCTTCGTCAAACCAAGCACGGTTTCCACATCGGACCAAGCAACGTCTTTGCCACTCGACAACACGGTCGTGATCCGTTGCTCGAACGGCACTCTGGTACTGCCCTTGGGTACGCCAGCCGGTGCTGCATTCGTGCTTGTCAACGCTGCCGACTGCCCTCGATTTGACGGCGACGTGGACACCGACTGTCGCTGTACCAACGGAGCGTTTTCTGTCTTTGTCCCTGAAAAGAGACTGCCCAACCACCGCCTGCTGGAATTCAACGGCCCGGTGGGCCACACCACGACCAAGAGCAACGAGAGACAGATAAGAAACACGAACCCAACGCCGAGAATCTGCAAACTGCCGCCCATGCGCAATTTGAACGTGCTGCGTATCACTTCCCACAACCGAAGCGACTCGTCATTTTCCGGCAGATCACAATCGCGTATTCTCTTCAAGCCGATCTGCGTATGCGCACTTCGCTCATCACAGCGCACCAACTGAACGGCGTACCAACACTCCCCCACATTGAGCATCAATTCCTGACCGATCTCCCAAGGAACGCTGGCCGAACAGCGCACGCCAAACCCCTCGGCCGACTGGTCGAAACAGCAACACGGTACTGCCATCGTTCCATCAGAGAGGACGGCAACCTCGCGATCGTCCGGCACTTCAATTCGAACACATTGGCGGCGGTTATCACCCGGAGCGAGTTCAGTGATCTCCATGACTGCGCCCTTCATTCACGTAACAAGAAAACCGTTGGCTTTGCACCTACGCTGAATTCTAGCTCCGTGGGGCATGGCACTTGCGACCAGCAAACATAAGACGAGGCTGCGACGGGCTCGGAAGCCCGGAAGCACTCGGCTTACAACGATTATGCGGCCCAAGACGCCAAACCACGTCGCATTCTGTGCCGCAGTTCGCGCCGCTTCAGGTGAAATCGCTCGAGCGCACGATCAATGCGCCGACGCGGGCATTCCATTCTGCCGAGCCATGATACCATCTTCCATTTCGTAAATCGTATCGAAGATGTCGAGTGAACGTTGGTCGTGTGTCACAACAATGACACCCGCCCCTTGTTCATGTGCCACTTTGGCAAACAACTCCATGACCTGGCGACCACGGTGGCTGTCGAGCGCCGCAGTTGGTTCGTCGGCCAGAATCACACTCGGCCGATTCGCCAGCGCCCGGGCAACGGCAACACGCTGCTGTTGGCCGCCCGAGAGCATGGAGGGCAAGTTGTCGGCCCGGTCGCTGACCCCAAGGTAGTCCATCAGTTCAAACGCGCGTCGGCGCGCGACGCGTGCCGGTTCCCCATTCAGCTCTAACGCTATCCGCACGTTTTCAATGGCGGTGAGAAACGGGATTAGATTCGATTTCTGGAAGACGAATCCGATGTGCTGGCGACGGAACGAACGCAAATCAGCATGCGCGGCCGGCCCATCCAAGACCAGTTCACCGCGAATGATCACACGCCCGGAAGTCGGAGGATTGATCAGCCCCACGGCGGTCAAGAACGTCGACTTGCCCGATCCGCTCGGGCCCAACAGGGCAACGACTTCGCCACGTCGAACCTGCATCACCGCATCACGCATGGCAACGACTTCGGTATTGCCACTTCCGTAGATTTTCGTCAACCCATTGGTCTCGATCGCGTAGGGATGGTCTTGCGTTGCCGCAGTCATGATAACGCCTCGTTGGGTGAGACCTTCATCGCTTTCCAAATGCCCAGCAGACTGGAGACAACGGAAATGACAAGTACAATACCGGCTAACTCCACCATATCCTGCTGCGCAAGGATGACACGTCGTGGGAACATCGGAAATATCCGTTGACCGATCAAGTAGGCAATCACAAAACCGAGTAGGCCCAGGATAAGTGCTTGTTGCAAGATCAATCCGAGAATGACGCGATTCGGCGCGCCGATCAGCTTAAGCAAGGCAATGGAGTGAATCTTGTCCAACGTCAGGGTATAGAGTATCAAGGCCATGATGATAGCGGCGATCAGTGTCAGTAATACTCGGAACAACCCGATCTGCCGTCGCACCTTCTCGACCGATCCCTTCAACAACAGCTCACGTTGTCCGTCACGCGTGTAGACGGTCACATCTCCCCATCCGGAAATGATCTCCGCCACGTGATCCGCGTCCACGCCCGGCGCCAGGGAAATCATGACTGCCGTGATCTGTGGCCGCGCAATGGACGGTAGTTGGGATGCGGGCTTCACCGCATTCTCCAGCAGCGCTGGCTGTGTCGCGGTCAATTCGCTGAGTTCGCCGCGTGCCTGTCGGGCCGCTCGCTCCAATCGAACCGCTTCACCCGGCTTATCGAATTGGATCGCAAGAGCGTCCGAAACCGTGAACAATCCAATCCCATCCCCCCCAGAACTCATCATATCGGAAGTGATCCCAACAACTTTGTAAGTATCCTTTCCAAGCTTGATATGTTCGCCCAACGCCAGCCCCAGCGATTTGTCGGCAAGCATCTCGAAATGGCCCTGCGCCAAGGCCCGCCCGGCAATCAGCGAGACCCATTGCCCCTTGTCGACCGGCCAGCTAAGTCCTAGCACGGCGATTCGCAATGGCTTGCCGTCACGCTCGCGCTGGATCGTATGGTAAACAAACTCGCGCGACTCGCGGACACCCGGCACGGCGTTGGCGCGATACACGAGACTGGGCGGCACCCTGGAAAGCTCGGCAAAGGGACCACGCGTGTTGCGTTGTACAATCCATAAGTCAGCACCGACCGAGTCGATCAGGAGCGTGGCATCTTCGACGATCCCACGATAAATGCCGCCCATTCCCATTACGATCATCAACAGCATGCCGATGCCGAAGGTGGTCAGGGCAAACCGCCCTAGGTTGTGGCGAATGTCCTTGGTTGCCAGGTTCATGACGCGGCCACTCTCCGCCCCTCGGTCAGGCTCTTCTTCGGATTCACCGGAATTACTACCGTGTCGCCAGATTGCACGCCATCGGTAACCTCGACCATATCGCGGCTGCGCAGCCCCACGGCGATCGCACGCCAAGCGGCATGACCGTTGTCATCGACGAAAACGCCACGCACACCGTCCCGCATCATGACAAACGTCGCCGGCAACAATGTTACATCGCTCTTCTGAGCGGTTTCAATGTATACCTCCGCGCGCTGTCCCACCGCCCAGTTGTGCGGTAGCTTCAGCACGCGCACGTCGACAATGAACTCGCGCGTCTCGCGGTCCGCTTCTTTCCCCATCCTGACAACGGTCCCCGGATAGGTAGTCGCCGGCTCCGAGCGGAAGACAACGCGCGCTGTTTGCGAGTCTTCCAATCGCGACATTTCCGTTTCGTCAACCCACGCGCTGATCCAAAGCTCTTCCGTGGAAATCAATGTCAGAATAGCTCCGCCCGGTACCACAATGTCGCCCGGGTCACGCTGGCGTCGTACGACCAAGCCAGCGAACGGAGCCATCACTTCCGTGTCCTTAAGCCGCGCGCGGTGATACTCGAGTGTCCTGCCGGCGGCCGCCAACTGCTTCTGCCCTTCAGTGATGCCAGCTTCCGCTCGGGATAAGTCCGCCTGGGCCACTGCCAGCGATTCCGCTGCCTTGTCCACATCGTCCTGACTAGCAGCATTCTTGGCCACCAGCGTTTGATTGCGATCGTAGCTGATCTTGGCCGCATCAAACACGGCAATGGCGCGCATCTTATCTGCATCGAGTCGGGCAACAGCGGCGCGAGCTGCCTCGACTTCCGCCTCGGCAATGGCGACTTGCTGAGCAAGTTCGGAGTCGTCCAGCCGCACCAGCAACGCACCCGCCTCAACTCGATCTCCCTGATCCACCAAGACTCTTTCGATCCGACCCGAAATCTTCGGGCTGATCGTCACCGTTACGCGCGCTTCCAAGGTACCTGTGCCCATGACGTCCGCGACAATGCCGCCGCGTTCGACCTGGTGAGCAGCGACTGGAATCGGCGCAAAACGAACCCAATAGATAACGGCGGCAATCACCGCCACTACGACACCGATCTTCAGCAGAAACCAAATCCACCGCTGCACAGTCTTTCCAATTGTCATGGCCAACACTTACCTCACGTTGATGGAATCGGGGACTACAAGTGCGTATTTCAATGGTGGCGTGGCCCCGTGACTCGACCGCTCTGCCGAACGACTCAATACTAACACACACACGATCGACCGGTCAGCGCTGGCAAACGACCAATTGATCCATGTCAAGTGTGTGACGCCACCAAAGACGTTAGGAACTCACACCCAGCCCACAGGACTGGTGGTAAGCGTGGGCGTCGCCAGATGGATTTTTTAACGCGGGACCGATCAAGTGAGGACAAACCGACGCCGAGGGGTGCGTGCCCACAAGAGTCTGCCGTGAGTTGCGGATGTTCGGCGACGCGGGTCAAGGGTGCCGGGCACACTGCTGATGATCATGGCGGACGGCGACGAACCTGGACATTTGACTGTCGAGCGAACACAGCGGCAGTCGGCAGCGCCGACCGTTGATCCGACGGCTGAGTGCTGTCATAGCTATATATACTTCGCTCGCAAGACGACACGCCGCAACGTTCGCCCAACGGTGGCAGCCTAACGTCGAGGACCACGTGACACGTTCCGTCATGGCGCGTCCATTCGCGCGCGTTCCAGCAACAACTCGACTACGGGGGGGGCAAGAGACCACTCGCGACAGCCACACCACGTCGACAACGCGACGCACAACACCGCAAATTCCTCCCATTCCACCCAAACATCCACAATAGCCGTGCCACGATGCACACGTCGCGGCGATTTTGCATGCGGAATTTGCTCTACCCCGTCCCCACGGCGGTGCCGCAATCGTTACAATCACGTTCACCATCAAGACCGCCCCCCAACCCCCACGTGCATTTGCCACAAATAGTGTTGGGTGGGGGCATCGAATCGTTAGAGAGAAGTAATGTTTTGGAGACCCGTGGCACGCCGATTTGGACCTGACAGTGTACGATGCGCTCCCCCCGTGGAGCACACATGTGGTGGGCAATCACCAGGAACTGCCTTGTTTGGCTGCTTTCCCGGTGGGGGTGCGGTAATGCCGCAGCCAAGCTCTCGAACGGATAAATCGCCTCAATACGAATGAAAGGGGACAGTAATGAACGACCAGAACACGGCCAAAAAGCCCATGACCAAGACCGAGATCCTTGCCGCGCTGTGCGAGGCAACGGACTTGAGCAAGCAGCAGGTGGCTGGATTGCTTGACGAACTGGGCAAGCTGATTGGCAAGAATTTGACGGAAGACGGACCTGGCGTTTTCAACATCCCCGGCTTGATGAAAATCAAGGTCGTCCGCAAGCCGGCCACCGAGGAACGTGAAGGCATCAACCCGTTCACGAAGGAAACGACAATCTTCAAGGCCAAACCGGCCCGCAACGTCGTCAAGATCCTGCCCCTGAAGGGCTTGAAAGACATGGTGTGAAAACCAGCTCTTGAAGAAACACGGAGACAGAGTCGTTCGCACCGCGAGCGGCTCTGTTTTTTTGGTAACCGTCCATGGCTTCTCGGGGTTGTTCGTATACCGACGCCAGAGTGCCACCGATTGCCTTTCATCGTTTCCTGGCACTTTTCCGGTGGCTGGCATGCCGCGCACAATCCAAGTAATGTTTGACTATCATCATCACACCACTTTCCACGAATGGAACTGAGACCACAAGGAGCACGCATGGGGTTCTTGTCCGGGAGCGCAACGTACGAGTGTTTTCGCATCGAAAGTGCTCAACCACGGCAGTTCGGCGCAAAGCAAATGGAGATCCTCGGTAAGTTTGCGATCAATCCGAAAGAGAATCTCTCGGCCGAACAAGCGCGCGCTGGCCTGCTTGCCGGTGATCATCTATTCGACCTCGAGTTTGAATTGGAGAAGAACATCATTCACGAGGCGATGCACTTCGCGATGCGGATCGACACGAACCAGATCCCAGCGGCGGTGCGCAAGGCGTGGCTGCAGATGGAGTTGGCGGTGTTTCGAGCCGAGTCGCCGGAGCGCCGCCCCAACAAAGCCGAGCGTCAGGAGGCGAAGGACGCGGTCGAGGCGCGATGTGAGGACGCGGCGCGAAGCGGGCAGTATCGCAAAATGCAGCAGTTTCCCATCCTGTGGGATGCAAAATACGCAACACTCTACTTCGGTGGCTCAAGCCCCAACGCCAGCGATGTCTGCAAGGAGCTCCTCGAAAAAGCCTTCAAACTCGAGTTATCGCGACTCTCGTGCGGCCGCTTGGCCACGGAATGGGCCGCTCAGGCACGGCGCCGTACCGCGTTGGATGAAGCATCTCCCACTCGGTTCCCTGCCGATGGCGCACCGGCATCGATCCAATGGTGGAACGGTCAATCGGGCAACTTCGATTTCCTTGGCAATGAATTCCTCATGTGGCTTTGGTGGCAATGGGAGACCGAATCGGACACCATTCAACTGCCCGATGGATCGGCCGTCGCCGGCATGTTTGCCCGTACGCTCACCGTCGAATGCCCTTTGGGAGATTCGGGCAAAGGCACGATCACTTCGGAGGCACCCACCAGCCTGCCGGAAGCGATGCAGGCAATCCGAACCGGAAAACTCCCGCGGCGCGCCGGCCTTACGTTGGTGCGTCACGGCCAACAGTACGATTTGACGTTGCAGGCCGAGTCGTTTGCCGTGAGTGGTGCCAGGATCCGGATCGAGGAAAAAGTCGAAGGGCGAGACATGGCGGAAGAACGGATTGAGGGATTGCGTGGGCTACAGGAGACTCTTGAGTTGCTGTTCCAGACCTTCTGTGACGTGAGAATCAGCAAACGTTGGCCGGGCGAACTGACCAAAATTCGCAAATGGCTGAAACCACGACAAGCGAAATAGCGTACCATGGAGCATTCGCGAAGCAGCGTTGCCAGTAGGGAATCTCCAACGGATCCTTCTTGAGCCGTTTGCAGTAGAGCCACATAGCAGGAGGCGCGGAATCGATGAAAGAAAAGATCGGCAAATCCTTTGGTTTCTTGAAGACTACCGCACTTGGTGGTTTGTTCTTTCTGCTACCGCTGGCCGTCATCGGCGCTATACTCGGCTACGTCTACAGCATGGTCAACGTAGTCTATGAGCCGCTGAAAGAATGGATTCCGGTCAGCACCGCAACAGGCTTGGCAGTCCTTTTTGCGATCGCCGTTGGTATCATCTTGTTGCTCTGCTTCATCGCCGGAATCCTGGGTCGACGCGCAATCGGCCGAAAGTTTTCCCAGACGATCGAGAAGCAATTGATGCTGGTGTTTCCCAAGTACGCGATCTACAAGGATCTGCTGGCCGACAATATTGGTGGCGCGGAAAACGCCCCGTCACTCGACCCCGTCTGCGTCCGCTTCGACGACTCGTTTCAACTGGGATTTGAAGCCGACCGGCTGGCGAACGGACTGGTCACGGTCTACATGCCCGGAGCGCCCGACAGTTGGATCGGACACGTCGTGCTGGTGCCAGAGGATCGCGTGGAACGGCTCGACATCCCGTTCTCGGAGTTCCTGGGAATCTTTGAACGATTGGGCCGCGATTCAGCCACCATGCTGGCGCCTTTGAAGTTTGACAACAAGTGACGTACGTCAAACAACGACAACAGGCTTTAGTGGTAACCGTTCGCGAATCCATGTCGATGGCGCGGCGCCAGTTCAGCTTCCACGGTCTGCTCTAGTGCTGCATGATCGGACGCGTTTCCCATTGCAAGGTACATCGCCCGCCGGTAGACGTTACTCACAAACCGCCGCACGAATCACGCAGTGCCGAGCGGCTTCCCAATCGCAACGCCGGCCACCTCTGGCACCGCGAACTGCTCCGTCGGAGCGGCACTGACTTGGATAGCCATGGTGCGAGACACCGTTTCGCGCCTGCGCAGCGGTCGTCTGTCGGCGCAGTGGCACACGACCATCTCGTCGCAATACGCTGCTTGGATCGAGGCCGCACAAGACGCAACGTGACCACAGGATGAGTGTGCGCCATTTGCTCGCCAGGCCTTTTCTTTTGCGATTCCACGTGGGCCGCTGGGCGCCGATCGGGTATAATCCACTGCACAGATCTTTGGGCTGAAGACAACGCCTCACGCGCACCGACGCGCGAGGCAAACAACAAGCGGTCCAAATGTTAACAAGCGGCCAAGAATCTACTCCTGCAGGCTCGGACGCACTGCTATCATCCGTTGGCATTAGAATTACGAGTAGCTGCCGCTCTATCTGTTTGGACATATCATCCTTATCTCTATTGCTCACGGAGCGTACCCCAATGCATCTTGTGCCCGGTGTTCGAGTTATGTGCGCGGCTTCAACGGTATTGTTATTGGCATCATGTGGACTTGTCGCATGCTCGTCCGTTGAGGGCGCGCCGATTCAAGACGCGCGCAAGCCCAATATTCTCTGGATCGTTGGTGAGAATTTCGCGTTGGACCTGGCTTGTTACGGCCAGTCCAACGTCCGCACGCCCAACCTGGATGCCTTGGCCGCCACGGGAGTCCGGTACACGAACGTCTTTGCCACGTCACCCGTCTGTGCGCCCAGCCGATCGGCGTTCATGACCGGCATGTACCAGACGTCGACCGACATGCACAACATGCGATCCCACCGAGACGACGATTTCCGGCTGCCTGCGGGCGTGCGGCCGCTGACGCATTGGTTGCAAGATGCTGGTTACTTTACCGCCAACATTACCCACATTGGTGACCTGGAAGTGGGGACCGGCAAGTTAGACCTGAACTTCGTCAACGAGGGGCCGATCTATCAAGCCGAAAAAGGAAAATCGCGAGACTGGTCAGCGCTGAAGAAGCATCAACCGTTCTTTGCCCAGATCAACGCACTCGAAGCGGAATACGACATTTACGACCGCAAGTCCAAAGAGAAGTCACGCGTTAAGTGGGTAGGAGAGGAATGGCACCCACAAATCGCCACGCCCGAGAACGTCGACCCGCCGCCCTACTACCCCGATCATATCGTCACGCGTCAGGAATGGGCGCGCTATCTTAATTCCGTATCAGGCATGGACGTGCGTGTCGGCTGGGTGCTCAAACGACTAAAAGAAGAAGGACTGGCCGACAACACCGTCGTCTTGTTCTTCGCCGACAACGGCCGCTTGGAACCGCGAGGCATTCATTGGTGCTGGGACAGCGGAATTCACGTGCCTATGATCCTACACTGGCCAAGCGGTTATCCCGCACCACGGCAATACGAGCCAGGCACCGTGAATGACCAGGTCATTAGTCTGCTGGACGTCACCGCCACAACCATGGCCATTGCAGGCATCGAGCGACCGCCCCTGATGCAAAGCCGCGTATTTCTCGGCCCTCGCGCCGACCCACCACGATCCTATGCCTTCAGTGCGCGCGACCGAATCGATGAAACGGTCGTCCGTATCCGCTCGGTGCGTGATCAGCGTTATCACTACGTGCGCAACTACACCGCCGGCGCCGGCTTCCCCACATTGAACCGCTACAAGGAAAAGTGTTTCTTGATCAAGCCGCTCATGCGTCGTTTGCTGGCCGAAGGCAAGCTGTCCGGTGCACCAGCCGAATTGATGGAGCCGATTCCGCGCGAACAACTGTTCGATACGCAAACCGATCCGTTTGAAGTGAAGAACCTGGCAAACTCTCGCGATCCTCAACACCACGACGCAATACTCCGCCTGCGCGCGGCGCTCGACACCTGGATCACCGAAACAGGCGACCGTGGTCGTTGGCTTGAACCGAAAGCAATCGTCGCTCCCTTTGAAAAGTAAATGCACGATTGGTTTGGGACCCCCGACTGGTTTCAGCCGAAAAAGTAACCGTTCACGGCCTTTAGCCGTGAGCTTCGTTTTTTAAGGCCCGGAGGGCCAACATAGTCCTTGCCGGGGTCGTCAGGCCCCGGTCCTCGGCAAACAATATCGGTAAAGCCCCGGCAGGGGCGATACAGACGCCAGCCCTCGTCCTTCCTGTGCCGCCCCTACCGGGGCTAACGATTCTCTTGATAACGACACCGGTGCCTTACGG
>JAJRVM010000380.1 GCA_024277285.1 Planctomycetota bacterium
AATTCGTAACAGTTTAGCCGAATGGAGTAATGTCGCTTTCCTGAGACTCCCATGGGCTTGTCCCATGGGTGAAAACGGCTGGTGAGCTACCCGCGATGCCAGCTACTCCCCCCTTTCCTCCCCGCCGCCTTCGGCGGCGGGAAGGAAAGGGGGCGTGGATATGGGGGGGAGATGGGACGTCACGAGTAGCCTACCAATCATCTTCACCCACCGCACAAGGCGGTGGGGGTCGACCGATGGAAAATGAACTCGAGTGCACGTCCCACTTCAGATGGCTAAACCGTTACGGCAATTCTTCTGAGCCCTTGACGGGCTCAGCTACGCAAACTTGGGAGGCTCGTGATGAAACTTAGATTTCCTTTCGACAAGCGACGGCCGGAAAACACACCCAGCTTGGTGAGTGAGCGCAAGCATCACGGTGGATTCACATTGGTGGAACTGCTCGTCGTCATTGCCATTATTGGAATTCTCGTAGCGTTGCTGCTGCCAGCTGTTCAGGCAGCGCGCGAGGCGGCACGCCGCATGGCGTGCATAAACAACTTGAGCCAATTGGGATTGGCCATGCAAAACTACGATATGGCTTTTGGAACTTATCCGCCCGGTACAATCAATGATAAAGGTCCCATTAAGAACATACCCGAGGGGTATCACCAGAATTGGATCAGTCAATTGTTGCCCTATTTCGAAGAGCAAGTGGTCTACAACCACATCGATTTCAATGTCGGTGTCTATGACGAGAAGAACTTACCCGTGCGTCAAGAGCGCATTGCGCTATTGATGTGCCCGTCGCAGGCTATAAGTGATGGGGACGTGTGGCAAACGACTTATGCTGGCTGCCATAACGACGTGGAAGCCCCGATCGATACGGACAACACGGGCGTGTTCGTCTTGAATCGTGCGATCAGCACCAAGGACATCACCGACGGTACTTCACACACACTGTTTGTCGGCGAGAAGTTTATCGATGGAGAGACCGACCTCGGCTGGATGTCAGGAACGCGCGCTACGTTGCGCAACACGGGTGCCAAGCTGAATCGCGACAAGAACATGCGCCGCAGGGGCAGATATGGCGGAAGCATCGTTCTGGACGACGAGAACGAGGAAACTGCGGCTGCGCAAGGTACGCGTGATCCGGTCCTGTTTGTCGGTGGTTTTGCAAGTGCCCACCCCGTCGTGGTCAACTTTCTGTTCGGTGACTCGCACGTTCAAACGATCGGCGGGTCAATGGACATGGCGGTGTTGCAGCAAATGGCAAATCGTGCCGATGGGAAACTGTTGGGGCGCCGCGGACGCTGGTAAGGGACGCCAGGCGACGATCGTGAGATCGGAGCCTCGGGATAAATCGCTCCGCCACAACCACGGCCGAGCGGGAGAAGCGTCGAGACGGTGTCACAACAGGAGAGAATGAGGCCCGGAGGGCCAAGAACCGGTCGATAATCTTCGGCATTGGAAACCCGTTTCGCCACAACTCGAAGGGCTATGCCACTAGGCTTCGTCTCAAACCCCATATTTTTCACCTTGCGTATCGCGCAATCTGCTGAAAATGACCTCGCGTTGCCGCGCAAGAGGGCGTCTTGAGACAAAGCCTAGACAATCCCCCGTGGGCGTCGCCGTTACAGGTTGCTGCGTGCCACGCGGAAGCCGATCGTTGGAGTGTGGTCGCTTGGCAGGCGTTTGTCACGTGCTGCCGAGCGCAGGCGGTGGGGGGGATCGTCGAACGCGCCGCCACGCACAACGCGCATCACTTTGAAACTTAACAAGCGGTCTCGCAGGTCACCTGACATCGACGGTCGATAGACATCTTGGCACCACTCGGCAACATTGCCCAGCATGTCGAACAAGCCGAGATCATTCGGTTTGTACTGCCCCACGGGTTGCAGTGCCGTCACACCTGCCAACGAAGTAGCGGCATAAGCGCCGAGCCACTCGACATCATCGCCGAAATAACGCGCGGTGGTCGTGCCGGCGCGGCACGCGAATTCCCACTCGGCTTCGGTCGGCAAGCGGTATCCACGCCGGTCGTTCCAGTTCGGGGCGATTTGCATGCCCGGTCCATATTCGCCGCTGGCATTGGGCAAGTAGCACCACTGATCTTTGGGAGTCCCTTCTTTGGCGCTGAGCCAATTGCAGTAGGCCGCCGCTTCGTACCAAGTGACTTCGGTTTGCGGGATCGACTCGGCATCGGTACGTGTGGCGACCGCGTCTTCGGGCGTCTCCTTCGTAGTGCGACGCGCTTTCCCTGTGTCTCGCAGGAACGCCCCAAATTGATTAACCGTTGTTTCGTGGCTGCTCAGGTAGAAACTGCGGCGGATTTGCCGGGTCTGTCGGTGTTCGTCTTCGCGACGATCAGCGTCATCAAGCGTGGCTCCCATCAGAAAACTGGTCCATCCTGGTACGGCAACCATCGTGTGCCCCAAGGAGTTGACATACCAGCGTCTGTCACCGACAGGAGTGGTCGACCGCAGTTCACTATCGACGCGGTTGAGAGTGACCGTTTGTTGTAAGCGTGTGAGTGTCCAGTAGGCGGCACCATGGAGGCCTGGATCGGGGGTATTGCGATAAAGCTGCAATAACGGGAATATCTGCGGGTCGTCGCGGCGCAGGGCGCTGGATCGCGCTGCCTGTTTTTCGGGAGGACCGGCCAATTCGCCTAGGACGAGCATCATGCCGCGTTGGATTCCAACATCCTGCTCCCTTTGCAGTTGCTCGATCAGTTCCTCGGGATGAACCACGAACGAACTTTGGCCATGAATCACCTCGGTTCGCTGGGTCGGGTCCACGCTGGGACGCAGCAAGGACCAGACGTGCGCGTCCATTCCCATCGCCAGCCAGGCAAACGAACTCCGAGCGCGGAACTTGATCGCCAGGCGGTGTGCCAAGTCTGCCGTCCTGCCACCGGCCAGCAAGACGGTTGCCAACAACGCGGCAACTACCAGCAGCGTGCGCGTCTGGTGCCGTGTGGCCGCTTTCATCAAGCGTCGCTGATCGGTCGTCCAGCGACTTGGACGCGTAAAGAACCGAATCGAAATGTACTCCAGCAGCGAAGGCAATTGACGCCGTTCACGCCGGTCGTTCCAAAGCCGCGCCCGTTCGGCAAGACGCAGCTCCGTTCGTCCCCTGCGGGTCGATTTTTGTTTGGCGGTCAGCCATTGCCGCAAAGCGGGAACCAAGTAGTCGTGTGTCAGTTGATAGTAACGATAGCCTGGTGCCGTTCTGAGGTCATGCGTGTCGATGGAATCAAGGTCCATGGGCGTTAGCAGGCGTGTCTCGCCGTCGAGGATTCGCATCAACTCCTTGAACTGGCCGGGATGCACGCCATAGCCACTGATATCAAGCAGTTCACTGTTGGAGCAGATACGCCCGCGAATATCGGATCCACGATCAGGCAGCAGGGCACCGAGCACGGAACGGACCGCGTCCTGATGGATACGATAACGTGGGTTGGCGGTCCTGGCACTGAACGTCTCGTCCAGAAAAGCAACTCCCACTCCTTCCGCACCGCCCACTTCACGCAAAGTCTCCGGCGTCCACGCTCGGTTCTTTACCATCTCGGCGAACAATGCCAAACGCACGGGAATGACACGCTCCTCGCTGGCCAGCCCTTTGATCGCATGTTTGAGGAACGTCTTCTGCGGTGTTGCCATCGCGTGCAAGTCGTCCGGCAACTGGCCGAAGGCACGCCCGAACTCGGCAAGCACCTTGCTTGCGTGGTTGGTATCGAACAGATCGACCAAAGCCGAATTGAAACCCTGCACCAATTCAACTTCCAATTCGGCCATGAACCGCCCAACCGCAAGCCAGAAATCATCGCGCACCATCAGCAGGCAGATCAGGTGTTGGCCGTCACACTGCCGCAAAGCGGCAAGCAACTCGCGACGGTCCTTTGCTTTGCGCCCGTGCAGCCATTGTTCGAATTGATCGATCACGACCAGCAGTTTCTCGTTCTTGCGCAAGCCACGGCCGCGTCGAATCGCTGCCAGCGATTCGGTCAAGCCAGCGTCGTCGGCACAATCCGGGAATTGGTGTGCCAATCGGTTCCGCAACCGCTGGTGCGTGTCATCACCGTTAGCCTCGATGTAGATCGAGCGGATTTTTGGGGAAAGACGGGGCAGCAAGCCAGCTTGTATCAGCGACGATTTGCCGCAACCCGATGGGCCGTAGAGGAGTCCCACGGCAAACGTCGAGCCTGGATCGGGGGCTTCGATACGGTTCTTCCATTGGCGAATCGACTCGGGTACGCCATCTCGATCACGAGGCCCGGGCACCAGACGAAGGTAATACTCGGCATCGTTCGCGTCGAAACTGCGCAGCCCGCGCGGAATGATCCTCGGACTCGGCAGTTCAAGTTCGGAAAACTCGCCCGACACGGCGGTCGCGGCCGGTCCGTGGTTGTTGTCCGCGAGGTCGGCGGCTTGGTCAAACCAGTGTCGCACGTCCTCGATGAAATGGGTGGCAGTGGTATACCGGTCGGCGGCACGTTTGGCGATTGCTTTCGCGCAGATTCGCTCAAGTTCCTCGGGGATCGAATCATCCCAATGTCGCAGCGGCACGGGATCCTCCCACAACACCTGCTCCAATAACTCGTCGTACGTTTCCGCCTGAAACGGTTTCTTGCCAGTCAACAATTCGTAAAGCACAACTCCCAGGCTGAAGATGTCCGAGCGTGCGTCGACTCGATGGGCTTCGCCGCGCGCCTGTTCCGGGCTCATGTAGCCGGGCGTGCCGGCATAGCTGCTGCCGCTGTGCGAATCGCATTGGGTCAGTGCCAAGCCAAAGTCGACCACGAACGGACGCCCTATCGCGTCCAATAAAATATTGGCCGGTTTGATGTCGCGGTGCACCAACCCTTTTGAATGAGCATACTGTAATGCATCGGCAACAATCAGGACGATGTGAACCGCCTCGGTGTGCGGCAGCCGAGCGCGTTTGAGTCGGTCGGAGAGGTTTTCGCCGCGGATCAGCTTGGACACGACATAGCAGTGTCCGTCGCGTGTGCGGCCAACATCGTAAACCGGCACGATAGCCGGGTGGTCCAAAGCGGCCACGATGCGTGCTTCCGCCCAATAGGCTTCCATCTGGTCTGGATCGGTACCACGGCGCCGATAAGGGACTTTCACAGCCACATCGCGCTGCAGTTCTTCATCCTTCGCTTGATAGACACGTGCGAACCCACCCTCACCCAACATGCCAAGCACGCGGTAGCGGCCGATGGTCGAGAATTCCTCCAGTAGATCCTTCGAGCCTGGCGAATCGGGATCGAAATCGTCCGTTTCCGACCCGAGTTTACAGCGCCGTGATGAATCAGCTTCGAGTCGCTGCAAGATGGCGGCGTATTGTCGTTGCTCGGCACCTTCGATCGCCAGGTCGATACGGCGCAGCTTAGCCAACTCGTCGGCCAGTTCGGGAAGCAGGCTCGGATGCGAGCCAATCACCTGCTCGTCCGCAATCGATTCACCGGCAGCGCGGCGGCGCACCACTTCGAATACCACACGGCGAATCGCGCGCTCGTGGTCGTTCGCTTGACGACGATTCGATGAGGTGGTGGACATGTGATTGCCAGACTGTTTCCAGAGGGCCCTCGCTGGACGCTCAATGTATTGCCGCCGCTAAGGCGACGCTCGCGTTTGACGATCACTGGTAAAGATCACGATTCTTGCGATTGCGCAGCCAGTGTCACTCGATGCAGGAAACGCGATCGTTATCCTTGAGCTATCCCTTAGGTGCTGAAGTAAAGTGACGTCCGTCCCATGACCGCGCGCAGGTTCTTTCTGGCCCGAAAACAAAGGCCTCGCACACCATCTTTCGAACGCCCCGTGGCCGTTGCGATTTCGTCAAGCGTTTGCCCCAGGAAGTAACGCCGGTGCAACACGTCCTGCTGATCTTCAGGCAACCGGCCCATGGCTGATCTCATGTTGCGAACACTCTCGCCAAGCGCCGCGCGCCGACTCGGCGAGCTGTTGGTTCCCAGCAAGCGATTAATCGGTGGCGACACGGCACTATCCACAGCCATTCGTTCGCGATGTTCGCGTCGTCGTCGCTTCTCGGCATCACGCAGTAGATTCTCGGCGATGGTCTTCAGCCACCCACGCAGTGCTCCGTCGTGGCGCGGTTCGAAGGTGTTGACCGCCTGCGCGGCGCGCACAAACGTCTGTTGCAAAATATCCTCGGCGCGGATCAAACCTTGCAAGTCTTTCGAGATTCGCGACTCGATGTGCCGATTCAATGCATCGTAATGCACCAGCAGCAATTGCGCCAACGAAGCGCGATCGCCCGCAATGGCAGCGCGAATCAATTCCGACTCGGATTCAACGGCCGACATGAATAAGCACCTGTTGCAAGATGATTGATTGGTCGATACTTCCAGCCTGAATACTTTCACGCGTCAAGCGGGAAGTGTGATCGGTTCGTAGAGCGGGTCACGAGAGGGCCGGCGCGTCGCAGCCACATCGCGTGTTCGCGCGTGAAATACACGCCGCACCGCACGCACGTCTACTCCGAACAAGACGATTCAACAAGCACAGCCTCTTGGGTCTTGGAAATTCCGTTAGCGGGCGCAACTCGCACCCGGGTTTCGACGCGAAAAGATGAGAAAAGACATTCCCTTCATCGTACCTCTGTTGAGCCACGTTTGCAATTCATCCTGAAGCGAGCGGAGGTGGTTGCGCTGTTCCGAAGTTATTTATCTCTTGCGTGTTAGGTGCACACGATTCCCACCGCGCGTCCGTGCCACTGCTCATTCCGTACGTTTTCCAGTATCATTCCACCCAACAAAGCGATAAACCGACGCGAACACGCAAACGCCAAGTTGAGCAGTCTGAAGCGTCAATCGAGCTGCCATTGGAAACCGGCAAGACGGTTCGCACTGCGTGCGGTGTGCGGCGGTGTGGCGGCAGAGCGGTTGGCAGTGCCAAA
>JAJRVM010000381.1 GCA_024277285.1 Planctomycetota bacterium
AATTCGGCCGGATTACTTGTTGTGGAGTCCGAGCGTTGATCCGCATAGGCGGGGAGCAAGGCCCACAAGGCGGTCTTCATTGACCCGCCTAGTAGCGAGCAATCCGGCCGAATTGCTTTCTTGGCGCTGCAGCCAATCACCACGGCCGGGCCTGCTCGCCGAAAGGAAATCAGATGTCAACGAGACTGTCAACGAGACTGAGCACATTACCCGAAGACGACCTGATCATGTTTCGTCGCGACGACGGAACGGTCGACGGAGTAGCTCGCGTGCCGGACGGCGATGATTATGTCGCTCGATACAACCGCAGCGTGCTGTCTGGAATGACCGGCACGGTCGCCGAGGTCGTGAGGTAGGGTGAGGGTGAGTGAGAGTGAGTGAGAGTGATGTGGCATTGACCACAGCGGCCGGCGGGTGACCTGTGTGGTGACCTGCTGGCCGTTTTGTTTTGCGCGTTGGTTGGTGAATCGCGCGGGTGATTCGCCGCGATTCACTGGAGGCGTCTGACGCCACCCCCTCTGCAGGGCCCCGCCTATTTCCCGGTGTTTCCGCACTTTTTGAGATATTTTCAGGATTTCCCGATTTAGTCCTTAGCCTGTCGGTAAGCCGGTTACGGGCAACGACTTGCGACAAAAAAAAGATGCCGAAATTAGCATCTTTAGCAAACCCGCGCTTTCGACCACTCAGCCACCTCTCCGGGTCGTTCTAAGTAGCGATCGTAAGTTGTGTTTATATAACGACTTGCGTGTGTGTCGTTGAACGTTCGTTTGCGGTGTACGCACTTGACCGTAGCCATGAGGCTGACACTCGTTTTGACACCTGACTTACCATGTTGTGTACTTTCACACAGGTTTTGGTGCCCAACACGTCAAAGTCTAGTGATTCATCATCGGTTAGCAAGCCCAAGAAGCCTTACGAGGACTTTCCTCCCGGTTTCCCAATCGCGATGGAGAATCGTTCGGCATCGCGCACTGAGTTCATCGAGCGATTCCTGCGGCACATGCTGCCCTGCGGTTTCCATAACAAAAGACGCTAGGGGTCTGCGGCTATCGCGCGTGCGCACGCACGAGGATGTCTATTTGGATGGTCTCAGGCGATCTTGGCCGAGCAAGCGACGGCGTGCGCGCTGAGGGTCGTAGTGTCGAGGCGACACGCGCATCCAAAGACACGCTTCTGCGCCACGCCGGGGCAAGGCAAGTACCGTTGGCGAGCGGGGACGAATCATGCAAACGCCTCCTTCCAGCGCGCATCCCGCCAGAGCATCCTGAAAAAGCCCCCTGCACCGACAATGCGTCATGCAAGTATATATATTGTCCCAGCACACGACGTCCGGCATTCACACCCGCTTTTTCAGCACGCTCCTCTGGGATTGCGGTTAACCGCATCTGCACACCACCGCGCTACCGGTCCGCGAAGCGGTAACCTTGTACATGCTCGGGAAAAACAGAAGCCGGACTTTTGCGGCGAAGCTTGTGCGGCCATGTCGACCGAAACCAAATCGATTGGGATGATGGCCCAGTTCCGGTCGTTCGTCGATCCGCTGATCATCATGTTGGCGCCCGGAGGCGAGGCAATGATCCCGCTGGCGCGCGCCCTGATCGGCGGTATGCTCGTTTCGACCCTGCTGACCCTGTTCCTTGTTCCGTGTGTCTACACGCTCGTCAAACGAGATCGACCACAGGTCGCTGCATGACGCAGTGTGGCACGGCACTCCGCATTCACCCACGCGCGGAGCGCGTCACGCTCAGAAAACTTTTGTGATCCCTGGCATGGCAGCGACGTAGCTGCCGTCAGGCAACGGTAGCACAGGTGGCTCGGCGTCCAGGGCGTAGCGGTCCGGAGCCAGGCGTTGGGTGGCGGCGGTCGCCTGGTCCCAAGTGACCTGATTGCCCGAGTAGGTGGCCATACGGCCCATCACGGCCGTCATGCTACTGGTAGCGCCGTAGTCGGCTTCCATCCGGTAGGGCCCGTCGCCAAGGATGCTCGTGGCTAGATCTTCGTGTTCCTGCTGATAGGGATTGATGGCACGCAGTTTTCGCGATCGCATCTCGCGCGGACCGACCTTCCCCATCCCCCACGCGCCGGTGCCGATCGTCATGTCGCCCTTGGTGCCCTGAACGTTGTCGGAGACATGGCTCCAGGTGCCGGGCTGTTGCCGGGCCTGGCAGTAGAAGCGTACTCCGTCCGCGTACTCAAACTCGATAAAATGATGGTCCCAGATATCGCCGTTGCCGGGACCGATCCGAACCTGCCGTCCTCCCATTCCGTTGGCGCGCACCGGATGGGCGTCCATGACCCAATTGGCCACGTCGATCTCATGTGTGGCCTGCTCCACGAGGTGGTCGCCGCAGAGCCAGCAGAAGACGCCCCAATGGCGGATCTGATACTCCATTTCGCTCATGTCGTCGGGTTTGAGTTTCCCGGCGCGACCGCCGAATGGCATGTTGAAATAAGTGCGCAGCAGGGAAACGGTTCCGATCTGGCCGTCGCGAATCCTCTGGATCGCTTCCAAGTAGTTCTGCTGGTGCCGACGCTGCAGGCCGACGACGACCGAGAGTTTCTTCTGCCGAGCGGTCTTGTTGGCCGCCAAGAGCGTGCGGTATCCCGGCGCATCAATACAGAGCGGCTTCTCCATGAAGACATGTTTGCCGGCTTCGATGGCGGCGGCATAGTGTATTGGCCGAAAATGCGGCGGCGTGGTCAAAAGGACCATGTCGACGTCCGCTTCGATCACTTTTCGGTACGCATCGAATCCAGTAAAACACCGCTCGGCTGGCACGTCGATGCGGCGGTTGACGTCGGGGTATTTTCGCAGATTCTTCAGGCTGATTTGAATGCGTTCAGGGAACAGGTCGCCGACGGCGACCAGCTGTACCGGTGCCTTGACGCTCAGCGCCTCCTTGCAGGCCCCGGTTCCGCGGTTGCCGCAACCGATGAAGCCGATGCGGATCACCTCGGACCCGGTCACGTGCGCCGTGCGCGCGAGCTTTGGCCAGCTTGCCAGCGCGCTGGCCGTTAACACGCTGGCGGTACCTTTCAAGAAGCGGCGCCGCGATACGTCGGGAACACGCGCGCATGACCCAGAACTCGATGGTGCAGAACTCGATGGTACGGGATGCATGGCAACGACTCCGTGATTAGGATGCCAGATCGGCCTTCGGGACTTTTCCGTATCGGCGCGCGGCTTCGACGTTCAACATGATTTCATCGACATAGCGAGGGAACATGCCGACGATAACACCGTCGATGGGCTTGATGTTGGTGAAGGCGTTTTTGAATGCCTCGCGGACGCGGCGTTCGTTCAAGCATGCCCGGCCCGCTGCCAGAATCTTGAAGCCGAAGCAAGGCTGTTTGACCTGACGAATCACCTCGGTCATCGTCGTGGGGTCGTCCTTGTAGAACGCGTAATGCGTCATGTCGAGTGTACAGACTGGCGGGACTGCTTCCATTGCGCCGGGGACATTGTCGCGCGTGATGAAGTAGAAACAGGTCATAAAGAAGTCGACATCCCAACCCTCATCGGCGATGCGTTTGATGCAGTCGGGGTTGTGAGCCGAGACACCGGCCATGATGCCGGCGTCGTGCACGGCCTTGACGAAGTCATGCACCTGCTGGTGTTTCCCTTGAGCGAAGAGTCGATCAGTCACTCCGCCGTGGTGTACCAGGGCGATCGGTTGCACGCTACTAATCGCGTCCTTGATCGTGGTGACGTCGGTGTGCAGTCCGAAGTAGGACAGTTTTACGCCGCGGTCCCGGGCGATTCGCAAGTATTCGGACTTCTGATAATTTGAAAACTGGTGCGTCGTGATTCCCGCACGCTCGCAGTTTTGCAGAAACTCGACCTGTCGGTCCTGGGTGAAGTATTCCTTCATGCAATTGGTTGCGTGTGCTCCTTGATACGAGTACCCGTTGAGCGGGTTGGCGCCGGCAACCAGGCGGCTGACGCGGTGCGAGCCAAGTTGAATCGAAGGCAACGGCTTTGCCGCAGCCGCTCTTGCGGTCGGCTGCGCGGCGTTGGCGCTTGACTCCATTTGGCTACGCAGCATCGGCACGGCCGCCGCCGCAGCGCCAACAGCCGCCGTGCTCTTGAAGAAATCGCGACGCGATACGCTGGCTTTGCCTTTTTGCATCGAAGCTGTCCTTTAAGTAAGAACCAGAACCGAGTTTGCGTTACCATGGGTGGGCGAAAATTCTCAGAGCCCATCGGGAAACGGGCTCTGGACCATCCGCTCGACAACGCCTTGCCGTGAATCCAACGCCTTGATTCTGAGCGGGTTCATGCGGCGTGTCAACGCTCAGGCCTCTCCAACCGGGCTTTCATTGCATGGTTTGTCGGTAGCCGTTCTCGGTTACGCCTGTTGAAAAATGCCAAGGAACGCAGCTATACACGAATGGAAGGCAGATAGAATGTGTCGATTAACAGATTTGGGCACTTGATTCCGAAGGCCAGAAAGGCACGCGTCAGTTGGCACGCGATCAGGTTGCTGCGGTGTCCAACGTCGTGAATGATCGAAAATACCGGCAAAAACGGTAACTTCTGGATACGATTCAAGCGGCAAGCTATATTTGTCCGAGAGACGCTGCTTATCGGATTTGTGGAGGCGTGCTATCGGTTCGTTCTGAGCTGAATTCGCCTGGCGGAAGCTGTCCACGGCAACCGCGTGCTGACCTTGATGATACACCTGGGAGTTTGGTTTCATGGACATGGGTCGATGTCTATCTGTACCTTTTCGGATCGGGGTCGCGTGGTTGCTGGCTACCACCCCGTTACTTGCCGCCGAAACGTACGAGCGTCAAGCGTTTGCCGCGGCGCTTCACAGCGTGACGGCGGCCGAGTTGGGGCACCATGTGGACGTGCTGGCCGACGACACGTTCGAGGGACGTGAAGCAGGAAGTCGAGGCGGCCATGCAGCGGCGGGGTACCTGGCCCAAGCGATGGACGAATATGGCATTGCACCAGCCGGTGAAGATGGCGGCTATGTTCAGTACCTTGGCCACGGTTACCGTAATATACTCGGCATGATCGAAGGGCGCGATCCGCAACTCAAACACCAATTCGTGTTGCTTGGCGCTCACTATGACCATGTGGGGTACGGAAATCGTACCAATAGCTTTGGCCCGACCGGCTATATCCACAATGGCGCGGATGACAACGCGAGCGGCACGTCGGGCGTGCTCGAGATCATGCAGGCCTTTGCCATGCTGCCGCAACCACCACGTCGTTCGATCCTGTTCGCTTTTTGGGACGGCGAGGAAAAAGGGCTGCTGGGCTCGAAACACTTCGTCGAGTTCCCCACGGTGCCGCTGAAAAACATTGTACTGGCATTCAATAGTGACATGATTGGCCGGCTAAGAGACCAGCACCTGGAAGTGTACGGTGTGCGCACCGCGCGCGGTCTGCGCCAGTTGATCAGTCACGAAAATACCGACTATGGAATGCAGCTTGATTTCATTTGGGATGTAAAGCCGAACAGTGATCACTATTCGTTCTTTAAGAACGGCGTCCCTTTTCTGATGTTCCATACCGGGCTGCACGACAATTACCATCGTCCCAGTGATGATGCCGAATTGATCAATCGCGACGGGATGTTGGAAGTGTCGCAGCTTATGTTTCGCGTGGCATATCACGTGGCTGAGTCGGACCAGGTTGCGCCGTTTCGCAACCAAGCAAGGTTCGAGTCGAATCGGACGCGCACGCAATTTGAAACCACGGCGTCAAATGCGCCGCCCCGACTGGGAGTATCCTGGAGCCGCGCGGACGGCGAGCTGGGCCTGCTGGTCACACATGTAACTCCCGGCTCCGCTGCTGCGTTTGCTGGAGTGGCCGTTGGCGACCGTATTCTTGAGTTTGCGGGACGCACTATCGCAAGCGGCAATCAATTTCGATTGAGTGTTCTGGCCGCGCACAGCCCGGTACGCATGCTGCTGCATCGCAGTGGGCAGGAAGAGCCACTGGCGGTGTCTTTGGATCTGCCGGGCAAGCCGATTCGGATCGGCATCTCCTGGAACCAGGATCGTGCGGAGCCCTCCATGGTCATCTTGACGCGTGTGATCGCCGGTTCGGCGGCTGACCAAGGCGGATTGGCCGTGCGCGACCGGATCTATGCCGTTAATGGTCAGTCGTTTGCGGATGGCGACAGGTTTGGAGAACTGGTAACGCACACCGATGGTCCGGTTCAGTTTCGCATCGAACGACAGGGTATCTTGCAAGATATCACGATTCGCCCGCTCGACCAGATCGACGTCCAACAGGTTGTTGTCGAGACGGCAGCTCAATGAACCGTTGTGGCTCTAAGGCGAGGACGCACTTGGCCCGTTTGTGCTTCAACCTCCAGCCACCGGCGCGATCAGCACCAGATCGTCGCCATCGGCCAACGCGACACTTTCGTATGCCGCCACGGTCCCCAGGTGTTTACCGTTGTGGACGACCAGGCAGCTAGGCGGCAGTGTCTGCGGTTCGGACAGGCACATCGTGACGGCGTTCAAGGCATCTTCGATACACGCCCCTTCCGCTAGTTCCAACGCGTCAGGCAGTTTGTCGGCCGCGTCGTAACTGCGTCCCATCATCGTGAAACGGAGTTTCATCATGGTCCCAGATATCCCTTTGGAATTGCAATAAAGAGTCCTGCCCCCTTTTTTTTAGGAGCAGCAGTTGCAGTTTGGGTTGCGACGCAGGGCAACATCAACCGTGCGGCCGTGAAATCCGTCGTAGTTGACCATTGTCCCCCACATCGGCTGGCCGCATTCTGAGAGGATTTTCACGGCTTCCAATGCCGCTAACGAACCGACGGCGGACGAGATAGCGCCGACGACCGGAAACAGTTCTTCAAACGGCGGCGGCTCGGGATAGACACATTGCAGGCATGCGGTTACATGTGGTTTGAGCACCATCAGGGTGCCTGTCATTCCCCACTGAGCTGCATCGATCAAAGGCTTATCGTGACGCACGGCCATCTTGTTCAACCGCAATCGCTCGGCAAACGTTGGTGCACAGGAAACTAGAATGTCACAGCGCTGGGCCAATTGATCGGCCTCGTCATCGTCGGGTTCATGATCGATCGTCTCGACTTCCACAAAGCGGTTCATACTGCGCAAATAGTCACCGAAAGCGGGCATTCGCGGCCGCTCCAAACCACTTTCCGATCCCAGTACCTGGCGATTCAGATCGGGTGTGATCAGCGCGCCGCCATGGGCAATAATCACCCGTCCCACACCGGCCATGGTCAGCATCAGGGCGGCGGGGCCACCCATTCCGCCCACGCGCGTGACCAGGGCGACGGAATGTTTCAAACGTCGCTGGCCTTCGTCCGACAGGACCCCCGGTCCCATCTGCCGAGCGTAACGCTGTTGTTCCTCGACGCTTAGTTTCGGGAGTTCGCCCGAAGAATCGATTCTGTTTGCCAAAGCGGTCACTCCCAACCCTAGCTGTTGCGGATGAATGAATAAGATACGCGCGTTGCAGAAATCGCGTATCTGTTTAGCCCATTGCGGCATTTGACTAAGGCAAGGACCCCTGCGGGCTTGTCCCGTAGGTGAACGAGTTTTGCCAGCTAAGACGCCGATACCAATACCACCTCCACCGCCTTCGGCGGTGGAGGAGAGGGGGAAGGCGTCGTTTCTAGCCCAATAAACTCCTTCACCCACCGCACAAGGCGGTGGGGGTCGATCCATAGCCAACCAGACCTCAATGCACGTTCAACTTCATTCGGCTAAACTGTTACGAAATCGCGAGTATATCACAAATTAGCTACCGCCGAGTCAGTCCGCTTTCTAAATCGGAATGTCTTGGCAGCGGCCTTTCGTGCAACTTCCCCCAGTTCGATTGACGACATCAGCGGGCGCTGTTGGCTGAACGTATTCTACGCTTTGTTGCCGAGTGGCGTTTCGGGTGCAAGTTGCCCTTTGTCCAGATAGATCGTTGTTTCCGCACGCGCTGCGGCGTTCACTTCATGAGTGACCAGCAGAATGGTGCCGCCATCCTCGTGGAACTGGTTGATCTGGTCGAGCACCGCGTCGGCGTTCTTCGGATCGAGGTTTCCGGTCGGCTCGTCGGCCAACAGGATGTCTGGGCGATTCAAGAGTGCTCGAGCCAACGCGACACGCTGCCGCTCGCCGGCACTTAATTGGGAAGGTCGATGATGCAGGCGTGGTTCCAATCCCAGCCGGTCGAGCAGTCGGCTCGCATCGTCTTTGATTTCCTGAGTGGCGGCATCGGTGGCAAGCAATACGTTGTCCAGCACGTTGAGGAAGGGGAGCAGGTGGAACATCTGAAAGACGTAACCGACATGATTGGCGCGAAACAGTGCGCGCTCAGCCGACGATGCTGAAGAGATTTCAACGCCGTTGACCGTTACCGTGCCTTGAGTTGGTAACGCCAGACCGCCGGTGAGTGACAGCAGAGTCGATTTGCCACATCCACTGGGTCCGCATACCGCGACGTATTTCCCCTTGTCGATCGATAGCGACAAGCCGTCCAAAGCACGAACCTCGCCATGTCGCGTCGTGTAGACCTTGGCAACATTATCAAACTGGATCATGGAGATTGTTTCCGGAGCTTGTTTGCGACACATATTAACGAGGAGGGCTGGCACAACCAGTGCCCGTGCCGACATGCACGGGGCTATCGCGCGTGCCGCTACGGTTCATGACAGTATCAGTGCGGACAGGTTGCTTGATCATAATCGTAACCGATCACGCGGTTCAAGTCACAACGGACTTGTTCCAGCGACCGAGGAACTATTGCCCAGCTTCAGTGGCGAGTGGCTTGAGAGTAACCGGCGAATGCGGAGGCAAGCCGCGACTTGATTCGGCCTCGGCCATGCGGCGACTAATGGAAAACCTTACGTTCGGCCGACGAAAGAACGAGTGCGCGTCGCCTGTAGCTGACCAGTCGTGCCTCCGGCCGGGGCATGCCCGGCGGAGGGCGTTGTTATCCTCAA
>JAJRVM010000382.1 GCA_024277285.1 Planctomycetota bacterium
ACGACCCCGGCAAGGGCTGTTTTGGCCCTCCGGGCCAAAGTGATTTGGGCATGGTTGAGCGGGGGCTTCGGCCCGGAGGGCCGGTACAGCCTCTGCCGGTGCCGTGAGGCACCGGTGTGGTTCAAACCAGATTCAGCAAGCCCCGGAGGGGCGATACAGGAGACGCCAGGTTCCGGGGTCTGGCGACCCCGGCAAGGGCTGTTTCGGCCCTCCGGGCCAAAGTTGTTCGGTGTCACACGGGATGCTTCCGCGCTGCGGGAATCGGCGATTCTTTTGCCTAAACTAGCCAGGTTTACAGCCGGTGCCCGGTTGGGAATTGAGTCTCAGGTCCATGGTCGCAATGTACCGATAGAATTGAAGAGACGATTTTGCCGGATTGGTATATAATCAGTTTTTTGGCTCGGTGGCAATAGATGGCCTACTGGGGACTTGAACTTGTTCATGCTCGGGATGGAATCCCAAGCTACCAGCACCAATCAGACTGTCTGGTGTTTTTTGGCTCGGTGGCAATAGATGGCCTATTGGGGGCTTGAACCTGTTCATGCTTGGGATGGAATTCCAAGCCACCTCAACGCCATGAGGAGTTTGGATACGATGAAACGTACGGGAATCTTGATCGTGGCCGTGGTTACTTGTTTGGCGATGTCGGTCTCGGCCGAATCGTATGCCCAGAGTGGCCGGCGTTCGGGAGCGCGTAACCGATCGATTAGTCGACCGACGCTGAATCCTTATAGTAGCCTGACACGCAGCCCGTACGGTTCGTACGGTTCGTACGGCAGTCGCTATGGTGGGATTGATCCGCGGTTAGCTCCCTACCTGCGTGGCAATCAGAGCAGTGCATCCCGACTACGGCGGCGCGACGGCGCGACAAACACCCGGCCGAGCGTCGGACCGTTGACCAACCAGGTGAATCCATCTGTTCAGCGAATGCAGGCAAACCGCGCTGCTCGCACTGCCGGTACGCCCAGGACCGGAGTGGCTCCAACGGGCATTGGCGGCGGGTACATGCAGTATTCCCATTTCTACCAGCCGCAAACTGCTCAGCGCCGGCGCTAGTCTTGCGCTAGGTTATGCAATGCGCTGGGCTGATGAGAATCGGCACACCCCGCACGGCGGCCGAGCGAAAACCGTACCATCACGCCGCCGCATGGCCGAGGCCGCATCGAGACGCGTGTCGGCCTTTCAGGCCTCCGGTTTTTGGTGGTGCGGGGTAATCCAGGCCTCTGTTCGCCTACGGCTCACGTCGACCTGGGCTATCCTAGCGCCGACCCGTTGGGTCGGCTTGGCGACGCCGCGTTTATGTACGCATTGGGCGTGTCGGTTTTGGGCGGCCCCAACGCGGGCTGCGCTAGAGAAGCCCTCTACATACGACATCTATTGTTAGTATTCATTAGCGGTTCACTTATTCTGCCCAGTGAACGCGTACGGTTTTTTTTAGCAGCCCAATCCACGTATCACACCTTGCATTTGGTTGGGGGGACTGGCGAAGACTGCGGGTTTTGCGGGTGGTTGCGCCGCTAGTTCTTCTCTTACTGATCTTCCTTTCCGGACTCTTCTTATCAAATGTTCGGAAAAAAACTGTGTTTCGGTTTGGTTGGTTACCGATGATTTGGAGTGTCGTAGGACACCGTTTGGACCCAACCAGCCGATTCAACTCCTACAAACAAGAATATAACCGATGTCTGCAACTTACCGCCATTTGGTCCTCATTCCTTTGCTGGCGATCGTTTTCGGCCCCAGCGTTGGGTGTTATTCGCTCCACAAAGATGCGCCGCTGATGGCCACTCCGGATCGATGCCCAGACGAGACACCGCGCGAGCTGTACAAGACGGCGTTGCCGGAATACCGGATCGAGCCGCCTGATATCCTGTCGATCGAAGCGGTGCGTCTGTTGCCCGGCAACGACTATAAGATGCACGTCCAGGATGTGGCGACGGTCGCGATTTTCGTCTCCGCCGAAACGCCTTTGTTCAACGTTGATCCGGCCGAGTTCGTAGTGGGACTCGACGGGTCGATTGATCTGGGGCCGACCTACGGCGCGGTACAGATCGCCGGGCTCACGATTGCCGACGCGAAGAAACGCGTGGAAGCGGCGGTTGGCAAGCAGGTAAAGGCCGAACTGGCGAATGTCAGCTTTCGTGTATCGGCCCTGCCGGTGATGCAGCCGATTGCTGGCGAGCACTTGGTTGGCCCCGACGGCAAGGTTAACCTTGGCAGCTACGGTACCGTGTCGGTTGTCGGCATGACGGTGACCGAGGCGAGTGACGCGATCGAACGACACTTGGCCCCACACATGTCGGAACCGCAAGTGGCGGTAAGCGTGTTTGCCTACAACAGCAAGAAGTACTACATCGTGACCGAAGGTGGCGGATTGGGCGACACGGTTTCGATGTTCCCCATCACCGGCAACGACACCGTTCTGGACGCGATTGCGAATGTCAACGGGCTCGATTCGGTTTCCTCGAAGAAGATCTGGGTCGCTCGTCCCACCAGCGACAACTGCAAAGTGCAGATCTTGCCCGTCGATTGGCGTGCCATCACCGCTCAGGGTGCGACGGCCACGAATTATCAGCTGATGCCCGGCGACCGTGTGTTTGTTGCCGAGGACAGCTTCATCGCCTTTGACAACAACTTGGGCAAGGTGCTCGCGCCGTTCGAACGTGTGATGGGCTTCGCCATGTTGGGCGTTGGCACGCTCACGCGATTCTCGGGCAAGGTCCTTCAAGGTGGCGGCAACCCACGCCGGTTCTAACGTAGAACGGCCCTGCAGTCCGTTCACTGAACGACCGCAACACAGACCAATACGAAACGACCCAAAAACTGTCCCAGAACTCACAACGACCACCGACCGATGCCGCACAACGTGTGTTGGCACGGCAGTTGATTCCTGCCACTGCTTGGTGTGCGGGACCAGAATGGCCTAGGGGGGCTATTGTGAAAAACAACGTTTCATCCGATCGATGTGCTGCCAAGCGAGTCCAAATCCGCATGCGATCCCGCGCGGCGAAGTGGGCGGTGGCTGCGACATGCTTGCTGGCTCCACTGGCAACGGGCTGTCAGTATGGCGGTCAGACGGTCTCCCACGAACCGGCGTTTGAGCAGCTTGAGCAGGGTTGTTTTGGTTACGAGCCGACCGTGTGGCGGGTGATGCCGGGCGACTGCGAGCAGGCGGTGCGGATGATCCCGAACGAAGTGATCCATATGCCCGAACCACAAACGCAGCAAGTAC
>JAJRVM010000383.1 GCA_024277285.1 Planctomycetota bacterium
AGGAGGGACCGTTCGGAGGAAGAACCGTATTGAAGCCCGCAAAGTAGGGGCGACCATCTGGCCAACGTTCACCAGGACGTGTGCCCGTGAAGATCTGGTTCCACGAGTCATTATAGCGGCGACCGTTGTACTGGTTGCCAGTTAACCAGCAAGCGTCATACCACTCTTGCGTGATCGTTGATTGGGCGTCTACGGAGATTCCGAACGCGACGTTGGCAATGTCCCAGAGGATGTCACGATCGCCGATACGACGTTCGCTCATCGCAACCGTATTGCTCGTTCCATCGCGAATGTCGCGGAAACGGTACGGCTGTTTGCGAGTGCGAGGGTCGCCAATGATGTTGTAGCAACCGTTGGGCTCGGGGCCCCAGACATCATGGTTCCGATAAGGGTTCGTGCCCAAGCAGAACTTGTAGCTGTTGTTGCCGATGCCGTTGCCGCCGACACGTTCGGTGTCCGAAGGGCACAGCAAGGTCGGGATCCGCACCGTCCAAGTACCGTAGTTTGTCTGCCACGGAACGGGGGCGAAGTTGCGCGTCTTGGCATAATCATAGATCTGCTGCTGTTCGAAGAAGGGCAGCAAGCTGACGACGCCGCTCATGCTGTACTGATTCGAAGTCGCGTTGTCGCCGTCACGTCGCGTACCACAGCGCATGGCGGGGAACGTTTTGTACACGTCGTGGTAGTTGTGATTGGCCAATCCCAACTGCTTCAAACGGTTTGTGCACTGCATTCTGCGTGCGGCTTCACGAGCCGCTTGCACGGCTGGCAACAAAAGTGCGACGAGAATACCGATGATCGCGATGACCACCAGCAACTCGACCAAGGTGAAAGCTTTGCGCTTTCCAGTTCGAACGCTCATTTAATCCTCCAAATCCCTAAAAACATTAAAAAAACAACGCCGCAAAAGCGAAGCGGCAACCACCTCACCGTTCCAATCTTACCTCGCCGTAATCGACGATCGTGGTGGATAAGCGTTGTCGCCAGCTCCATCTACGTGAATATTCACCAAAACTTACATAACGGTAGACATATATAAAGAATAGTTGCAATGCGCATTGCTGACAAGCAGATGTAACGTGGTAAATACGCCAAATGTACCGTTTATTTTGAAAAAGACGTCGCGTGTCTAAGCACGACGCTATATAACTGTCGGCCAATTCGAGTGGACGGCATCACGGCCTTCGTCACACCGCGTTCGTTTTGCCACGGCGCCCGCGCAGATGTGCCGGCGATACGGCGCTTGCTATTTGAGGATCACACGCCGTTTGAGCCGCACGCGGCGCGAAAGGTCACGTCAACGTCAGGTCATTCTTTCCGCACACCGTTTTCCCGCACATCGTGCAGGTGTTGGAGTGTTTGGTGGCGCGGACGTGCTGCCCACCATTGCGCGGCCACCGAAGGTGGTACGTCTATTGGGACCGGTACGAATAGATCGGCAGGTGCCGGTAGTAGACTTCGAGCATGAATGCCGACATGCAGGTGGTGTAAAGCCGCCCACCATGACTGCCCCATTTGTCCCCCGCCGGGTCCCAGCTCCCCTTTTCCGTGCCGTGGGTAATCTGATATTTCGGCAACTGCTCGCGCATCACGTTGTTCCACTGCTCCCAATAGGGGCCCTCAAGGTGGTGGAGCACTTGCGTGGCATAGTACCAATAATAGACGTCGCGTGATTCCCAATCGATGCGGTTTTCCAACAGGAATTTAGCGCCTTCGAGCAAGCGTTTGTCGTCTTGTTTCCAACCAAGGTACTGTCGGCACAGCAATCCTTCGGCGGTCATTGCGACTTCAAACCCTTTGCGTATCGGCTGGTACTTGTAGAAGCTGCCCTGATGCACTTGCACGGTGTCTAAGAAGCTGGAAATCTGTTGCAGTGTTGAGTCGGGGACTTCCAATTCAGCCATTAGCGCGCTTTGCAGCCCCATGACGAACCAGCCAGTGACGGACAGGTCCGAGTTAATCCCTGGGCGGTACCTCCAGCCCCCCTCCTTGGCCTGGACTTTGACTGCGTAATCGATCGCCAGCTGGGCCGGTTGCGCGAACATCGGATCTTTGGTCATTCCGTAGATCTCACAGAGCGCGATGGTCGCTTGTGCTTGGCTGTAGAGGCGGTGGGTCGGTTCCGTGCCGTGAAAGAAGTTGCCGTCGCGATCTTGCATCTTCAGCATGGCGGTCCAAGCGCGGCGGACGTTTGTCTTGTATTTACCCGTCTTGTGAGTGTGTCCAGCGCCTTGGAAGGCGAGTAGTGCCATGGCGGTCGCCGAGGTTCGGTTTTCGTCAGGGGATGCGACGGAATACGGGCCCTTGAGGCTCCAGGTGCCATCGCGTTGCTGATTGCGTGCCAGCCACTCGAGGGCGCGGGCCACGGCTGCTTCGGTGGTGGCCGTGCCGCCGTATTTTGCCAGCAATGCCTCTTTCATCCCTCGTTCTCGACCGCTCAGCGCCAGGCCGATCGACAGTGACGTGGCCGAATCGGTGGGCAGGAGACCTTCAAGACGTGGCGTGATCTCGGGAGGGCTGGCCAGCGGATCATCAGCCGGCAGGTCATCGATGGAAAACGTCGGGTTGTCGAGTGACAGTGAGTCTGCGGTTGAAGATTGGAACGTCTCGTCTTCCAGTTGTTTTCCGAGTGTTTCGGCGTAGGTCACTTCCAAGCCGATCGATTGGGGGAATTCATGCGCGACGTAGATCAGTGCGAGCACGATAATCAGCAGCGTGTGAAAGACCAAGCTGATCAGCCATGCCGGGGCGTTTCGCACCGCCATTTCGGCCAGTTCTTCGGCGGCTTGGGTTTCTTCCGGTTCGTCTGGCGTGATCGCTACAGGGCGTTTCGCATCTTGCGTGCGGGTTTGTGGCGAATGTTCTTGTGCACGGGTCTTTTTGACGTGTCCGTCTTCGGACTTGCGGGGCGTCGACTTCGCGTTTTCAGCGGTCTTACGCGACTTTGATTGGGCGGAGCGCTGTTGGGGCTTCGCTGGCTGGGCGTTTTTGCGTTTTGATGCGGCGTTTTCTGTGACAATGTGGGGCAGCGGCGTATCGGGTTCCAAGGGTGGAACCTGGCCATCAGCAGCACCGTCGGGTTGATTGTCGCCGTGAACCATTTTGACTAAGCGTCCTGTGATGCAGTCTGGCGCGCGGCGACAAGGTTGTCGGCCCACACCGTGTGGCGGGCCCACTGACGGTGCCCTCTGGTCCATGTCGGCGCATCGTCCATGAGGCTCTAGCGCGTCACCGGCCCGCGAGCCCGGACCCAAGCTGACGCGGATAAGTACGGCTTTTTGGTTTGCTCGCACGACCGGGGCACTGTTTTTTGGTAGTTTCGGGCAATGCCGCCAGCAACGAGTTGGTGCGACCGAAAAAAACACCTGCTGTCGAACCGCTCCTTTTGGCCATCAGTCGTGACGGCATCCTGAGCCAATTGCCGCGCTCCCGCAATCGCGCGAACTCAAACCGATTGTCACGTACAGGGGCGAACGAAAAAGGATCCCGTGTGCCCCCTAGAGTCTACCGTTGCGTGTCCAAAGCGCCAAGCAAGAAGTCCCTACCACAGCGAGGGTTGTGACGAATCTACCGGCTCGAAACGTTGCAACTGCTACCATCGCGCCGGCGCGTTAGCGGCGTGTTGGTCGGCGTGACTGCAGTACCGCGTTGTGGGAATCCGGTTTGGCCCCGTAAGCGGCTATCACATCAAGTGCGCGCGACGTGTACCGGCTCGCGCGAGGCATCATGACCGGAAAAACCGTGTTCTGAAACCAAAGAACTTCAGCCACCCCCCCTCGACGACCGAAAGCTCACCAGTAGAATACGAGTTCACAATTTGTCGCGGGGTGGAGCAGTCCGGTAGCTCGCGAGGCTCATAACCTCGAGGTCGCAGGTTCGAATCCTGTCCCCGCCACTTGTATTCCCAGTAGCGAAACTGGGAAACCCGCAGGTTATAGAAAAGGCCGATGCCGAGAGGTGTCGGCCTTTTCGCGTTCTAACGCCAGTTCTGGCAACACTTTACGCCACGTCTCGCCCTCTCGAACTCTCCCCTTCCGAAACTCGCGCGCAAGACCCAGCCCGCCACTTCGCCCCTCGACAAGCCCGATTTCGGCCCAAACTCTCGGCACTCTCTGACTCTCGCGCTCCGTGGGTTAACGGCTGTTGCTTCCGGTCTATCGCTCACAACCTCCCCCGGTTGCTTGCGGTAGGCTGAATGTCTCGCTTGTTCTCAATCCTTCAAGACCGGTAATGAGCCGACCAACAATGTGGTTGCACGCAAACTCGGCTGCGGCTCTTGCACGCACACCGTCGCGATCGATCGATGCGGCTCGACCGATGGCAATCATGAATTGTTTGAGGCGAATCTCGTCCTCGTCAGTCAAGACACAGTCTCGTCCGGGCGGAAGACACTCGACGAGAAAGCCCGTATCTCCGTCTTGTACGAAAGCGGCACCGGTTCGGACGCCGACCGTCGGGCAGCCGGCGAGCAGAATCTCCTGAAGGGCCAACGGGCCGTGGTCGTCGTCGGCCAAGTAGGCACAAGCTCGTGATCGGCGAGCGGCGTCGTACAGTTCTTCTCGCTGGTATTGCCCGTAGTGGATCTGAATGTGGCGAGGGAAGACCTCGGCCAAGTGCTCGAGTAGTTGGGGG
>JAJRVM010000384.1 GCA_024277285.1 Planctomycetota bacterium
CGTACGCGTCAGCGCGTTCCACAAAGCATTCGGCGGTCGGTTCTTTCCTGTGGAACGCCTTCGGCGTACGTCTTCCGTGGTGGTTCTCCCAGGGTGCGCTCCGCAGCTGCGCCGCGCCGCGCCGCGGCCCTGGGCTCTGGAGTACAACCGCTTCGCGGTAAAGAGCTAGGCCACAGCCCTGGGCGAACGAAACGCGCGGGAAGAAATGCTGCACAGCGTTAGCCGATAGGGGCGCGCTATGACAGCCTACCCATGGAGCAAGGTCGCCGCGCATGTGGCCAAACTCGCGGAACCCTAGGAACGACTTAAGAAATTGATCACGCCAAGTTGGGATTCCGGCCTATGGGGGTTAAATCTTCTTGGACATTGCTTCGACCAGTTGTTTGGGAATGGCCGTGATTTTGCCTTCCGGAGTAAGGCATACGATCGTGACTTTGGCCGAGACCAGCTTGACGCCATCGCTCACGCGAATCACGTCTTGACGAAGCACGAAGCGGACGCGACGAACAGTATCCGGCTCGACCGTCACCTCGACTTCATCTCCCAGCACAGCCGAAACGTGATAGTCGATCTCCACTCGGCCTACGGCAAAGAGCACACCCTGCGCGACGTAGTCAACCATCGAAACGCCAGAATCTGCCAACCAGTCGGCACGTGCCATCTCGAGCCAGCGAAGGTAGTTGGCATAGTAGACCACGCCGCCCGCGTCCGTGTCCGCATAGTAAACATGAGTTCGCATATTCCGTGCTCCGTGTATGGTCGCGTCCAGAGTTGAACGTTGAGCGTCTCGTACCGAATATCGATGGTGCGATAGGTGCTCGACGCGAATGCCCTACGACTGACGTGAAGCGTACCATTTGCCAACGTCTCTCGCCATGCCAAGCTGTCGCGCTGTCGGACTCCCGCTTCCCAGTCTTGTGTGAAAAAACGTGGACCGAGATGACGCTGGCATCTCTTTTCCTTTTTGGCCGTGAACGCTTACGCCGTCGTTTCATATTGGTTTCTTGTTCCAGTCCCGAAGGGACGTTCCTATACCAGGGCAAAGGGTGGAGCTGGCGTGAGCGCAGCGATCGCCGCGCAACCTTGGGCCATGGAAAACATCACCGCCAAACCCCGCAGGGGTACGCCCCAAAACAGTTAGGACCGCCCCGTACGGGGCTTTTGGGTTGCGTGGGAAGGCTACCCAGGGTTACGCCAATGCTCGCAAACCTCGCATTGGCTGCACCCAGGGCTCGTAGAGGGCTGTGCCTTCGGCACGTAGCGGACCATAACAAAAATCGAAGCTCGTAAACGGTTACAGAATATCGTTATATGACCTGCCTTCCGACTTGGCGGCTTTCTACCAGTATGCGAGGCACGGTATCGGTATTTTCGAGGCCTCGCTACGATGGGAGTACTGCAAGAAACGTATGCCGGGCAGAGGCTGAATGAAAGCGTAGCTGGACAACCATCATGAAACGATCGCAGGACAATTCGCAGCGGGTCAACGTTGAAATCACGTACGTTGAAATGCTCGATTCCAATGAGCTTGTTCCCGCGCCGGAAACGGAGATGGTGGTGACGGAAGCCGAGGTTCCGCTGCCCGAATTGAACCGGTTTCTCTACTACGCTGTCGGTTCTCGGTGGTTATGGACCGAGCGACGTGATTGGAGCTATGCGACTTGGAAGGCGTACCTGGAAAACCCTGATCTACATACCTGGATCGGCTACGTTCGTGGCACGCCGGCCGGGTATTACGAGCTGGAACGGCAGGGCAGCGATGTCGAGATTCGCTCCTTCGGATTGCTCCCCCAGTTCGTTGGCCGTGGCTTGGGGGGCGATTTGCTGACCCACGCCGTGCGCTCCGCTTGGTCGCTGGCGGCGACTCGTATCTGGTTGCATACCTGCTCGCTTGATAGTCCGCGAGGCCTGAAAAACTACTTGGCACGCGGCTTCCAGATCTACAAAACGGAATCGATCGTTGAGGATCAGCCTATCGAGACCCCCGAGCCTTGGTAGTCGTGCCGTTGTGTCCTGGTCAAGAAGTCGAACAACGACTTAAGAAATTGACCAGCCCGGTGCGTGTCGTAGAAGTCTTGATCTGCCACTTGACATCGAGTAACTACCCGTGTAGTATTACCGCAGTAGTTTTGACGTGGCATGGAGCAATTGGTATGGCCAGTAAACGTGTATTTCGACTGGGAGACCTGCAATTAAGGATCATGCGTGTCCTGTGGAGCCATGGTCCGGCCAATGTCGCCACGGTGCAAAAGAAGCTTGCGGGCGAACCGTTGGCCTATACGACCGTGGCCACGATGCTTCGCAAGATGGAGGATCGCGGGTTGGTTTGCCATCGGGAAGAGGAGCGGCGGTTCATCTATGAGAGTGCTGTTGGGCAGGACGAAGTTACACGTAGCATGGCAGACGATCTGGTCAGCCGGTTGTTTCAGGGGAGTCTTGCTGACACGGTAAGTCACTTGCTTGATTCACGTGACGTCAGTCCCAGCGAGTTGGCTCAGTTGGAGCAACTGATTAAAGAGCGGAAAAAAAGGCGGCGTGATTAACAGCGCTCGCGCTGTGAGGTCAGGTTCGTCGAGACTTGAGTGACCATCATGTCGAGCAGCTTTGCATTTGACTACGGTTTTTGGTTGGAAGCGGTTATCGTGTTTGGCCTCGGCACGGCCGGGATCGTTTGCCTGGCCGCATGCACGACTCGCCTGGTCAAGATAGCGGCGTGGCAACAAACCGTCTGGCGCGTCGCAACGCTCGCCATCGCCATGCTGTTGCTGGCTGAGTTGACCGGCGCGGGGACCGGTCTTGCCTGGCTTGTTCGATCGTCAGGAACGACTGCCGAAATTTCTTCTCCGAAAGCACCTTTGCGGTCTTCCGTCGAAACGAATAAACCCTGGTCACGGTTCATATTGCCGGAGACGGCAGCACAAACGCCTAGCGATCCTGAGTCCGTTCGTTTGGGAGGAACGGAATCGACTGGCACGGTCGATGTGCCACGACGTGATCCGCCTATTGCCCATGACCTCAGCGAATCCCCACTTGGACCGTCGGTATCAGATTCCTTTTCGCTTTCCTGGTATGGTCCTGATCGTCTGCCTGGCATTGTGCAACACGAGTGGCATCTCGATACGATTGAAGATGTTGACAATGTTCGTCGCTTTGCTTCTTCGCTGGTGCTTGATGAGCGCGGTCCGGCATACGCGAGGTGGGACCCGTCTTGGCCGAACGGTCTGCCCCTGCTGCCAGGCAATCCCGTGTTGCTCGGCAATCCCGTGGCTCCTGAGGGGGTCGAGCGACAGCGTCCTTCAGCTTCGACGTGCCGTTTTGAACCTTCGCCATCGAATGGGCCCGAGTTTCAAGAGGCGTTATCGAATGGTGGAGGTGTCACATCATCTGCCAGGATGGTGTCGGCGACGAAACCGTCGGCAGGCACGATGCAATTCGCCAAGTGGCCTGGAATCATCTGGTTGTTTGGAACTGCGTTCTTGGCGACATACGTCGCGGCGACTCGTTTACTGGCATGGCTGTGCTTTGCGAGATGCGCGCGCGGGGTGCGCGACGAAAGCGTGCATACGTGTATTGATACGCTTGGTCGCCAGCTTCGTTTTCGGCGCCGCGTTCGAATTGTGGAAGCGACTGGCTTGGCGGCGCCTGTTGCCTTTGGGATCATGCGCCCGACGATCGCGCTGCCAACCACCTTTGCGAACGACTTTGAGCCTCGCCAGCAGCGTGTCATTCTTGCGCACGAGTTAGCTCACTTGGCGGCACGCGACCCGCTATGGCGACTTGTCGCCGACCTGGTCTCAGCGAGTCTGTGGTGGCATCCGGGCGTGTGGTGGACGCGGCGCGGTCTGCATGCAACCAGTGAAGCGGTTGCTGACGAAGCAAGTCTCTTGGTTCCTCAAGGGCCCGACGCACTGGCTGAATGCCTGGTCAGTCTAGGCCGTCACCTGACACGCTCATCCGCGGGGCGTTTGGGTTGGTTATCGGTGGAAGGCAGCGGGTTTCGATCCGGGCTTGGTCGCCGCATCCAGCGTTTATTGAACCTTCCAGATCGCTCATGGCAAGCGCCTGCCCGTGTTCCTACATGGTTCGCCATGACCCTACTGCCGGCGATTCTCGTAATGGCAGCAGTTTTCTCAACCGCCTGGGGACGGCCTCAGGTTAGCCAAGTACATGGAGAAACGACGATGCACGTATTTCACAACTCGTGGCGCCGCTCGCTCGCGGCCGCTACGTTGGTTCCCCTCCTGAGCGTTTTCTCGGGCGACGGGATGACTCAAGAACCGCGCCACGAAGTGCAAAAGCCCGCGGTACGAGATGATGATTCGCCGAAGACAGATCGGCCAGAACGAGAACGGGCCAAACGCGAACGGGCCAGGCCGGAACGACGCCGAGATCGCGAACGACCGGAATTGCGCGAACGCATCGAGCAACGTCGACGCGATGCCGCCGAACGTCGCGAAGCGCGTGAACCCCGAGGCGAGCGACGTGTAGTGGAACAGCCTGTGATGGAACGGCGGCAGCGCGAGCTGATGCAAGAACGACGTGAGTTGGAAGAGCGAGCTGGTGATATCGAGCGTGAAATCAAACGCTTGCGTCCCGAACAGGATGGCGAGGCGCGCGAATTGCATGAAGCTCTGCGCGAAGTCCATGAACGAATGGAACGTATCGAGCGAGAAGTACACGGTCGGGGACGTCCCGATGCGGAACCGCATCGTCCACCACCATCGCGCGAACGTGAGCTGATGCAAGAACGGCGCGAGCTGGAAGAGCGAGCTCGTGATATCGAGCGTGAAATCAAACGGCGTGGTCCTGGAGAAGGCGATGAGGTGCGCGAATTACACGAAGCCTTGCGCGAAGTCCATGAAGGAATGGAGCGGATCGAGCGGGAAGCACGCGGTCCGGGTCGTCCCGAAGCAGAACCGCATCGTCCACCACCGCCGCGCGAACGCGAGCTGATGCAAGAACGTCGCGAGCTGGAAGAACGGGCACGTGATATCGAGCGTGAAATCGAACGGCGTGGTCCTGGAGAAGGCGATGAGGTGCGCGAGTTGCACGAAGCTCGGCGCGAAGTCCATGAACAAATGGAGCGGATCGAGCGGGAAGCACGCGACCTTAACCGTGGCCGAGAGTTGATGTCAGGGCGGCGCGAGCAAGAGACGCTCCGCAAGCATCTGGGGGAACTTGAAGAGGCCTTGCACCGAACTCGAAGAGCTGGCAACGGTGAGGAAGCGGAGCACATTCAGGCCGCTATGGCGGAAGCTGCCGAACGCTTGGCTCAGCTCGAACGTTCTGCCGGACCTCCACCTCGACCTCATGGCCCGCTCGAGGAGATGGAAGGACATGTGCGTGAGTTGCGCGGTCAAGTGAAAGAAATGCGCCGTGAAATGGCCGAGATGCGCAGGTTGTTGCAGAGAATCGCCGAGCGTGATCGGGATTAGCATCTCGCAAGTGGCCTGGCGTGGCCGAGCTTGCCCCCGCTCAAGCAAGCGGGCCGGATCGTAGAGAGCAACACGAGCGTGGTATGCCATGACGGTATGCCACGCTTTTTTTGAATTTCCTGTCGGTGGAGCGCACGGTCATCCAGCAATCGTCGTGTTGCTGCAAACCGAAGTCGGACGCGGCATGCTTCCGAGCCGACGTCGCTGTAAGCTCGTCCATTGTGGCTCCGACCGACGCATACCCGGAGGAAGGCCTTTGAGTCGTAGCCGTTCACGCGATCTTGCCACAACGAGAAGAAGACCTCGGAATATCGAATATCGAGCAAGGAGTGCAGAAGTGAGGAGCGGCCTGTTGTGATGGTAATGGGACAAGTTGCCGTTGACGGGGCAGCGCAATGTCGCAGCTTCCATGTCGCAGCTCACATCCAGGTCGGTATAGGCTTGTTTCCTTCGGCCTTCTGCGGTTCGTTTTCTTCGTGAAGTGTGAATTCTCGTGAACGGTTACTTTGAGTCGTTGTCTGTGGCGAGTACACTTGTTCTTGCGATAAGCAGTTACGGCAGTACTTTTCGGAGGTGGTCATGCAAAGCGATTGTGCAGCGAAACGGTGTTGGTTGAATTTTGTACTTGTTGCCGCATTAGTGGCCGCACCGGCACTTGCCAAAGAACCAGCAAGACATTTTCGTGCGGCCTGTGTGAAAGTGGATATTACGCCCGACCGCCCACAGTGGATGCAAGGTTACGGTCCACGGAAGTCGAACGGGGTTCACGATAAGATCTATCACCGCATTGTTGCGATGGACGACGGCACGACTCAGTTTTTTCTTGTCTCAACCGATATCTGCACGGTGTTGCCATCTTTCTACGATCAAGTATGTGAAAAACTGACGCGTGAGACAGGCATCAAGTCCAACCAGTTCTGGTGGTCGACCACGCACACGCATTCGGCACCTCACGTCGGACCACAAGAACTAGGTCGGCTCTTTGCGAGTTCGCTGGGCGACCGTTTTTCGATCAAGCACGACGTTGCCTATTGGGATTGGGTCACCGACGTGTTGATTGACGGCATCAAGCAAGCTCGTTCTCAACTGGAGCCAGCGCGAATTGGCATTGGGACGGGTGAGTCGAATGCCAATATCAATCGCCGCGGCAAAAACGCTGCTGGAAAGACCGTCTTAGGCGAGGATCCTGATGGCCCTGTCGACCGCCAGATCGGGCTGATTCGGCTTGAGCGACCGGACGGGGCGCCCATTGCCTTGATCGCGAACTATGCCATCCACGGCACGGTACTGGGCGGCAAGAACCGGTTGATCAGTGGTGACGCGCCGGGGATTGTTGCTGAGTATGTCGAGGAGAAGATCGGTGCTCCGATGCTGTTTATTAACGGTGCCGAGGGCAATGTGGCGCCGGTTTACAGTGTGCGTCCCGACTTCGCCAGCAGTCATATCGACGAATTCAAAACGCTGCTGGGGGACAAGATTCTTGCGACGAACGAAGCCATTCAACGCACTACCTCCGAAGTGACCCTTTCGCCAGGGAAGACCGTGATCGAAACACCACGCAAGGCGGGATTGGGTTGGACGAAGGAGCTTGCCAACTATGCCGCGGTGGCTGAAGACGGAACGGATCTAGTACGCGTGCCAGTCCGCTCGTTGATCATCAACCGTGAGACGGTGATCTGGGCGGCGCCGCTGGAGTTGTTCTGCGAGATTTCCATGAAGATCCGCAGCGATTCTCCGTTTCAGAACACGTTCTACTACGGCTTGACCAACGGGTCACTGCTGTATCTGACGACCAAGAAGGCTTTTTCAGAGGGTGGATACGAACCGAAAGTTTCGCCGTTTACGCCGCAGGCCGAGAAGGACTTTACTGATGGTGTAAGTCAGTATGTTCGCGGCTTGACGCGGCAGTAGATCGCCGCCCTCCCCTGCCCCGAATATCCACTCCCGTTGCGTTTCACGGTCGCGCTTGTCTGTTTAGCCGACTGCCGCAATTGACTGAGTCAGGGACCCCTGCGAGCTTGCCTCGCAGGTGAACGAGTTTCACCAGCTAAGACGCGAATGCCAATAACTCCCCCCTCTCCCCCACCGCCTTCGGCGGTGGGGGAGAGGGGGGCACACCGGTTCTAGCTCAGCAAACTTCTTCCGCAACTGCACGAGGTGGTTGGGGGCGATCAACAAACAGCCAGTCCTCAATGCACGTCCAACTTCATTCGGCTAACTTGTTACGGTCGCGCTTGTTCTTGACCGCTAATCTACGTTGATAGACGCTAATGGAAAAGGCTCTCCGTCGGGCTTGCCCTGCGGCTTAAACTACCATTGTTCAAGCTGGCGATCCTGCAAATTCTCGTGTGCCGACTTGTTACAGCTGCCAGGCGTTGCCAGGACGCGGAATGTCAACTTGCCGGAAGCGGGCACAGTGCACTCGAACGCCACCATGCGCGTGTCGCGATTGGGCGAATCCCACTCGTTACGAGGCGTGGCGGTGTTGATCTCCTTCCAGGTGGCGGTGTTCGGAGCCAAAATGCGGAGCGTTAGCGTGGCCTTGTTTCGAGCCAAACGGATCGAACTTTGGCCGACTTTGTCTAGAGTCGCAGGAGTGATCATTCCCCAACGTACTGAAACGCCCGGTTTCAGGCCGCTCAATTGGTCTTGAATCAACAC
>JAJRVM010000027.1 GCA_024277285.1 Planctomycetota bacterium
AAACCATCCATGGCCGTGCGGATCGTCGCTCGATCGTCGGTGAAATCAAACGGGCTCCAGAACGGAACAGCCAGCAAGCACGTGTAGGCCAAGATCACCAACACCCAAATACTCGGTGACCATCGCAGCCGAGATGTGTGGTTTGCTTCAGAGCTCGGAAGTCGCTTGCCCCACCACGTGCGCATTATCGCCACGCCGATGGTTACCCCGATCGAACCAAACAGAATATTGGTAATTGACGTGAAACGACTTTGGACAAACAGCTGGGCAAGTTCGATGCCCAAAGCGATCAGCACGCCCAGCGAAATCGCGTCCGGCCAGGTACGAACGGGCCGGTCCCGAGCCGTATTCCAGACGGCCGCGAACATCCCAATCGGAATGAAAACGACCACGTCTCGCAAGACATCCAGCCAGCGAGCCCAGTGTAACGGATAGTACTGGAACGGAAGCCACTCGATCTGACCACGGAGCAACTTCGTCCCAAGGTCTGAAATACTGATCGTCAGATCGAACGGCATCATGCTGTAGATTACCAGGCCGATCAAATACGCCTCGAGTAGCCAGATCAGACGCCGGTCCGGCCGGTCGACGACCGAATACGACCGGATCCAGTCTGTGACGGCCGTGCCGAGGAACTGCCAGATCAGTATGCCAACCGAAGTGCCGACCGCTTGTGCCATGACGTCCAGTTTCGACGGCACTCGAGTCGCTGTCCACAACTGGAAGAACTCGTTGCAAAGCGCCAGCAGTAGGCAGCAGATGAAAACCGGGACCGCAGCGACCAACGGGCTCCAACGCGACTTGCGTCCCGCGCCCAGCGTTCCCATCCAGAAGAAACTGACTGGGATCATAAAGAGGATATTGGTTACCACATCGGTTCGTGAGACGTACTCGGGGACCAGTGGCAGCTGGTCGAAGTTTCGCACTGCGTCGAGAAACGGGACGGGCTTGAAACGGGGCGACTGGACGGACCCATAAAAAGCGAACGCGGTAAAGCAGATTGCGAACGCCAGATATAGGCGCCGAACACTGGTGTGGGATGCGGTATATTCGGCAGTGGACGCTTCGCGTGGCTGTCTGCACAGAATTACGCGGCCGGCCGCAACGCAAAGCGTAACAACCATCAGGGCAGAACAGATAAGAATCAGACTTGGGGTCGTCGGCATGTTTTGACAGTCGAGCGGTATTGGATATTGTTGATCGGCCGAAAGCAACACAGCAGAAGCCACCTGCCCTTCGCACCCGCAGAAGCCGCCTGCTTCAGCTGGCGGAGCCGTCACACAAACAACCTACACGACACGGCCGAGACCCCGCCTGCTCTTCGCACCCGCAGAAGCCGCCAGCTTTAGCTTGCGGAGCCGTCACACAAACAACCTAACACGACACGGCCGAGACCTCACCTGTTCTTCGTACCCCCAGAAGCCGCCAGCTTTAGCTGGCGGAGAAGTCACACAAACAACCTACGGACCGTTCTCCCTTTCCTTCTCCCGTTCTTTGTTGGCTGTTCCGTTCGATCTCTGTTTGGGTCACCGCTGGTTCTCTTTTTCCAGCATCTCGCGCAACAGGTCGAGCCAGTCCAGATACTCTTCGATCGCTCGCAACGGCATGCCCAGCTGCATGGCGGTGCGCACAGCCTCTTTACGCTCGGTAAACGAGTCTGCATGCTCCAACAGCAGCTTCGCGGTTTCGTGATCCATGGCCCGAGGAGTCGTCCGTAACGTAAATGTCCAGTGGCGTTGCGTGCCCGAGACTGTGCGACTTGGGGCCGTGCCGACTTTGCTCGAATGAACTCGCAAATACTGCGCGGCCCGGTCGCATGTGGCTGTTTTCCCTGCCACAACTCGGGAAATGTCCCATAGGTCAACGGGTTGCGTCAAGTGCGATCAGGGGAGGTTCTGGGCCGGGCCGCCGAGTCCAAGGGCGGAAAAGAGCGGAATCCGGCTCCAGCGGCCCCCGATATTGTTCCGATATTCCCAAATAGTTGGACTGCGCTCATCGCTTATGCGCACGTTTGTCCCTAGAATTGCGAATATGTGACCAGGCACAACGCCAAGCGGCCTGCGGGGCGGCTAGCAAAGCTGCCTGGGATGCCGCCGAGACGGAAAGAGCGAAGCCCGGTTTGTGAAAGGCGTCGAGTAACGATCGGGCAAGAAAATAGACCGAACAGATCGGTGGCGAACGGTAATACAAAAGAGGGGGTGTTTCCCATGAAGCGAGTATCAAGTCTTGTCGTGATTGCGATGGCCGGGTTCGTGTTGGTCAGCGGTGCGGACCGAGTGGACGCTCAGGCACCGCAAAAGCCACTTAAGTACTCGCAGCGTTATGCGCCTCGTCGTCCCACGCTATCTCCATATCTGGACTATTTTCGACGCGATGTGGGGCTGACCGATCCTTATCACGCGTACATCCGACCGCGCCGGCAGCTGAACAGCCAGCTGCGTACCCAGCAAGCTTTGCTCAATCGGCAAGGTCAGGACCTAAGGCGAGTGAATGACGATCTTCGCCAGTTTCGGGGCCAGCGGTTCCGAGGCGTGACCGCCGCACCGACCGGAACCGGCTCGACGTTCATGAATTACTCGCACTATTATTCATCGGGCGGCCGCTAGCCACCGTTGGGTGTGACCATCTCGCAGTGCGTCGCAAAAAGAAGCCGCCAGCTTCAGCTTGCGGAGCCGTCACACAAACACCCTACGCCACGCGGCCCAGAAGCCACCTGCCCTTCGCACCCCCAGAAGCCGCCTTCTTTAGAAGGTGGAGCGGTCACACAGTGCACCTACCGACGCCCTGCCCTCCCACATCAGCGCACCGCAGAAGCCGCCTTCTTTAGAAGGTGGAGTGGTCACACAGTGCACCTACCGACGCCCTGCCCTCCCACATCAGCGCATCGCAGAAGCCGCCTTCTTTAGAAGGTGGAGTGGTCACACAGTGCACCTACCGACGCCCTGCCCGCCCACATCAGCGCACCCCCAGAAGCCGCCTTCTTTAGAAGGTGGAGCGGTCACACAGTGCACCTACCGACGCCCTGCCCGCCCACATCAGCGCACCGCAGAAGCCGCCTTCTTTAGAAGGTGGAGCAGTCACACAGTGCACCTAACCGGGCTCGCCAGAAGCATTATGGCTAACGACCTATGTATCGTGACCTTGCTTCTTCAATCCGGCCAGTTTCGGCAGGTACCAGACGATCCCCAGCCATTCATGAGCCACTCGGTTCATGTCGCGTGCCGCCCAGGCGCAGGGCACCAGTGCAAACGGTCCGTTGTCGAAAGACCGTGCTCGATAATAGGCCCCGCGTGGGAACGTCTGGATCCCGACCGCATCAAAGCACATGATCGAGCGGCGTAGATGAGTGGCCTCGGTGACCAGAACCACGCGTTGGATTTTGCGTTGGTCCAGCAGTTTGGCCACATTCACGGCGTTTTCAAACGTCGTGCGAGACTCGGCTTCCTGCACAATATCGGCCGGTGGAACTCCCAGCTGGACTAGGAAATCGGCCATTACCTGGGCGACGATGGGCTGTTTTGGGTCCGGGACCACTTGCCCCCCGGATACGAATACGGGACAACCGCCCGATTTCCGATACAGTTCGGCGCCCAGCAGGCAGCGGTACAGTGTGTCCTGGCCCGGTTCCGCCTGTTGCCGGTTTGGACCGACCAGCCGCACGCTACCTCCCAAAATGACAATCGCCTGGGCGTGCTCTGGAAAAGTACGAACGGGCGGGTATTGCCACTCAAGCGATCCGGCGGCCAGGTAGGATATTGCCGGGGTGGATAGCAGGCCAAGCAGGAAGAACAGGCTGGTGAACAGCCCAAGTCGTCTAGTGCGCAGCGACCCACGCGACCAGAGCGATATCAACGCGATGGCGCAGAGGAGGAATGCAAACGTGAATGGTTCAAGTAGATTGACGAGGAATCGGTACACTAGAACCACGCCGCTTTCGCTTGTTGCTTCTTCGCCGCATGGAAAACGACTCGGCGACCGCCAGGATCCCGAACGTAACCAACGGTGCCACAACCGCGAAGAACAGAAAAACCAGTAGCGCAAATAGGGATTGGTCCATGTTGGTCATCTAAACGCCCTCTTTCAATGTTCCGAGGAAGACTTGAGTTGCCTAGACCCCGCTGCCGTCTTCCATTGACTCCATCATGATCCAAGCCCTCGATTTAGGCAAGCATTTTACCGGTTTGACGGACGCTCGCGTCCGGTGAATAAGTTGCCTTCCCCCTGTTCGGCGTAGGTTTTTCGTTTAACGCCCAGCCGCAGGCGCCGGCTTCCACGGCCGGAAATCGTTGCCACATGTTGGCCGCTTGTCACGGGTTTCTTCCCCGAGTGCAGGTGGCGTTCTGGTACGGGCCACGTGAGCGACCTGCGGCTTGATGCGGCCTCGACAACGGGCCGATTTTGTTGAGCGTTTTCCGCTCGGCCGGGAGCGATCTTTTGCGGATACGGATCTAGCGTGCGAAACTGATTCACCCACGGGCAAGCCGCGTGGGGGTCTTGCCTGGATGCCAGGACGACCAGGGTGTCTGAGATTCGTTTATTAAGCAAAACCGCAACAACAACTTGCGATTGTTGGCAGCCATACGATCTTGGCGCTATCCAATTAGTTTGCTTATATCCTCTATCTTTCGCGACCGGTAGCTACTACCAATACTTCGGTGTCTGTCCGCCGCAGCGACTTGTCGGACATCAAGTGTCTTCGTTGGTTCCGTGACCCGTAAGGTTTAACATCCGGAGCCATCATTATGAAAAAAACAACCGATGCAGGTTGTTCAATCCGAGCGATCGATGCCGATGTTTTAACCTGAAGGGAATTGTCCCAGGCTTGACATCGAGTTCTTTCTATCGAAGACGAGCACTATGTCCAGAGGAAAATCGAGTCATACAACGTTGGCCTCATATCATGTTGCACTGGCACTGGTTGCTGGTGCCGTGATTGCGTTATCCGGTTGCCACTTGTCTCAACGCGGCAAGCACACACCACCGGCTCCGCCGATTGGGGGCGATATTCCGCGCGAGTTAAGTAAGACAATCCTGCCGACGTATCGGATCGAGCCGCCGGATATCCTGGTGATCGATGCACTGCAGGTGATACCGAAGCCGCCTTACACACTGCGTGCGTTCGACCTGTTGGCCGTGAACGTGATGGGCACATTGCCGGACGCGCCGATCGAAGGCCAATTCCCGGTCGAGCCTGGTGGCGCGGTGAACCTTGGGATGCCTTACGGTACTGTCAAGGTGTCGGGACTGTCGGTCGAGGATGCCAAGGCGGCGATCGAAAAACATCTGGCCCAGACACTGCGCGAGCCAATGGTTAACGTCTCCCTGTTGCAATCTGCGGGCAAACAGCAGATCGCGGGCGAGCATCTGGTCGGTCCGGATGGAAACGTCAACCTGGGCAGCTATGGCAGCGTCCCGGTGGTTGGTCTGACGTTGGCCCAGGCGAAGGAAGTAATCGAGCATCACCTGAAACAGTTCCTGGAAGACCCGGAAGTGGCGGTCGATGTTTTTGCATACAACAGCAAGGTTTATTACGTGGTCACGCAAGGGGCCGGCATGGGCGACTCCGTGTCCAGGTTCCCGGTCACGGGCAATGAAACCGTGTTGGATGCAATCTCGAACATCAACGGCCTGACCGAGGTTGCTTCGAAGAAAATATGGATCGCACGTCCAACACCCGTAGCCGGCGAGGTCCAGATCTTGCCGGTCGATTGGAACGCGATTACCGGCCAGGCCCAAGCGTCGACCAACTACCAGGTCCTGCCTGGCGACCGAGTTTTCATAGCTGAGGACAAATGGGTCGCGTTCGATACGTCGCTCGGCAAACTGTTGGCACCGATCGAACGAGCGATGGGCTTCACGCTGCTAGGTGTGAACACCGCATCGCGGCTTACCGGCAAGGTGCTGCTGAACAGGAATGGCGTTGGTGGGTTCGGTGGGTTCTAGATCAGCCCGCGACCGACGCGTGACGTTTTCCAAAACCAAAATAGACAACTAACCAGAAGCGTGATCAACACCATGATTCATAAATCACGATTCTTGACGACACCGGCTCTCACACTGGCTGTGATGATCGTTACGTCATTCGGCTGCAACTATCGTCAGCTTGCCAAGCCGAATGTCAGCCAGATCATGCATTGGCCGTTTGTACCATCCAATTCGGTTGGTCAGTTGGACGCAGGATGCGATCGTGCCGTTGTCGAACCGGCATGTTACGGCTACCACCCGACGTGCTGGCGTCCGTGGCCGGAAGGGTGTGACGACTGCCTGGAGCAAGCGCCGGCCGGGTGCATGCCATCGATGGGACCGCCGGAAGAGATGATGATCCCTCAGGAGGCCGAGGTACCGCTGCAGCCGCTGATGGAAGACGATCTGAAACAGCTGCCGGACGCGCCCCAGCCGCCGAAGGCAGCCGAGAGTCTGTTGAAAAAGCAGACGACCGTGCCGCAGTACCCCAAAACAAGTCCGGCGAAGAAAGCCGTTCCGAAGCCGACGCCGAAGAAGCCGCTGCCACCCGCTCCCGTGAAGACCGACAAGAAATCGGCAGCGGCAGCGACACCAGCCGCCAAACCTGCGCCGAAACCCGGTGCGACGAAGCCTGTGCCGGCTCTGCCCAAGCTACCGGCGATCCCGACCAGAAAACCGAAAGTCACTCCGGCGGTTCCCGCCGTTCCGACACCGGTCAAAAAAGGCGAGGGCACCAAGGACAAGCAGCTGAAAAACAGCGGAATGCCGAGCGACCTGTTTCGTGTTCCCGTGCCCAACGGGAAAACACAGCTGGAAGCACTTCCGGTCGGTATCCCGAAAAGCTTGGAGAATCCACGTGTGTGGACGGGAACGGCCCAGGTTCGGCCGCCAGTCAGTAAACGCGTTCGCACGTCACTTCAGCGCGTGGCAAAGCGACAGCCGGAAATGAAAACCAAACGGCAGAAACTCGGCAGTCGTGGCCTGCTCGCCAAAAGGACTTTCACGCCGATCCGGTACGGGGACTATATCGACACGGCCGATCATCCACTGCCGGTGTCCACGAAGCTTCGACGGGAAGAGCCGACGATGGACGTCATTCCCGTGACGGCGACGCGAAAAATCCACGCCGCTGTAAGCGACGACCCCAACTGGCAATTCCAACGCTGAACGCGATCGAATCGGCACCCACCTTGGCCGAAGGCGATGTTCACCAACAAGCGTTTGGCCTTCGGCCAAGGACGTGGTGCACGGTCATGGTCCTGATGTGGTTGCATTGACCCCGCCGTTAGGCGGGAAAGTTTGAATGGCGGTCGACTAAGATTGTAAGTTCTACTTTCCTGGTCATCTCGTTGACGCGTGCACTCGCCTGTCGCTCACGGATTTTTGGCGCGAAACGAGGAAGAATATCGCGTGCGTCTTCTGAATGCTCGGCCGATCCTCGCGGGCATTTTCGTGAGAGAACCGTTCGTTTTATCCGAACGACCGTTCTATCCAGAACTCCAATTCCAGCAAAATACTTAGGCCCGCAAACTTCTTCTAAAGCACCGAACTTGACACGGCGTCAGGGCGACCTAGGTTTCAGGTGAACGGTCCATGGTTTGGTCAGAACCCTCGCCCGGTCGCTTGTCAATTTTCTCATTCGGTACGAAAGCTGCACTTGTGAACCCGTGACAGTCAGTCACGGAGGAGATCGCGCTTGTCACTGCTGCCTGGGGCTTCATCTCGGGCGGCGCGGGGAGATACGCGAGCAGCTTAAAGGAGTATGCCCATGTCGCATGCCATCGCCCTTGCTCCAGCCGTACGTAAACCGAAGGATCCGCCGGTCTACGCGGTGGGTCAAACCGCATCGGAGCGTGAAACGGCTTTTCAGTTGGTCTACCAATCGTACTTGCGGTCGGGTCTTTGTCGCCGGAATCGGCACGCCATGCGAGTGACTCCGTACCACTTATTGCCGACAACGACCGTATTCAACGCTTTCGTGGCGGACACCGTTGTTTCGACGATGACACTGATCGAGGACGGGGACCTGGGGATTCCGATGGAATCGATGTATGCCGACCAGATTGCCGAACGTCGAGCGGCGGGGCTACGGGTTGGTGAGGTCTCCTGTTTGGCGGACCGGCGGAGCAATTGCCGACGGTTCCTGGACGTCTTTTGCAAACTAGCTCGATTGATGGCCCAATACGCAAGGTTTCACGGCCTGGATCAACTGCTGGTTGTTGTCCATCCTCGGCACGCGCGATTCTACGAGCGGTTTCTCGGTTTCCAGCCGATTGGCGGACTGACCGAATGCCCGCACGTTCAGAATAATCCGGCCGTTGCGTTGTGTCTGGATTTTGCACAGGTTGATCGCGAGCCACCGGACTGTTACGACAGTTTTTTTGGCATGCCCATTCCGGCAGACGAGTTGACTCGGCCCAGACTCAGTGCTCGCGAACTGGTTCGTTTGGGCGAGCTGGTGGACGACTGCTTTGAGCAAGCAGACACGATGCATCACTCCAGTACCGAGCCGCGAGTCTGTACCGTGTAGGCGGATGCGGCAAACGCGAGAATGCAAAGCGAACAGTGATTCGCAGTGCACATAGCAATGTGCTCGGCAAGCGGGACATACCGGGACCACCGAGCGATCAAGGTCGCCGTTTTCATTTCACATTTGTCATTTCCCACTTTGCACTTTGCACTTCGATCGTAGGCCGGTCGCGCAGTAGCGAAACCGGTCCGAGTTGCAGCTCCAGACCTCTTGCGGCGTCTTGGATTACGCCCGGTCCCGCTCGGCAAGCGGGACCCACCCGGACCGCCCACGATCAATGCCGCCGTTTTCATTTCACATTTTGCACTTTGCATTTACCACTTTGCATTTTGCATTTCCCACTTTGCACTTCGATCGTAGGCCGGTCCGGCAGTAGTGAAACCGGTCCGGGTTGCAGCTCCAGACCTCTTGCGGCGTCTTGGATTACGCCCGGTCCCGCTCGGCAAGCGGGACCCACCCGGTCCACCTTGCGACGAAAGCCCCCGTTTTCCTTTCACATTTTGCATTTTGCATTCCCCACTTTGCACTTTGTACTTTGCATTTACCACTTACCATTTACCACTTACCATTTACCTCCTCGTCCATCTTCTGGCTAAGTCGTTTCGGCACACCCGAGCTATGGATGCAACCCGTTATCTCTATAGTGTTTATGGCGATTGTGGATATGCTCGGTTCAACCGGGTTACTGCTATTGACGCCCTTACCAGGCTCACGTACTCTCGCCGTCCCGCCATCATTTGGCAGGGCGAAGTCAGGCTGGGTTTGGATAATCCAGCGGCTTGACGATCCGAGGGGTAGGATAGCGTTTCGTGAACGTACGAGGATTCGCATGGATAGCGAACTAGATCAGCGTCCGCCTGGTGAAAATGCTGCGACGCCGCGTCCCGTGGGTCGACACATCGCGGTGATGTGCCGGGACGATCTCGGCAAAGCGGCTCGATTGGAGACGGGCATCGCTCAGGACCGCGAGCAGTTGCACGCATGTTTTCGCCTGGTCTACGAGAACTACGTGTCGCTGAAGTACATCGTGCCCAGTCAGGCGGAAATGATGTACCAGCGTACGTTCGGGCTGCCCACGAGTCGTACAATTGTTGCTCGGGATTCCGATCGACGGATTACCGGGACACTGACTGTTGTGGGCGATAATTCGTTGGGTCTGCAGATCGAGACGACGTATTCGGACGAAGTGGACGCGTTGCGCGCCGGCGGATGTCGTTTGGCCGAGGTGACGTGTCTGGCAACGCATTCCGATCGGACGACTGATATATCAGTGTTTTTCGCATTGACCCGGTTCCTTTTCCAATATGCGACGTGGGCCGGATACAGCGACCTGTTGTTGGCGATCCATCCTCGTCACGCGCGGGTCTACACGCGATTCTTCGGAGCGGTTCAGTTTGGCCCCGTTCGACCCCATCGGTTGGTGCGTGGCAGTCCGGCGGTCGCCTGTCGGATCGACTTACAGCGTGCCGTGCAGTACATCTCGCCGGTAATTCGCGGCTGGTATGTTGACGACCGCATAACGCCCGGTTTGTTCGAGACGCCTGCGATGCGTCTTGCCGACCACAAGCACTTTTGTGCCCAGGTCGGGTTACCTTTCGTTCCCGGCCAGTCCACGGATAAAGCTGCTTGAGCACTGCCCTTAAGCGCGCAGCAGACTGCCCCTCGCATTTTGCCGGCGCTCTGTTCTCTCTGCTTCCTCCTGTTCACGTTCTTCCGCTAGTGTGTCTTGGGTCGATGGCACCGTGGCCCGTGGGAAGCCAAAGGTGCCGCGTCAGGAAAACTGTGTACCGAGTTGGAGTTAATTGCCACCGATGGCATTGGGTATCTTCCAGGCACGCGTTCTACCCCTAAATCAGCTACCCTAAAGTACCTAACTCATATTCCTTGTGTTATTTCTCATGTTGCCGTAGAATCACAGGCACTATCTATTCGCAAGCACCGTTCGTTGTGCGGGATCTTGGCATTTATCGATTGTCGGCCGGTGGAAGGCGAAGCACTTTGATTTTGTTGGGGCCAAAATATGCCACCCGCTATTCACTTGGGGGTTGTGCATCGCAGTCGCCTTTTCCGCGAGTGTCTTGCGACTGCGCTGTCTGCTGATCCCGATTTTCGTGTCACGCAGTTCGAGCATACCAGCGGCCCTTTGCTGGGCGAGCTGGAGGCGGACGTTTGGATTGTCGACCTTGGGTTACCGGGCGAGCAGGCTATTGAGATGATCCAACAGTTTCGCGACCGGGGGTGTTCGACCAAGGTGATTGCGTTGATCTCTGCCGTGGCAGACGAAGCGATCGTGCAGTGT
>JAJRVM010000028.1 GCA_024277285.1 Planctomycetota bacterium
CGCGCTGCAAACTTAATCAGTCGGTGCGCCAAGTCATCGCCAATCCGTCTCTTGCGTTTTCCCATCTTCGCTACCTAATTTCCTTTCCAAGGCCAGAAGCTCGAAAGATCTCGTGGCGCGTTGCCCCATTCCAAATTCCGCATTGCGCATTCCCTATTGCGCATTCCCTATTTCCGATCGTCATTGTCACTCGCTTCGACTTGGAAACTACCCCGGACTATTTCAATGATTTCGGGAATTCTTGGGCCGACAACCACTTCTTTCAACGCTTGGAGGCTCGGTATGATGGTATACGATGCGTGGAATTTGGAAGGATCGGATCCTTTACAAGCGACGCATGAAATCCCCGCCGAAGCGTCCACGCTCACGCACGCGTCGCCGCCAATTCAATCGTCGACGCCGAGCCGATCCTCTCGGTGAAGGCCACGCGAACACTTGGCGGATGATGCTGATCAAAGTGGCCTCAAGGATCAAGGTCACGGCCCGTCGCGTGCGTGTATTTCTTTCCGGGTCCTGGCCGTTTCTGTCCTTCTTCCGTGACGTAGGTCAGGCCTTGGCTCCTGACACGTAATACCCCACCCGTTGTTGTCCGTCTCCCACACACCCTCTCTCCCTCTCTCCCACTCTCCCACTCACCCGTACCAGATAGGTTTGTAGCGCAACCCAAGGTTCAGGATCTGCTGCAGCAGTCGATCGTAGGCGATCCCGACTGCGGCAGCTGATTCGGCGAGATCCTCGCCGTAAGAAAGGTTGGGATTAGGGTTGGCTTCGAGCACATAGACGCGACCTTCGTCGGTCATGCGCAAGTCCATGCGCGCGTATCCACTGAGCGAAAGGACACGAAAGATCCGCTTGCACAGTTTTGAAATGGCAAGTTGCTCGGACTTCGATAGCCCTTTGGCCGCTTCGGTCTCGACCCCCAGCTTCTTCTGGTAGGCAGCGTCCCATTTCACGCGACGGGTGGCAATGTTGGGAATGTCATCTGGCAGGTTGTTGAACACCATCTCCCAAACGGGAAACGTCTGCAGCCGCCGGTTGCCAATGATGCCGACGTACAACTCGCGACCTTCGATGTACTGTTCGACCAGCGCGTCGGTGTTCAATTCTTCATGAATGAACGCGATCCGATCGCGCAACTGCTGTTCATCGTGCACAATCGACTTGCGACTGATCCCCAACGACGCCTCTTCGATCACCGATTTGACCAACAGCGGATAGGCGTAGTTGGCGCGTAGTTTCACCGTCTTGCCACGCGCAAAGACCATGAAACGGGGGGTCAAGATGCGATGGTACGAGAGGATTTTCTTGCTCAACGCTTTATCGTGAGCCAGCATCAGACCACGAGGGTTACACCCCGTGTAGGGGAGCTTCATCAGCTCCAGATAGGCAGCGATGTGATGGTCAAAGACCGCAACCCCTTGGAACTCTTCGAGCAGATTGAAGGCGATATGAGGTTTGAACTCTTCGATCGACTTACGCACCAAGCCCAGATCGTCGCTCACCCCAAGTGGTTCGACCTCATGCCCCAGTTCCCGCAATGTGACAAGCACATCGTATTCGGTTTTCCAGTTGAGCATCTCCTCATCACTCACTCCGTCGATGCTCTCTGGCGGCACAAGCTCCTCGTCCATTAGGGCCATCACGCGCAGTTTTTTCATAACGCGATCTTGTGATGCCCACTCTGCAGATAGTTCATGGTCTGTACGGTCAGCATTACCTGCGCGTCACGCCTTACGACTCGCTCAGACCGATGGACACGTAATTCCAACGCTTCGCACCGCTCGATCATCTCGCGCAGCACCTGGTCAATCGTATACTTGTATTGACCTGTCCAATCGGCCACCACTTGGATCAGTTCGTTGCGGTGACGACGCAGGAAAGCGGCGGCGGACTTGCACCGAGCGAACTCGGGGGCATCGGAGAACAGGCGGCGCAACTCGTTGTCAAACGAGTAATTGGCATCCAGACCGTACCTCTTTCGCTTCTCAGCATAGTGAGTTCTGAGCGTCTTGCGAATCCGACGCACGGGCTCGACCCGCTCTCGCGACGCGACGCGCGGCCGCTGGTGGCGAATTTCGGTAAGCAATTGGTCGACGAACTCCAGCTTCCTGAGGGCCGGCCACCCCTCATACTGTGTACGCCATTTCGACCGCGGCTTGACCCAAACGGCAAAAGTCTCGGCAAAGTCCTCGTCCGGGTGGCTTTGTGCGTACCAGTTTTCAAGGTGCCGCACGAAGCTCTTGCTGTACGGTTTGGGCTGATATTCATCTGGATAAGGTTGCGATGACTTCCCAAAAACGGCTTGCCAACGACGCAATCGGTGCAGACCAAACGCCGTATCGATGGCGTGCCCTGCTTCATGCCGCAGGATCCGCATGCACCATTCCTTGGTTCCCCCTTCCACCTCAAGCATCTGCGTACGTTCGAGGCGAGCCAAACGGGGGTGTGCCATGTAGAAGGGAATCGCCACACCGGGAACCCCTTCCGGGGAAAACCAATCGTCCGACAACCAGCAATGGGGTCGGAACGAAATTTCGCGTCGCTCCAATTCCCAATAGAGTCTTTCGATGCGCGGCTCCAGCAGGCTTCCTTCGATCTCAACACCGAGATCAGAGATCCGCCAATCCAACAACTCGTTGTCCGAGAGCTGTGCCCATGCAGGTTCGCCCGGGCAATTCCAACTCTGCCTTACAGCGCGTCGACCGTTTATCTGTTTCGTAGCAACCATTCGACCTCAAACCATCTAACCAACGAAACGAATCAATGAAGTCCATCCAATCAAACTTACTACATCATCGCGCCGTAGCGTTGAACAATGGAGTAATTCTATCCACAATTGAGCGCACATCCAGAGCAAAAATTGATCAATTACTCAGTTCTTTGATCAGTGGACTTCACACCATCTTTTGGGAAGTGAATCGGCATCAAACGGCTTTCAACTTCGTCGTTGAAATCGCGTCAGCTGCTGCTCGCATTAGACCGCAGCGCGCATCGGCAGTGGCCTTCGGTTCGCATGTCGCGCGCAACGATCCCCAATACATCTGAAGAGGTGGCTCTTTCCGAAAATCGGCTTGCAGGTCACCGCACTTTACTCGTTTCGAGATCATTCCAGGACTTCAGACAATGGAGCGTGCAGCTAGACCGGTTTCGGCAAGCCATTGCGGCTGGCTCAGCCGCTCGTAGAAACATCACAACAAGCTACAAATAGCGGTAGATCATCCCCGGCGATCGGACCAAACCAAGGCCAGACCGATGTGCGCATGTTGGACAACCGACTCGTCCGCAAGTTAAACTGGCAAACGCGGCTGCAAACCGGCGTCACCACACCGCTACAATCCCCCCAAAACACCATACTTATGATCAACCCGACCTTGCTACGTGCAGCATACGAGAAAGCCAGACGAGACCTTCTGGCGCAACGCACCGACAACTTGCACTGGGAAGGCGAGCTGTCGTCATCTGCCCTTGCCACCGCAACCGCGATCAGTGCGCTGGCGATCGCCGCCAAAAATGGGGCCGACCCAGCTACTACAGGCGATTTTGACCGGATTGAGGTCGGATTGGGGTGGCTGCTGCCCCAGCAGAATTCGGACGGCGGCTGGGGTGATACCGACAAGAGCCACTCGAATATTTCGACCACGATGCTGGCCGTGGCTGCCATCCACCTGGCGGGCAAAGCCGACTCGACGCCAGAAGTCCTGGCGCGCGCAAATGCCTACATCAAACGCCTCGACGGCATCACCGGCCTGCGCAAACGCTACGGCAAGGACAAGACGTTTGCGGTCCCGATCCTGGCCAATTATGCGTTGGCCGGACTGGTGGAATGGTCCAAGGTATCTCCGCTACCCTTCGAGCTGGCATGCGTACCGCAGCGATTCTACCACTGGGCCCGCATGCCGGTGGTCAGCTACGCCATTCCGGCACTGGTCGCCATCGGCCAAGCACGTTACTTTTTCCGGCCCCCACGCCTCCCCTGGACCCGTCTGGTACGCCACTGGGCCATTGGCCGCAGCCTCAAGGTGCTCGAACAGATGCAACCCGCCAGCGGTGGATACCTGGAAGCCGTTCCGCTGACGAGCTTCGTCACGATGAGCCTGGCAGCCACCGGCAGGACGGCGCACCAAGTTACCCAGCGGGGTCTCGCATTCATTCGCCACTCGCTACGCACCGATGGCAGCTGGCCGATCGACACCAATCTCGCCACCTGGATCACGTCGCTGTCGATCAATGCCTTGGCCGGAAATCTGGCAGATGACGATTTGGCAGACAGCCTGACTGCAAGCGACCAGCCTGCGAGCGACCAGCCTGCGACCGAACCGCAAGACAGGCTGACCGAAGAGGGGCTGACCGAAGAGGAGCTGACCGAAGAGGAGCTGATTGGCGATATACCTGCCGACGGCGCCGGACAGGGGAATGCCACGCAGGAAGACGCCAAACAAGAGAATAGTGGCGATTGCGCTCAAGCCAGCGAGGGTCACCACACGGGTGCCGGGCAAGCACGATCCACTGCGGCAGCGGGGCCGAACGTGGGCGGCGCGTCCGAAACCCGTTCGTGTGGCGAATCGACATCCTATCGCCCGGTTCTTGACTGGTTGCTGGGGTGCCAGCACGCCAAGCGACACCGCTACACCGGCGCAGCTCCGGGCGGTTGGGGCTGGACCGACCTCTCGGGCGCGGTCCCGGACGCCGACGACACGGCCGGGGCATTATTGGCGCTGGCCCAATTGCAAGCGGCGGCGCGGGTCGAGGTGGCAGACGCGAGCCGGATCCAAACAGCTGGAACGATGGCGGTCGGCTGGCTGCTGGACCTGCAAAACGGCGACGGTGGCTGGCCGACATTTTGTCGCGGCTGGGGAAAATTGCCCTTTGACCGTAGCGGCGCGGACCTGACCGCGCATGCGATGCGCGCGTTACATCGCTGGCACGACACGGCAGAACGCGCGCAGCAGCGTCGTATCGAGCGTGCTCTGCAGCGCGGCTGGCGTTACTTACGACGGCAGCAGCGGCCCGAGGGCAGCTGGGTCCCCCTCTGGTTCGGCCACCAGGATCACCACCACGAAGAAAACCCGGTTTTCGGCACCGCGCGGGTGCTGAAGGCCTACGAGGAGCTCGGAGAGGCCGAAACCCCACAAGCCCGGCAGGGGTACCAATGGTTAGCCTCGGTCCAACAAACGGACGGTGGCTGGAGCGGCTTTGACGCGCAGCAGGTAGCGGGGGTGCGTGGCGCTGCAAGCAGCGTGGAAGAGACGGCACTGGCCGTGGAGGCCCTGCTGGGGGCTCCGGACGCGCGCGTGGAGCACGCAACCGTGGCGCGGGGGCTCCAATGGCTGATCGCAGCCGTTTTGGCCGACCGCCACACGGAAAACGCTCCTATCGGTTTCTACTTCGCCAAGCTGTGGTATCATGAAAAGCTCTACCCGATGATTTTTACTGTGGCGGCTCTGGGCCAAGCCGGTCGCCACATGGCGATCCGACCCACACACTCCTTGACAGGCAAACCTATTTCCACCGGCAAACCTATTTCCACCGGCGACACCGGCATTGAGCAGCTGCGAGAATGATGCCGCATCGAAACACCTGAATACGCACAACAAGAACCGCACCTTTGTAATCTCACGATTGTTTCATTCTTCAGAGGACTCGAACGCCTAGCGGCCCGCAAGCTCAAACGAGCCACCGCTCATCGCGAATGGCCCCACTCCCATCGGTCGCCGGGGCTTGTGGTCGCTGGGGCTTGCCACATAAGCGTTAAATCCTGCTCCTTAAGGAAACTAATCTTGGCCAGTGCATCCGTGACGCCATCATCGACGTCCGACGCCGCAGCGACTGCGGCTGCGCCATCGAATCGCCGCGTGCCGCGGCGACGCCTAACCGCTCACCTCAAACAAGTCCCCGAAACAAGAGAGCTCCGGGACCAGCTTCGGCAACGATGCGATGAAGTGGCGGCGCAGCTGGACAAATCGCATCCCATCTCCAAAGACACGATGGAATCGATTGCGCGCGCCACGCTTAACGACCTTCACTTGGCCGAGGGCTACGTTGGCTGGACCATGGTGGCATTAGCTTCGGCATTCTGGCGCGACCAGGTGGCTGCGGTTCCGCCATCGCGGCGTCTGTTCCTGTTGCCTCACTGCCTGAAACACACGGTCGACTGCACGGCCGAGTACAACGAATTTGGGCTCGACTGCAAACGCTGTGGAGCATGCAGTATCGGTGATTTCCGTACGATTGCGCAAGACATGGGCTACCGAATCCTGATCGCGGAAGGATCGCCCATCGTGATGAAGATCATCTTGAGCGGCTATATCGACGCCATTGTCGGAGTGGCCTGTCTGAACGTGTTGGAGAAGGCGATCGACAAAGTTCTGTTGGCCGGCATCCCGTGCATTGCCGTGCCGTTGCTGTCGAGCAACTGCAAAGAGACGTCTATCGACGAGGATCAGGTCCGAGAGATGTTACATTTGCAGCACGCCACCGCCACGGAGTCGACCACCACCTATGTGCACATCATGCGTGCCGCGACGCGCATGTTCAAACCGGATCGATTGGAACAACTCGCGCCACGCATGCGCGGCGGGCCGCGGCTGAGCGAAACGAACGGCCAGGGCATTGCGGGAATCGAGCCGATTGCGGCGACCGAAGCGATCGCTCACGATTTCCTGACCAAAGGAGGCAAGCACTCGCGTCCCTTCATCACGCTGGCAGTGCACGATGCACTGACCGGCGGCCAAGCCACTCAACCGACCGGCGCTGAACATATCGCCACGTTGCCCGATGCGATCTACCGCACGGCAATGTCGATCGAAACCTTCCACAAAGCGTCGTTGGTCCATGACGATATCGAAGACGACGATGCGTTTCGTTACGGCGACGAAACGATCCATTGCCACTACGGTATCCCCACCGCGATCAACGTCGGCGACTACTTGATCGGCATGGGCTATCGGCTGGTGAGCCGCGAGTCGAAGACACTCGGCGCTGAAGCGGTCAGCGACATTCTTGATTGCTTGGCAGATGCCCATACAAAACTATCGGAAGGCCAAGGTGCGGAATTGTTCTGGCGCGACTCGCATGACAAGCGACTCAAACCGATCGATGCGTTGAAAATCTATGCCCTAAAGACAGCCCCCGCGTTTGAAGCGGCGATCCTGGCTGGCATCCGCCTGGCCGGCCCCACCGAGCCCTACCAGGAACCGATCAAGACGTTTGCGCGCAACCTGGGCGTCGCCTTCCAAATCCTCAACGACTTGAACGATTGGCGCGGCGACCGGAACAATAAACTGTCGCACGGTGGCGATATCCTCGGCGGTCGGCCCACCGTCCTTTGGGCACTTGCACTCGAAGGACTCGCCTCCCAACAGCAGGCGGAACTGCAAGAACTGATCGAAGACCAACGCATACCCGCCGACGAGCGAATCGGTCGCGTCCGTCAACTCTACCTGACGGCGGATGTCTTCGACAAAGCACGGCGGCTGATCGACAAGCACGAACAGCGTGCTGCCGATGTGGCCAACCAACTGCAGCCTCCCGAACTCCAGCGATTGTTCCGCTACTTGATCGAAGCGGTGCTGGAACGCCCCGACGATTTCGAGCTTGGAACATCGGACCCCAACGTCGTCATGATTGAAAACCAGGGATAGAACCAGGGATAATGGAAAGACAGGACCGACCAGGCACCGTGAGCAGCACTCCGCCCATTGCCCCTGATCTGCAGCGTCTGCTGACGCTCTTTCGCCCCTCCGCCGAAACGGTTGGGAGTTTCAGCGAAGTCACGTCGGCCGAGCTGCCCCCGCTGTATCGTCGCCTGCTCGACCATCACGATCACATGACGGTTACGCAGGAAGCGGTACACGGCTGCCGCGTCGCGGTCGAAGTGAAACGGCGGCGGCTCTCACGCAAACATTACGAACGTGAAAGTGTGTTGCGATCGACCCAAGGTGGCAGAGTGCTTCAGTATTGTGGCGTGCGGCTCCGCTTCGCCTACCTGGACGAAACCGTTCGCGAAGAGATTGAAAACGAGTCCATTCCTTTGGGAAGAATCTTGATCCACCACAACATCCTGCGGCGCGTGCAGATGTTCGCGTTGTGGAAGATCACCACCGGCCCGGAACTGTGCAAAGCCTTCGCACTTGACGAACCCACGATCACGTACGGCCGCACCGCGCTGATCTACTGCAACGGCGAACCGGCCGTCGAGCTGCTCGAGGTCATTGCCCCCTAGTGCCGCGCATGCGGCGGACCTCGCGGAACCCTAGGAAAGGCACCGCGCACGCCACCGGAGGCCTGAAAGGCGCGCTACGGGAAACGTCTCGCGCGGCCCTTCAGGCCGTAGGGGTGTTTTTCTTGGGGCGGGTTCACCTAGGCCTCCGCCCGCCTTGGGGCGGGCTCCGACCCAGGCTATCATAGCGCCGGCCCTTCAGGCCGAAGCCAGTGAAAGAAAAGCAGTGAAAGAAAAGCAGCAACGTTGGCCGTTCGCCTAGCAAACGGGACGACGCTTTCTTGGCCGTCTTAACTTGGCCGCATGTGGTTCCACTGCGCGGTTGGCTGCCACGTCGTCAAGGCGCGGGGGTCAATAGGGTTAGGCAACCGAGCCCATAGAAGGTGTATTCGACGTCGCGCGTCTCGTCCCATTGGGCGGCCAGGAACCCGCCTTCGGCTTGTTCGACCGATCGAACGAAGCGCAGGGCGTCGTGGGTATCGATCGCATCGACTTGGTCCAGATCGGCCAACGTCAATATCCCGGTAAATGTGCTCAGCACGTCGGCAACGGGGATGCGGGAGTTCGCTCGCAGGCCACCATCGTCGTCCTGCATATCGGCCAAGAAATCAGCAGTCAGGTCGCAGGTGTCAGCGTCCAGGGCGTCGAGCATCCGGAGGGCGCCGATCGCGGCGGCCGTTGGGTTGGTCCCAGCCCGTTTGCTCACGCGAATCTC
>JAJRVM010000029.1 GCA_024277285.1 Planctomycetota bacterium
ATCGTCGCCAAACCCATTCTCGGCTGCGGGGTGGTCATCAACGGCCGCCGCGCCATCTTCGAACCGTGGCTGCTCAAGAGCCGCTGACCACCCACAACGGAGCCCCCATGTTCATCCTCGAAATCCACGAGTTACAGATGCGGATCAAGACCAAAGACGACACTGCGCGGTTGCGGCTGAAACATACCGAAGTGCGATGCACGGACGTCGAGCCGAACGTGGCGACCGCCGTTGCCCTTTGCCAACACTCGTGTGACCACGAGTGTGCCGATTGCGGCAACTGCCTGCTCTGCTGCCGCTGTTGTCCCGGCGAGGGTTAACGCCATGCCCGAAACGCCCGACATCATCAAGTTCCCCACCGGCGCGCAGCGCTCCGGTGATGCCGAACGGGAACGCTACGACCTGATTACGCCGATCGGCCTGCGACGCCTGGCCGAGACCTATGCGGAAGGCGCTGTCCGGCACGGTGAGCGCAATTGGGAGCTGGGCATGCCGGCATCGGTGCTCATCAACCATGCACTGCGCCATATCAACCTCTGGCTGGGCGGCGACGACAGCGAAGACCATCTGGCGCATGCGGCTTGGAATCTGTTTGCCGCCATGCACTTTGAAGAAACACGGGACGATTTGATCGACATTCCGGCGAGACACGACGTTGGAGCCTGAACACGGAACTTCCATAAACGGTGCTGCCCAGCGGTGGTCGGTTGCCGACGCGGCGCGCGCGTACCTCACACACGGATGGCGTCCGGTGCCGATCCCGCCGCGCAAGAAGATGCCGGTTTTGAAGGGCTGGCCCACGCTCCGATTGCGGGAATCCGACCTGTCGAATTACTTCGATAGCGATTCCAACATCGGGTTGATCCTTGGCCAGCCCAGCGGTTGGCTCGTGGATGTTGATCTCGATTGCGAAGAAGCGTGTGAACTTGCCGACGAGTACTTGCCGCCAACTCCAGCGATCACAGGACGTCCGAACGCCCCAAACTCCCATCGCTGGTTTTATGCCAAAGACGCCAAGACTGAAAAGCACACGGACCCGTTTACGAAGAGAATGATCGTCGAGTTGCGGTCCACCGGTGCGCAAACCGTTGTCGGGCCTAGTATCCATCCCGATGACGGCGACATCTACGACATCCTCGTTGGCGAGCCGGCGCGAGTTCCGGCTGCAATGCTCGCCGCCTGTGTTGCGGCACTCGCCGACGCTGTCGTGAAGCGACGTTACGGCGACACGTTGCCACAACGGAAGCAGTCACAGTCAACTGCCAAAACGCCACCACGCGAGTATGCAATCGGTCCGGAGCTTGAAAACCGCGCAATCGCTTATCTCGAAAAGCTCCCGCCGGCCATTAGCGGCCAGGGCGGGCATGCCGCCACCTACACCGCCGCCACGGCACTGGTTCACGGCTTTTGCATTCCACCGCAGCGCGCGTTGCAGATCCTTGAGCAATACTACAACCCACGGTGTGAACCACCCTGGAGTTCGAAAGAACTGCGGCACAAAGTGGACGATGCGGCCATCAAGCCGCACGACCGGGACTTCGGATGGTTGCGCGATGCGGAACGAACGCCTGATGCGCACGAGGATCCGGTCGACATCTCCGCGATTGTTTCAAAGACGTGTTCGCCGAAGAGAAAACATGGCAGCGTCATGATCCGTGGCGATCCAACCGATGACGGCGACGAGATTGCCGTTGCCGACCCTGGACCGATCCCCGCCGAACTGCTGTCGATCCCCGGATTCGTCAGCCACGTGATGCAGTACACGCTGGAAACAGCACCGTATCCGAATCGCCCGTTGGCGTTTGCCGGTGCGCTCGCGCTGCAAGCCGTGTTGGCCGGCCGCAAGATCCGCGAGCCGGGTAATTTACGAACCAACGTGCAGATCCTTGCGTTGGCGAATTCCGGCGTTGGAAAGGACTGGCCGCGCAAGGTCAACGCGCGTGTGCTGTTGGAGTGTGGCGAATCCCGCAAGCTCGCCGGTAAGTCCGCCAGCGGTGAAGGGATCGAAGATCGTCTGCTGCGCCATCCAATCGCGCTCAAGCAGGACGACGAGATCGATACGCTGTTCGCGAACATGCAAGACAACGCCGAGCCCCGATATCGCCAACAGCTCGCGACATTCCTGGAGCTCTACGGTGAGGCCGGCGGTTGGCGCAGCGTCCGCGACAAGGCGGGCCGCGAGAACCAGATTATCCATCAACCGCACTTGGTCCTATTCGGCACGACCACGCCGCGCGCGTTCTACGAATCCATGTCGGCCAGGATGCTGCACAAGGGTCTGTTGGCCCGCCTGACGGCGCTGGAAGCCGGTACGCGGCAACGACGGCAGCGGGCGACGTGGCCGGAGCTGCCGGCACCGATCCTGGACGTCGCCCGGTGGTGGTCGGAATACCGGCCGCCCGACTGGGGAAACCTGAGCGACGAAGCGACGGGCGAGCCGAGTCCGCTCGTCGTGCCAATCAGTGACACCGCGATAGAGCGACTTGATGCATTCGCTGACGAGTGCGATGCCCGTTACGCGGAAGCCGAGAAGCGTGGTGACGAACCGGTCATGGCAATCTGGGCCCGGGCCGTGGAGAAGGCGACACAGCTTGCCTTGATCTATGCCTGTTCCGTTAACCACAAGTCACCGCAGATCGATCTGCCGGCTGTTGGATGGTCGGCTTCGTTCGTGCGGCACAGCATTCTGCGTGCGCTCTACATGCTCACGCAGCATTTTCACGAAAGCGACTTCGAAGCGAACTGCAACGCCATGTACGCCAAGCTGCAAGCGTGGGCCAAACAGAAGGGAGAGCAAGCATGGATGCCGCACAAGGCACTGCGCAAGCGATTGAAGCGACTCGACGCCAGGCAGTTCGAGGAAGCTTGGCAGGCCAACGTGGAAATCGGTCGCATCGAGGTGAACACGGAAACAACCGGCGGTCGACCGGGCCGTGTCTACCGCATCGTGGTGTCGAACCCGGTATGACTTTCCGCCCCAGAGACCGGGGGTGGAAAGTCCGTGTGGGGGTGGAAAGTCCGAGCACTACCCCCGAAAGACTGGGGCGAAAAGGGGGTGGAAACGGGGTGGAAAGGGGGGCGGAAAGTCGGCAAGAAAGTCCTATGAAATACGGGAACAAATACTTTCCACCCCTTTCCACCCCCACCCACCCGCGCGCGCGGGATTTCGGACGTGCGCGCGTATAAGGGGGGTGGAAAGGGTGGAAAGTCTTTCCGACCCTTACCGACCCTTGCCGCCCCCCGCCTGTTAGGTACTTGGAAAAACTGCCGTTGAAGGAGACGCCCGCGGGAACAGTCGCGCTGTTGAGCAGTCTTTCTTTCGCTGTCCGGTCATGTCCGGTTTTGCAAATCCAATGTCAAGAAGAGGTCATACATGAAGGTTGAACAGTGGTCGATCCAGCGGGTGAAGCCCTACGAAAACAACCCGCGGGTTAACGACGGCGCGGTCGACGCGGTGGCAGCGTCGATCCGCGAGTTCGGATTCCGCCAGCCGATTGTGGTCGACACCGAGGGCGTGATCGTCTGCGGGCACACCCGTTGGAAAGCGGCCCGCACGCTTGGCCTCGAACAGGTGCCGGTCCACGTTGCCAAAGACCTGTCGCCTGATCAGATCAAGGCGTACCGGATCGCTGATAACCGCAGTGCGGAACTGGCCGATTGGGACTACGATCTGCTGCCGATCGAGTTGGCCGAGTTGCAAGAGCTGGACTTCAACCTGGACTTGCTTGGCTTCGACGAAAAGGAACTGGCGAAGCTGCTCAATCCGGGCGTACAGGAAGGCTTGACCGATCCGGACGACGTGCCCGAGCCGCCGGACGAAGCGATCACGCAGCCAGGCGATCTGTGGGTGCTCGGCAATCACCGCCTGCTGTGTGGCGACAGCGCCAATCCTGCCGACGTCGATCGGTTATTGGACGGCGCGGATATCCATTTGTGCAACACGGATCCCCCCTATAATGTGCGGGTCGAACCACGCTCCAATAACGCCATCGCGGCCGGCCTGAGCTCGTTCCAGGCCGGAGATAAGAGGCGAGAGGCAAGAGGAAGCAATGACGATCACAACTCTTCCTCTCACCTCCAGCCTCCCGCCTCTAGCCCGGTCCATCATCAGAAGTTCGACGTCGCTCGTCACCCCGAGAAGTCGCAGGCGACGCACAAGAAGATGCGGGCCAAGGATCGGCCGCTGGCCAACGACTTCGTGTCGGACGAGGCGTTCGACGAGATGCTGCACGCCTGGTTCGGTAACATCTCGCGCGTGTTGCTGCCTGGCGGCAGCTTCTACATTTGGGGTGGCTACGCCAATCTCGGCAATTATCCGCCGGTCCTGAAGGCACACAAGCTCTACTTCAGCCAAGGCATCGTGTGGGACAAAGAGCATCCCGTTCTCACGCGCAAGGA
>JAJRVM010000030.1 GCA_024277285.1 Planctomycetota bacterium
ACGCCTCGCCCCAAAACCAGTTCCAGGCCGCTGCCGCGTCGGCGTTGGCCGACTGGGTTACCAACGTCGAGCAGTTCTTCCGGACATTTGTATCCGGGTTCTCCCAGGCACAGGTTGACCAGATCGCCGACCAACAGCAAACGCAGTCGGATCTGAGCAATGCGGCGGCGACGCATTTGAGCGGTTTTCTTTCAGGGGCGACGGCGTTTGAAACAACCCTGGCGGTCGATGATACCACGGCGTGGAACGACTACTTCGGTGATTCGGTTGGCCATGCGAACACGCTCTCCACCGACCTGTCAGCAGCCGATAAACAGTTGATGATTGACAGCGCCATTGCGGATACGCAGTTCCTGATCGATCTGATTGCCGCGCAGCGTGATTTTCAGGTGGCCGAGGCACTCGAGGATGCGGATGCGGCGGTGGACAAGCAAGTCGCCGTGGCAGACGCCCAGTACGATCTTGCCGTGGGGCGCGCGGATGCCGAGCTGGCCTGGCGACTTGCCGCGGCTCCTTCACTAGGTTCGTTTGTCGACCATCGCGCGGAGACTGGACGCGGTTTAACGGCCGATCTCTCCGGAAATGGCACGGACTATAGCAACTCGCTGGCGACCGAGTCGCTGACGATGCTCGATGCGGATGCGAGCGCGGAGTCCGATTTCTGGGCCGACACGTCCTTGGCGGTCAGTGATTTCGAGAGCGCTACCGCGGCAACCAGGTCGGCATTCCTGGAGGCCGAGTATGATGCCGATGTGGTTGCAATGGGGAACTTCGCCACCGAGATGGGATCGCCCTGGGCGCAGTTCAAGGCGGATCAGGCCGTCGCGCAGCGCGATTGGTGGGATACGCAGAAGCAAACTTTTCTGGATTGGTACACGAATGTAGCGTCCCAGCAGAGTGCCTATCAGGCGCAGGTGAGTGCGGCTTCGACGGTTTGGAACACGGCCTTGAGCGCTGCGGATTCGACCTATGTCGTCGCGCTGGCCAATGCGGCCGAGACGCACGCGGGCTCCACGGCGCAGGCCGAGCGGGATTTTGTCGGCAGCGTGGTTGACGCTTATGAAACGTACCAGACCCAGGCCGCGCAGGCACTACGTGATCAGCAGGTCGCGCTGGCCGGCGCGCAGCGCGACCTGGACGCCGGCGGGAGCCAAACCGCGTATGATACGGCCGTGGCAGCGGCCAATGCGGCGCATGCAGCCACCATCAAGAGCGCCGCGGATCAGCTGGCCGCCACCATGGCGGCGGCCGAGGGTCAGCAGCAACTTGCCACCGCCCAGGCGGCATTGGTGCGTGCTCAGACGGTTGGCCCGGCCAACGTGACGTGGGTCACTGCCTACTCGGCTGCCGATCTGACGCACGTAAACTCACGGACCGATGCGTATGTGACCAGCGCCACTGACTTGGCCAACGACATTTCTGACTATGCCACGCAGGAAGCGGCTTCCCTGGCCACGGCGATCAGCGATTTTGCCACGCTGCACGCGAGTCCCTGGGCAACGTACGACAGCGCCAACGCAAACGCACTGCACGCTCAGGTCGTGGTGACCGCACCGGCGTTGGCAACGCGCGACATCGCGATCATGACGGCCCAAGCTGCCGCGGAAGTGGCCATCGTGGAAGCGCAGAACGACTACTACGAAGCGGTCGCTCAGGCGGACCGCGACGAGTCGATTGACACAGCCCAGGCGGCCGTGGATCGCGCGACCACATCGAAGCAGGCCACCGACGCCATGGTCGCCGCCACTGGCCAGGCCGGCGCGCAACAGGCCCAAGGCGACAACAGCGCGCGTTGGCACGGCCTGATGCAGGTGATGGCAGCGACGGCAGCGCCCATGCCGTCGGCAACGGTCGAGTCGTATTCGACCGGCACCAGCCAGTCAAGTGCCGCGCCCGGCGTCACTTCGATGGCCGACTTCACTGCCGGCGCTGGCCAGGCGCCGCGTGGGTTCGTACGTGGCGTTTCCGAATCAGTGCCGGAGGAGACCAGCCCGACCGCTCCGGCCAGATACCAAGGTTATTGGCACGGAGTTGGTCAGGTCTTTCTCGGATACTGGGACGCAGCGAAAGGGACCGCGAAAGGCGTGTACCACGTTGGTCGACACCCGTTGCAAACGATCGCAGGTGTGGGTAAGAGCATGGCCCATCCAATCCTGACGTACCGGGCAATTCGCGATGATATTGCGAACAAGTCCGGCAGTCTGCGTGGGCAAGGCGCGTTGGTCGGAGAAGTTCTAATCGGCGTGGCTACCGGCGGTGCCATGAAAGCGGTATCGAAGACAGCGGTCGTAGCCAGAATCGTCGGCAAGATCAAAGCGACGCGGGTTGGCCAAGCGGCTGCACATCTAAGTGATGCGACGATAGGTCGCACATCGAACGCGATTGCCCGAACCAAGGTTGGCCAAGCCGCCCTGGTGGCAAAAAGCCGAATTGACAACGTCGCCGCCCGCGCCGACGCAGTCGTCGGCCGGATTTCTGGTAGAATTAAGCGAGGTGCCCCAAGGGGGACAGTGGGCCGCTATACGCGAGACGTCTTTGAAGGCCGCAACATCTACCGCGCCGCCGATGATTTCGACCTTGGCGTGCCGACGAATGTAGATCCGAAGTACGTTCATCGAAGCATTCGCCAAAAGATCGACGATGGTTGGACCAATGCTGATCTGATGCGAAATGGAAACGCACCGATTGGCAGAGATGGGCGACCTATCAATCTTCACCATGTTCTGGGCGATGAGCCTGGCCCCATGGTAGAAATCTTGGGCAGCACTCACAAACGTCATCATGGGCCGCTACACGGCCTTATCGAAGATGGGAATAGCTTTAGAAACACTCCTGGTCTTGAAAGCCAATACAACTCGTTTAGAGGACGATATTGGCAATGGCGAATTGAACAGTTCACAGGAAACTAAAAATGGCAAACATTGATTCGTTGGTTGAACAGCTTGAGGGAAGCGGGCAAGAGATATTCTGGCAGGGAAAGACTTCGGCTTCGTCCGTGGATAAACTTGAGGACCTTCTGTCGTGCAAGCTTCCACAATCCTTCCGCGCCTTTCTGCTTGAATATGGCGGTGGTGGAGTTGTCGAAGAAGAGATTTCGGGGATCGAAGACGATGACCCTTCACTTGAAAATCGAGGAACAGTTTACGGCGACACGTTGTTGTGTCGTGATGACTACGCCTTACCGAGTGGCCTAGTGGTGATTTATCTCGGCATGGATGACGTCGTATGGTGTCTCGACGTTGAGAACTTCGACGGTATCGAATGTCCCGTTGTGAGCTTCGATGTCTTTTCAAAAAGCACTAAGGAATTAGCGAAGAATTTTGAAGAGTTCTTGGCAGAGTATGTGACGCTTCGAGTTGGTCGCTAACCGCCGCCGAATGCGGTGTCCATTCGAACGCTGTTACCACGGCGCGGAACTCAGGACGCGGCGTCCATTCTCTTCGCGGGCGCGCAAGACGTTGCTTCAAAGCCCCGCTCCACTCGCCCGCGAAATCTGTGGGCCGGGTGCCATGCTCACATCGCGAAGCAGGGTGAGCATGTGAGGTCGGCGACCCGACCCCGGCATGCTTGCCCTGCTAACGCGATGCAAGCATGGCACCCGATAAGCCTATGTTGGTAATGCCACCCCG
>JAJRVM010000031.1 GCA_024277285.1 Planctomycetota bacterium
GAACGACGCAAGTCCGACGGACGCCCACGTCCGTCGAAGCAGCTTCATTGACCCTACCACCAGAAAAGACGCGCAAGAAAACACACGCAAAAGATACCACTCCACACAACGCGACAACTTCGGTAATACACACCGAAACACCGATGAAACGCCATCGCTGGAGTTGCTAGCAGCTTCAACGACGGACGTGGGCGTCCGTCGGACGACAGGGGCAACCGTCGAACGACGCAAGTCCGACGGACGCCCACGTCCGTCGAAGCAGCTTCATTGACCCTACCACCAGAAAAGACGCGCAAGAAAACACACGCAAAAGATACCACTCCACACAACGCGACAACTTCGGTAATACACGCCGGAACACCGATGAAACGCCATCGCTGGAGTTGCTAGCAGCTTCAACGACGGACGTGGGGAGTTGGTACCCGCTTCAACGACGGACGTGGGCGTCCGTCGGACTACGGGGGCAGCGGACGGGAAAATGTGCTCCGGTGCATCACAGCGCTCCGATAGTTCGTTTCAGTTCGAGCGTTGTCAGGACGGCATCAAGCATGGAATTATTGTAGTTTTGCAGCGCGACAACTCGCAGAACTTCAGCGTTCAGAACATCGGTATTCGTACTGAGTCCACGTCTGTAGCGGTGTCGCGTCACGCGCCAATTTTCTTCAGCGCGACCGACCGCCTCGCGAGTGACATCAATTCGCCGCCATGATTCCTGCGTATCCAGCCACGCGCGCCGCACATCCAATTGGATGCGCGATTGCAAGTCGGCTCGCGTGCACGTGACAGCTTGCACCTGTTTCAAATAGACATTGGCTCGGCTGCGCACTCGTCCGCCATCGAACAGATTCCACGAGACGCCGACGCCGGCGGAGGTGATTCCTTGAGGCGTCTGATACCGGTTTTCCTGAAACGCGTATCCGCCATCCAGTCGCACCTGCGCCCGGTTTTCACCGAGCACAGCTTCCACGCGATGCTTCAGCGCTTCGATCCGAGCGTCCAGCTGAGCCAGTTCGGGACGCGACGCGATGGCCATGCGGGTCAATTGGTCAACGTCCTGCGTCGGCGGGTCGAAATGCACACGAGCTAATCGGAAAGACATGCTCAGCGGACGACCGAGCCGGCGATTATAGACCGCTCGAGCGATATCCACTTGATTTTCGGCCCGAATCACATGATGGCGACTGTTGGCCAATGCCACTTGGGCGGCCAGCAGATCGATTTTGGGAATGCGTTGACAATCATAGCCGGCCTGTATATCGCGAGCGTGTGCGGCCAGGCTCCGCTCGTGACTCTCAGCCACTTCCAAGTCCTGTTCCGCTCGCAGCACACCGATGTACTCCCGAGCGACCTGGATCATCAGTTGCTGCCGAACCGTACTCAATCCTAGTTGTTCGGCCGACACATCGGCGGCGGAAGCCGCGATTTTCTCGGACAACGTTCCGCCCGTATAGATGGGAACAGAGACACGTCCGGCGAACGAAAAGTTGTTTCGTGGCATATATGGGTTCGTAGCCGTGTAGGGAAGCAGGGGCGAGTCGTATCGAAATGCCCGCTCATTGTCCCGGATCGTATAATCGCCCGTCACTGTTGCCCACGGTAACCGCTCGGCCGAAGCCACGTCGAGTGTGCTGTGGGCCACGTCGACGTTCCTCGCCGAGGCGGCCAATCGCTGATCGACCGCCAACGCAATTGCCCATGCTTGTTGCAATGTCTCAAGCGACGTTGGGTGTTGGCTGCCCAGATCGCGTCGTGGGACGGAGCTTGATTCCGGCAGGATTTTCAACGGTCGATCGACGGGGGCAGCTCGACCCGGCGGCAGTTGCTCGGGCAATGGCAGCGTTGAGCCAGTATGCCAGTCCGACGCGGCACGCCGTCCAGGTGGGCGTACCGTCTGCCCAAAGGCGGGCACAGTCAGGACCAGTACCAGCCCCGGCACAAGCCACCAGCGCACATCCGAAATAAATACCATAAACCTGCCCGAGCTTCCGTGTTCGTACTCAATCGACAATCTCACTGCTGAACCACTGCTGCCATTCACGTCATTGGAGATCTGTCACCGTCACTCTACCCCCCACATCTCGGGAAGAACTCCGGTGTATATCGAGTGCTTTCGGCCAAACAGGCCGCGCGCATGCAGTCGATGCCCGTTACTGAGGATGAGGACGATAAATCCCTCTGTGGCGAACACGGGCCACATCCACCGTGGGTCGCCTTTTACCCGGCTGGCGTTTGCAACGGTTGCGGTGGGTTTAGGTCCTCCCACCCACAGAAGCCACCTGCTCGTCCCACCCACAGAAGCCGCCTGCCCTTCGCGCCAGAAGCCGCCTGCTTTAGCGGGCGGAGAAATCACACAAACAACCTACACCACGCCGCCCAAAACCCACGCTCGTCCCACCCACAGAAGCCGCCTGCCCTTCGCGCCAGAAGCCGCCTGCTTTAGCGGGCGGAGAAGTCACACAAACAACCTACACCACGCCGCCCAAAACCCACGCCCGAACCACCCCGTCCAATGTGCTATGTTTCCAAAGGCAAATACAGCAACGCTTGGGTTACGATAATTCCAATAATTGGGGTTTTACAATGACCGCTCGTGCAACAGAAGCAGCCATGGATCAGATGCTCGACCACCTGGATCGGCTCCATACGGCACCGCATGTCGCCTGCCAGGTATTGAGTGTCTTGCAGGACGAGGACTTCGACATTCACGAGCTTGTTGGGTGTTTGGAATCGGATCCAGCGTTAGCCACGTCGGTTCTCCGGCTGGTCAATTCCTCGTATTTCGGGCTCGCCAAGAACGTCGCCAGTCTGCAACAGGCAGTTGCGTTGCTGGGCAGTCGGTCGCTTCGCCTGGCGGTTCTGAGCTTCGGGCTGCTCGACAAATTGGTTCACGACACTCCGGCCGCCGTTTACCAGGACTTTTGGCGCCGTTCGCTGACGATGGCAGCGGCCTCGTCCCAATTGACTACGGCGCACAATTGCCCGATTCGAGCGGATGAAGCGTACTGTGGAGGCTTGCTCGCAGATGTCGGCGTTCTCGTTTTCGCTCAATTGCAGACCAGCAACTATGCAGAACTCTACGAAAGAGTGGGGCACACACCGTTGTTGGTGGAATCGGAACGCGAGCTCTATGGATTCGATCACGGCCAGTTGGGCGCGCGTCTGCTCGCCCGGTGGAACCTGCCGGACGTGCTCGCGGAAGCCGTCGTGCAACACTGGGATCGAGTCCCTGATTGCGGCGATTTCCCGTTGATGCTCTACGCTGCTGATCTGCTGGCCGATGCATTGTGGGCTCCGGAATCGCCTCGGGTCAACACGGCTCGCGAGTTGATGGAATCCGAGTTCAACATGGACATGGACGGGTTCATCACGTTGGCGATCCACTGCAAACAGACCATTAAAGAAACGGCTGAAACCTACCAGGTTAATTTGGTAGGGGACATTGATTGCGATCAGTTGCTAGATCAAGCCCGGCGTCAATACATGGATGCGGCCATGGAAGCCGCTATGGACTGGGACAGCTTGGAAGCCGTGGCCGAGAGCAGCTGAACGCCGTTTCACGCACCAGGTGTAGGGTGTCAAGTTCGCGGCACTCAACCTTGGCAACTGGCAACCACGGTATCGCGAGCGACGGCACACCACAATCCTTGCCTCGCAATTCCTGGTGTGCCGGCGCTCGCCGTGAACGTTGCGGATGATGGAGAATTCTCGACGGCGAGCTGGTCACCCCCTACACC
>JAJRVM010000032.1 GCA_024277285.1 Planctomycetota bacterium
CCGCCCCTACCGGGGCTAACGATTCTCTTGATAACGACACCGGTGCCTTACGGCACCGGCAAAGGCTGTACCGGCCCTGCCGGGCCGAATTCGCTGCTTTTACCGTGAGTCGCTGTGTTGAAACGAAGCACCGTGAACGGCAAAGCGGCGGTTAATGGAAAACCTTACGCTCGGCCGACGAAGGGGGCCTTTTTCACCGCTGACCAGTCGTGCACCGAGGCTGATGCTGCAGCCAGGAAATAGAAAAAACGCGGCAGGGTCCCCTCAAGCAATCAGCTTTTCCCCGCCGCGCCGTTGACACTACGCCTCTCCCCAAAGGCGCGGGGCCAACCAACCCTATGCTTTTTTTCGCTTTGGCGCTAAGCGAAATCGACTTGGATATCACGATCCATGTCGGCCGAATTCCAATTGTAGCGATTGCACCGACTCAGCCGGGCGGGCACGTGTCTACAGGCGATAGTACTCCCGGTACCAATCGACGAATCGCTGGATCCCCTCTTCGATCGGCGTGGCGGGGCGGAATCCAACATCGCGCACCAGGTCGTCCACGTCCGCGTAGGTGGCCGGCACATCACCTGGTTGCATCGGCATCAGATTCTTCTTGGCAGTCATCCCGATTGATTTCTCGATCGACGCGATAAAGTGTTGCAGTTCCACGGGCGAATTGTTGCCGATGTTGTAAATCTTGTACGGTGCCTGGCTGGTGCCCGGGTCGGGCTGATCACCCGTCCAGTTTGGGTTCGGTTTGGCCACGTTGTCGGTCACTCGAATCACACCTTCCACGATATCGTCGATGTAGGTGAAATCGCGCCGCATCTTGCCCTCATTGAAGACATTGATTGGTTCGCCCGCTAAAATCGCTTTCGTGAACAGGAACAACGCCATATCGGGCCGGCCCCACGGTCCGTAAACGGTGAAGAACCGCAGGCCCGTCGTTGGCAACTGATACAGGTGGCTGTAGGTATGTGCCATCAACTCGTTCGCCTTCTTCGTGGCCGCGTACAAACTGAGTGGATGATCAACATTGTCGTGCACGGAAAATGGCATTCGCGTGTTCGCCCCATACACGCTGCTCGATGAAGCGTATACCAGATGCTGCACTTTCGAGTGCCGGCAACCTTCCAGGATATTGACGAATCCGACGAGATTGCTGTCCACATAGGCATGTGGATTCTCCAGCGAATAACGCACACCGGCCTGAGCGGCCAGATTGACCACCTTGTCAAAGCGGTGCTGCTTGAACAGCCCCTCGATCGCCGGTCGATCTGCTAGCTCCATCGCACAAAACTGAAACCGATCGCGGTCGGTCAGACGCGCCAGACGATCTTTTTTCAACTGCACGTCGTAGTAGTCATTAAGATTATCCAGCCCGACCACGCTGTCGCCCCGGTCCAGCAGTCGGGTAGTCAGATGCGAGCCAATGAAGCCGGCCGCGCCGGTGACTAAGATGTTTGCCATATCGAAAAACCCATGTTCCTTGTGAAAACTGATATCACCCGCACAATCGACTCAACGTGCCGCCGTGGCTGCTTCGTCGGATGGGTGAGTCAATTAAGGCCTATGCATTAACTAGCGATTGCAGTGGTTGTACCTTACCCAACCGCTCTTTTTTACCATCGTCATCGCGGCCCGCCTGCGGAATTTCAGATCGTTACATTATAGTAATACGATACGCCACGCCCGTCCAACCGACGCAGTGTGCCACGGCACTCCGTGCCGTGAATGTGGCACGACACTCCGTGCCGTGAAGAGAGAACAGCACGACACTCCGTGCCGTGAAGAGAGAACAGCACGACACTCCGTGCCGTGAAGAGAGAACACGAACAGAGGATTGACATGAACACAGCAGTCGAAGCAACTCATCCGTTAATGGTGGCGATCGAGAACAAGACGGCAACCGTCGGCATTATGGGGCTGGGCTACGTCGGTTTGCCACTGGTGCAAGCGTTTATGGCAGCCGGTTACAAGACGATGGGGTTCGACGTCGATCAAACCAAAATCGACTCGCTGCTGGCGGGCAAGAGCTACATTGGGCACATCGAGGACGACTGGATCGCCGACTGCATCCAGCAAGAAAAGTTTTTGCCAACGGCCGATATGAAGCGTTTATCCGAGGCGGATGCGATACTGATTTGTGTACCGACCCCGTTAAGTGACAGTCGCGACCCGGACCTGACGTATGTCGAGGCGACGACGCGGATGGCGACGGAAGTGCTTCGTCCGGGACAGTTGATTATCCTTGAAAGCACAACGTACCCAGGCACCACGCGCGACGTGATGCTGCCCATCCTCAAGCAATCGGGCTTGGAACCGGGCAAGGACTTTTTCCTGGCCTACAGCCCGGAACGCGAGGATCCGGGCAACATCGATTTCTCGGCCAGCGGGATTCCGAAAGTGGTCGGTGGGCTCGATCCGAAGAGTCTGGAATTGGCCACCGCACTCTATTCCAATGCGGTGGTGCGCACGATTCCGGTATCGTCATGCGAAGTTGCCGAGGCGTGCAAGATTCTGGAAAACACCTATCGTTCGGTGAACATCGCGATGGTGAACGAGTTGAAGGTGCTGTTCGATCGGATTGGGATCGACGTTTGGGAGGTGATTGAAGCGGCGAAGACCAAGCCGTTTGGATTCCAGGCGTTCTATCCGGGCCCCGGTTTGGGCGGGCACTATATTCCGATCGACCCGTTCTATTTGAGTTGGGTAGCGCGCAAGCACGAGATGCCCACACGGTTCATCGAGTTGGCGGGCGAGATCAACACCTCCATGCCCAAATACGTGGTGACTCGAACCATGGAAGCGCTCAACAGTGTGGGCAAAGCGATGCGTGACAGCCGGATTGGGATCTTGGGAGTGGCGTACAAAAAGGACGTCGACGATCCGCGCGAGAGCCCTTCGTTCAAGTTGATGGAGTTGCTGCAGGCGGCGGGCGCCGTATTGAGTTACAATGACCCGCACATCCCCACGCTGCCGACCATGCGTCATTATGACGTACCTCGTTTGGCCAGCGAACCACTTACGCCCGAGTACCTCGCGTCGCTGGACGTAGTCCTGATCGCAACTGACCATTCGGTCTACGATTGGGAGATGATTGTCCGTTACGCCCCGCTGGTGATCGACACTCGCAACGCCACGGTGAATGTCACCGAGGCACGCGACAAGATCTGGAAGGCGTGAGTTCGCGCCCTGGGCTTCCATAGCGCGGCCCCCGTTGGGGCCGCCTTGACCCGGCACACTCGTCGCGCAAACAAACGCGGCGGTGCCACGGGGCGTGGCGCCAGCAGAGCCGGCCCAACGGGTCGGCGCTATGATAGCCCAGGTCGACGTGAGCCGCAGGCGAACCGAGGCCTGGGTTACCACCCCACCAAAAACCCGAGGCCTGAAAGGCCGATGCTCGGGCGAGGGTTTGGCACGTGTTAGGCTGTGCCGGTCATTTCAGTTTTTCTACTCTTGGTCGGCGTTGATTGCCGAAACCATTAGACAACAGGATTGCAAAAAGCACAGGATTGCAAAAGCTACTGAGTTTAACACCGCCGATCGCAAAGGAATGCGTCGTTGAGTGCAACACGTCTGCTAAAATATCTGCATCTTGCCTATCTTGCGAAACCTATCGCAAGTCGGGCTATCTTCCGTACTATTCGCAAGATCCGCGCCGGGAATCTGGTCGGAATAGGGCTAGGTGACGGGCAATTAGCCCGGAAGATGGTCCTTTTCGCTCAGCAGGATGCCGCTCGACCACAGGTGCAATTCACCGGAATTGACCTGTTCGAGCTGCGCACCGAGTGCCGCGACAGCCTCTCGCTGAAACAAGCCTATCGGTTGCTGCACGCCACCGGAGCGCGTACGCGCCTGGTCCCAGGCGATCCGTTCACCGGGTTGGCGCGCGCTGCCAACTCGTTGCTCGATACCGATCTCGTCGTGATCCGAGCTGATCAGCTAGGCGAAGCGATGGACCGCGCGTGGTTTTATGTGCCGCGCATGTTACACGAACATTCGCTGGTCATGGTCGAGCAGGTTGGCCGCGATGGCCAGACTGCGTCCTACGACCTGTTGGATCGCCAGGCTGTCCAACGGCTTGCCGACGCCACCACAACGCCCATGCGCCGCGCCGCGTAACGAACTCGCGGTCCGGTACCGCCTACAGATCGGCCAGACTCTCGAACAGATCATCGAGTGCGCTCAGGTAGAGAGCGCCGAGGTTGCCACTGTCGACAGCGAGTCGCCCGCCGAGTTGTTCGGACGGATACAGCTCGTGCCGCATCACGGCGGCGATCGCCACGGCCAGATCGATCTCGGTCGGTTGTGGTTCGGCGACCGATTGTGGTTCGGCAACCGATTGTGGTTCGGCAACCGATTGTGGTTCGGCAACCGATTGTGGTTCGGCAACACTGTGCGACCGCGCTGGATAGTCAAACCGACCAACATGCGAATGTGCCGCATTTGAAGTTTCGGCGCTCGATGGTTCGGCGCTCGATGGTTCGACGCTCGATGGTTCGACGCTCGATGGTTCGACGCTCGATGGTTCGACGCTCAATGAAAACAATTCAGAGTCGATGATTGACGGTGACGAACTACCCGGACCGATCACGTGCGGTGTGGTCGGGTGAGCCCATGCGACGAGCGTTTCCGTGTCGCTTGATGCGGGTAGCGAGGCAATCGCAATCCCGCGCTCGGCCGTCGGAATCGCATCGATTTGATCGAAATGATATGCCTTGGTCAAGAACGTCGCGCCGCGCAGTTCGCTTGATGTGGATCCGGCGATAATCAAGTCACTCCCTGGCGAATTGTACAATTTGGCGACATCGGCCGTTCCGGTTGCTGCATCGACATAGACGCGATCGAAGTTCCAAGCCTTATAAGAGTAGGAATCGCCGCGAAGATAGCTGCTGGTCGCCTGGGCCACGAGCGTATCATTTCCGTCTGACCCGTACAGTCGAGCCGTGTCGTTTCCGCCGCTCGAGGCGTAGGCATACACTCGTTCGAAATGCCACGCCTTATAGAAGAACGCTTCGCCTGTGAGAGATGCGGCTTTCGGAGTGCCTACGAACAGCTCGTCACCTTGCGCATCGTAGAGTCGCGCGGTATCGTCGCCGCCGGCGCGCGCATAGGCATAGACGCGTTCAAAATGCCACGCTTTGTGGAAGAACGAGTCACTTTTAAGCGAACTGGCATTGGGATTGGCGGTGAACAGGTCGTCATCGCGCGAGTCAAACATGCGTGCGGTGTCGTTGCCGGCCGAGGCATAGGCATAGGTGCGATCGAAGTTCCACGCCTTGACAAAATAGCTGGTTCCTTGCGTTACGCCTCGAAGCGTCGCGCTCTTAGGCCGCGCGAGGTACTCGTCATCGCCCTGTGAATCGTACAGCCGAGCCACATCGTCCGTGCCAACCTGCGCGTAGGCATAGACGCGATCGAAACTATCCGCTTGATTCGAGTAGCCGGCGCCGGTCATCGACGCGCTGGTGGGGGTCGCGATGAACAGGTCACTGCCGTTGGTCCCGTACAGGCGGACCACGTCGTTCCAGCCTGTTCCGGCCTGGGCGGTGATATTCGGAAACTGATGGGCGGCCAGCGCGTATCCCGGTCCCGATAGTTCCGCGCTGCCGGCGCGCAGGAACAACGTGTCGCTTGCCGGTGAACCGGACAGAGTCAAGCGGTCGTTTCCACCACCGCCGTCGATTTCAAAATGCCACTGCCGCTCGCGCGCGAAGCTGTATTGCTGCCCGTTCACCTCCAAATTGTAACGATCGTCGATCGAGAACCGCACCTCGTCGTCGCCCGACGTGCCGGTTACCCGGACCACGTTGCCGTCGACGATAACGAGTTGTTCGGTAGTGAGCGAGAGTGTGATGTCATAGTCGGTCAGGCGGTCAACGGCCGACACAACGAACTGGTAGGTCTGCCCTGCCTCGACCCACGCGGTCGAGCCGCCTTGGCGGACGATCGATTGTCGATCGGTGCCTGGCATCGACAGCTCGAAGGTGTTGCGCCCGGTTGCTTGCCAGGTCAGCTCGCCACTTGCCGCGGCGGTGAATTGAAATACGTCTTGGTCGTCGAGTCGCATCAGTTGGCCGCGGACGTCAAGCGTTTGCTGCAACCGTCCCAGGTCGAATGGATGGTCGGTTGACGAGCTGTAGTCGTCGGCCGGCAACAGCGATTCGATGGCACGCGGCAGGTTCAGGCGGTTGTAGTACGCGCGCGTTTCAGCATCGTAGATCTGGTCCGATGTGGCGCGCATCTGGTTGTAGATATCGGTCTGCGTGATCGATGTGGTGCCGACCAGCTGCATCGCTTCACGGACCAGCACGCTGGCGCCCGCCAGATAGGGCGCGGCCATACTGGTTCCCGATGCGGCCGCCCAGTCGTTGGGGTTGCCGTCAGCGCCGAGTACAAAGTCGGGTACGGTGCTGGTAATGAATTCGCCTGGAGCGGCCAAGACGCGTTCTTGCCGTTGACTGAAATCGCTTAGCTGGCCATCCGCTCCCACGCTGGCTGCGGGCACCACGTACGGGCTGGCGGCCGGGTAGGCCAATCCTGGCTGGCCATAGTCGGCGAAACTGTTGCCCGCCGCCACCGAGATGAAGATGCCGTCTTGAACCAATTGAGCAAGCTCGTCTTCCAAGGTGGCCCAACTTGGTGGCGCCGCGTTGTTCCACTGGGCACCGAGCGACATGTTGACCGTTGTGATCGGGAAGCGAAAATCATCCTGGTGCTCGTGCACCCATTCCAGAGCTTGTTCGACCCACTGGGTCAGTCCAAGTCCTTGATCGTTGAATACGCGCAGCGCGACCAAGTCGACTCCCGAAGCGACGCCCTGGTTGGTCGCGTCTTCGTTGCCGACAATTCCGGCAACATGCGTACCGTGAAACCCGGCTGGGCCATCGTCGTACGGGTTGGCGTCGTTCTCTTCCGTAAAGTCCCAACCGCCTACCACCTTGTAACCCGTACCGAACCCGCCTCCCAAAGCGATATGGTCCCACGCAATTCCGCTGTCAATAATCGCGACCGTTTGCCCCGTGCCGTCGAAGCCATACGTATTGCGTACGTAGCTTGAGGGATCGATGACGTTAGAAGTGGAACTGGCAGGAGCGACCGCAACCGGAGCCAATTCGGTCCAATCGGGCACGGGACTGGCGACCTGCGGCGGTGATTGGTCGGCGCAGAGTGTCCCCCAGGGGACGCTGGAAAGGACCCTACGGTCCTCAAGCTGTTCAAGCTGCGCACAGCGCAGCGTCGAACGCGCGAAGGTGTTGCGGCGCATCGGGTTGTCTCGTCAAAGTTGCTAAATCAAGTGTGCGCAGTCGACACCGCAAACGGAATTACATGACACGGCGGTGCGAACAATACCGAGACGGATAACATCAATCCGCCCATTGGGGAGACAACATTTCCTACACGATTGCCTTCACAGGCCATTTTTGCGTAGAAGACCTACGCGTGGCGCGCTTGGAAACAAGCGACGACCAGAGGGGAAGTAATTCAATAACAGGCCGAAGATGAGTTTGTATGTGGCCCGGGCAAATATAGGTCGCAGGTTAACGCAGACAAGAGAATGTCGCGAGATTCTGGAAGAATCGGCGCAATCGATATGATTGGCCATTTGAAGTGCCAACAGCATGTCGCATTGCTAGAAAGGCATGGACCATGTTCGGCCTGGCAGGGCCGGTACAGCCTCTGCCGGTGTCGTAAGGCACCGGTGTAGTTCAAAACAAAACCGGCAAGCACCGGCAGGGGCGACACAGGAAACGCGACCACGAATGCCTGTATCGCCCCTGCCGGGGCTCGTGTGGGTTTGGGGCGCCGTGGTCCGGGGCCTGACGACCCCGGCAAGGGCTGTTTTGGCCCTCCGGGCCAGAGTTGCTCGCTGTGCCGAGTCAAAGGCGTCTGCTGAAGTGCCAACAGCATGTCGCACTGCTAGAAAGGCATGGACCGTGTTCGGCCTGGCTACTTCGTCAGCATCGCGATCGCGCGGCTCTTGACCACGCGGCGGTAGGTCTGAGGCGTGCCTTGGACGGCCAATACATAGAGGTGCCCACCACTCTTCCAAGACCCAATGCAGATGTTGCCGGTGGTCGAGTCGGGTACGGTAGACGGCCATTTGGGCAACCGGCGGCCTTGGCGAGTTTTGATCACAAACAACACGGCGCGCGCGCGGGCGGGTGGCACGGTGGCTCGGTAGGCGACCGCATCCGCTCCATGCAACGCGTCAAAACGTTGCCACCCATCAAGTCGGAACGCCAATGCCGGGTGCTGATACTCGTTACCGGGCGGAACACTCTGTTGCCAGCTTGCTTCGTCCAATTGGCCGATCCAGCCGTGCGCCAGTCCCGCGACTTGAGTGCGCGTCAGTGTGTCGTTCCAGGCGCCAAGGTAAAGGACCACGACCACGAGCGCGGCCACGCAGGTCGCTGCGGCCGCCACGCGCGCCGGCCACCGATGCCACCAAGCTGCGGCTCGTACCGGCACCACGAGCGTATCGTTGGACACGTCTGATTCGGCGGTGGCGTCTGTTCCCATCGCAGCTAACAAGCGGTCGGCCAAGTCGGTAGGAACCGGCACATCGTGCATTGCTTGCGAGATTGCCGTATCCCACGCCTGTACGGCTTTGAACTGGTCACGGACTGCCAAGTCGGCGGCTGCCGATTCGTGCAGCGCAGCGAACTCCGCGGCATCCGATCCGTCGGCGCCAGTTCGGTAGCAATCCATCAATTTACGAAGTTCTTCTGGGCTCATATGAATAACCGTCTGTGACGGCAGGGTTTTCGCTAAGTTTGTTGCCGATCCAGCAAAGCACTACGCAGACGACTTTTCGCGCGTGCCAACCGGCTCATCACGGTGCCGATTGGCACCTCCAATTCCCGAGCGATCTCCTTGTAAGGCATTTCATCAAAATAGAACATGGTCAGGATCAGCCGATGTTGCTCGGGCAACTCGTCCAAGATCAACTGCAACAACTCGCCATCGACCGCCTGGTCCATTGGCGGTTCGACCGCCACGCTCTCCATGTCCATGCCTAAGTTTGCCGCAGATGCCGGTCTGCGTCTGCGCCGATTTTTCAAGAAACAGCTACGCAACACCGCAAACAGCCACCGGTCCGCCTTCTCTGGCTCGCGGATCTGCGCGATTTTCTGTTGCGCAATCAAAAACGTCTGCTGCGTCAAGTCCTCAGCGTCGGGCACACTGCCGACCAAGCGGTAGGCATAACGAAACACCATCTGATGATGGGTTCGCACCAATTCGGCGATGCTCAACGGTTTCGCAGTACTGCACGACTCACCAATCGCAGCGGGGCCGGCCTCGTCGGGCACTACCCCCTCGACTGGTTTAGCATCGTCACTCATCACACAGCCCTGCTCTAGTAAATGTGAACCTGATCGATCGCCTTTTATTCCCCGTTCGCCTCTTTTTCGCAAATCTTGGCATGCTGTACGGCTCAGCAAGGGGCGAAAGGCTGCGGGGGGGCTTGGTGAGAGGATCGTGCTAACACACGTCCCATTGCAATGACGAATGACGAAATACCCAATGACGAATGAAGCACGACGCAAGAATGACGAAGCTGGGGAACCGTTTTCTAAGCACGTTGCAGCGTCCCGCCGACGCGAACCACGGATTCTAAGTGTCGTAGCAGTGCAATGCAAATCGGTGCCGCATTTGGCGCGTGTGTCAGAAAAATGCTAGCGATCTGGGGAATAGTGTGGAATAAGCGGTCGACCAAGTGGCTCATTAGTACTGTAACAATGTTTTGGGCTCGTGAGGGCTCGCACCCAGTTCCCCAGTTTCTTGATGGACGAGAGGATTTTCGATGAAGAAGTTTGCATTCTGCATGGTCGTGTTGGCGCTTGGTACGGTTACGTTCGCTGGCTGCAACAAGGACGACAAAGCCCCGGCCACGACGCCAGCCGCTGGCGAGACGGAAACGCCTGATGCCGATACCGACGCTCCCGCCGCAGACGATGCTGGTAGCGACACGAAGGACGAAGCTGGCAGCGACACCAGCAAGTAAGTGAAAGTCGCCCAGACACAGAAAACGGGTGCTCCCAAACCGGGAGTGCCCGTTTTTTTGTTGCGTCTGTCGGGCACTTACTTCTGGCCCGGAGGGCCAACACTGCCTAAGTCGGAGTCCGCCCGTGACTTCGCACATCAGCATTTCGACAATCGTCAATCGTCAATCCAAACAGCCAGCCGCGCCCCATTCGCACCGCCCAAAAGCGGCCTCACTGCCAGCATCGCCAATCGCAACCCAACTGAAGTCGCAAACCAGCAATAGCGTAGCGATGGACGCGATCCCATGAAACATTGAGCACAAACTCGGCAGTCGCGACTGCTGTCGCCGCGTTCGCGGCTATCCGTCTTGGTGCGATCCAATCACCACAGGCTCACGCCTGTGGCTACATGCTCTCGCGGCATTCGCCGCGAACGCTACGCATATGCGCCAAGATGCCAGCCCTTGAATCGCCGGTGACGAGCGATAATCGGCCTGCTGCGATCCAAACACCACCGCATTCAATGGCTTCGGCCCAACGGGTCGGCGCTATGATAGCCCAGGTCGACGTGAGCCGCAGGCGAACAGAGGCCTGGGTTTACCCACCCAAAAAACCGTGAGGCCTGAAGGGCCGCGATCTGCTGCGGCCTCGGCCACTGTAAGCTGCGCAAACCTTGTCGACTGTGCCGGTGGGTTGGCGGTGGCGAGTGGTTTATCCGTTACACCGGGTGCAATCGCGCTAATCTTTCCGCTCGGTATAGGTCGAATCTTTTACTTAGCACACGGGCCGAACTGCAGATCGCAGGCTGGCACGTGATTTACTGTGTAAGAAGCGGGCGCTGAGCGAGCGGCCGTTTTGCGAGCGAGCGAACAACGCGAGCGGATCGGTGATGGATTTGTTCCACACGTGGTTTGCCGTTCTACCGCAAATAGTCCTGGACCAGGAGAGATGGTAATGAAACGGATCATTCTTGGCTTCGCGATCCTCCCAGCGATATTGGCCTGTTCGGTCGTGGCGGCCCAGGATTTGGGAAAACTCCAGAAGCCGAATGCGGCGGCTGGAGACCAAGTGGCTCAGACCGAGGACATGTGGTTCTATCTGCAGGAATTGCGGCGTTATGACGACCCGATGATGGCCGTCCGTCGTAAGGCCGAACTCAAGGGCAAACAGCGCCGACAGCGCCTGGCGGCAATGAAGTGGTTTGGCTATTCGCAGAGCCGCCCGACGGCTAACCCGACGCCAATCATGGGTTACTACTCGCCCATGTGGTCGGGCAACGGCAGCGATCCCTATCTATGGATCGGCAACGCCTATGTGACGACGGCCGTCCGGGTTGAACGAGCGGAAGCGCACACGACGACCCAGCGCTAGCCGGATGCTGGGCGTGGCTGCCACCAACGCATAAGACGCTGCCGTTCACGGTGCAGGCAGCGTCAAAAACACCGCTGAATTTCAGCGGTGTTTTTTTTGCGCGCGGACCCTTTTGGACTGAACCGACCAGCTTCAACTCAGCGAGCGTTGCTCGGAATGCCCGCGACACCAGAAAAGAAAAATAGTTCTGCCGGGGGGTTGCGTTGTGGTTTTTCTGGTGGATATTGGAGTGGTGCTGTGTTGGAGATGATCCGCTTGGGTGCGAGACGAGCGTAACGCTCGGCCGGCGTGAAGAAAACGGTGTGCAGAAAGCGGTGTGCAGAAAACTCCACCACAGTGTGCATTTCAGTTGGGGATTATCTTGGATCGTGTTTTTTCATGAAAAAGTGAGCTGACCAGCTTGTAAAAGCCCCTTAGAGGTACGGGGCAGATTCGTAGTTGGTCTGGACTTGCTTTGGCCAGAGAGTACGGGGCGAACGGCCAAGGCAGGGGGCAAAGATGTTAGCCGACCGATATTGAGCAGGCACGGCGGTCTGGTCGGTGTCGGTCGATCGATGGGGGCCATTCTTGGGGCGAAAGCGTGAGTTCCAGATTTTGGTGAGCGAAGAAGGTCTCACTGCAACCCGACTAACACCATGCATCCTGCATTCTCACCACTTTGTTCAGGTGTGATTCTTCCACGTGGGGAGTAGGGCGGATGCTTTGCGAGAGGAACGGAGCGAATGCCGATTCTAGGAGAAGATACGTCTGTATATCCCGAGGAACTTCTTGAGGGAGCCGAGTTCGAGCAGCACAACACGCATCGCCGTTGGTGGACGATATTCACCAAAGCGCGCAACGAAAAAGCGCTCGCACGTGACTTGCTGCGTTTTGAGATTCCCTTCTATCTACCCATGGTTCCGAAGAAGAACCTGATTCGCAAACGCGTCGTCTACTCACACATTCCGCTGTTTGGCGGCTATGTCTTCATGTTTGGTGATGCAGACGAACGTGTGCGATCACTCACCACCAACCGAGTGTCGACGGTGCTCGAGGTCAGTGATCAGGAGCAGTTGCGTGGCGATTTGAATCAATTGCGTCATTTGATCGCTTCGGGAGCACCGTTGACGGTCGAGGAGCGTTTACAGCCAGGCCGGCCGGTACGCATTATTCGTGGCGCCTTGGCTGGGATCGAGGGGATCATCACGCAACGCCGTGGCGGCCGTCGTCGCTTGTTGGTGGCAGTCCATTTTCTGCAGAGCGGTGTGTCGGTTGAAATCGACGACTTCATGGTCGAACCCCGCTAGCAGCACGATGGAGCGACGCAGTGTGGAACGACGCTCCGCGTCGTTGGCATCGCCAAAAAACGCCCCATTCCTATATGCCGCAATCCCGCGCTGGTAGAACGGCATGGATCGAATTCGGCCCGGAGGGCCGGTACAGCCTTTGCCGGTGTCGTAAGGCACCGGTGTGGTTCAAACCAGATTCAGCAAGCCCCGGAGGGGCGATACAGGAGACGCCAGGTTCCGGGGCCTGACGACCCCGGCAAGGGCTGTTTTGGCCCTCCGGGCCAAAGTGATTTGGGCATGGTTGAGCGGGGGCTTCGGCCCGGAGGGC
>JAJRVM010000033.1 GCA_024277285.1 Planctomycetota bacterium
GCGGCGATCGCTGCGCTCACGCCAGCTCCACCCATGCCCCTGGTATAGGAACGTCCCTTCGGGACTGGAACAAAAAACCGATATGATAACGACGGCGTAAGCGTTCACGGCCAGAGGCCGTGAACGCTTACCTATCTTCCTTGGAGCAGATCGTGTCCAAATCGACCGATATTCAGTTGAAGAGTGTTTCGTGCACGTCCAGAGAAATTGACTATCGAGTGCCGATCAAGTTTGGTGGACGGGTGGTGGTCGACGTAACGGTGATGGACGTGCGTGTGGATGTCGAGACGCGTGATGGGCGTCGCGCCACCGGCACGGGCTCGATGCCGCTGGGCAACGCGTGGGCGTGGCCCAGCCGGGTGGTGTCTTCGGAAACGACCTTGGCGGCGATGGTGCAGCTAACTGACCAGCTGGTTGACGTGGCAAACGGCGATACGGAAATGGGGCACCCGATCGAGATCACGCATGCGCTGGCACCCAGCTACGACTCGATTGCCGAACAGGTGGTTGCCGACCTGCAGCTTGGCGAGCCGATGCCGCGGCTGGCACGCCTGGTGGCGGCCAGCCCGCTTGAGGCAGCGATTCACGACGCGTATGGCAAGGCGCTGGGCCAGAATAGCTACAACGTGTTGGGAGCCGAGTTCGTCAATGCCGACCTGAGCCATTACTTGACCGACGAGTTTGCTGGCGAGTACCTCGATCGATACACGCTCCGCGTTCCCAAGCCACGCATACCCTTGTATCACCTGATTGGTGCTTTGGATCCTTTGACTGATGCAGATATTGCCCAACGCGTCAGTGACGGGCTGCCGGAGACGTTGGGCGAGTGGATCAAGGCGGATGGCCTGACGCATCTGAAAATCAAACTCAACGGCGACGATTTAGACTGGGATGTGGCGCGCGTGGTCGCGATCGAGCAAGTGGCTGCGGAAACGCAAGCGGCGCGCGGTTGTGAGCAATGGCACTATTCACTCGACTTCAACGAGAAATGTGCCAATGTCCAGTATGTGCTCGATTTTCTGGCTCGAGTTGGCCAACAATCACCGGCCGCGTTGGAGCGAGCGCAGTACATCGAACAGCCGACGCACCGTGATCTGCATTTGAACCCGGAGAACCGGATGCACGAGGCGGCGAAGATCAAGCCGGTCGTGATTGACGAGTCGTTGGTCGATTTGGAGAGCCTCCAACTGGCACGGGAGCTGGGCTATTCAGGTGTCGCGTTGAAGGCCTGCAAGGGCCAGACCGAAGCGTTGCTGATGGGGGCCGCCGCCCAGAAATACGGGCTGTTTCTATGTGTCCAGGACCTGACCTGTATTGGTGCCTCGCTGTTGCACAGCGCCTCACTCTCGGCACGGATCCCCACGATCGCCGCCATCGAGGGCAACGGTCGGCAGTATTGTCCCGCCGGCAACGCGGGCTGGGACCAGCGCTACCCGGGCATGTTCAACATCACGGACGGGACCGTCGAGACCGGGTGCCTGGTCGGGAACGGCCTGTTTTGACGCGCTGTCTTTTGGCTGAGTCTTTGGCGGGGCGCAACTGCGGCGAGTAACTCCTGGCCCGGAGGGTCAGAACAGCCCTTGCCGGGGTCGTCAGACCCCGGAACCTGGCACCCTCAATCCCAAAAAGCCCCGGAGGGGCCGAATTCGGCTGAGCCCTGGGTAACTCGCTCATTTGCCCTTAAGCTGGGTTGTTGCGTAGAATAACGCGCGTCGTTTGTATTTGGCTGCACGGCGCAAACCGCGTCTTGATCCAGAGTGGAAGATCTGTGCGACGTCACGCTTGTGGAGGGCCCAAGTCATGCGCGTCCGATGTCCTAACTGTTCGCATCCGATCGAACTGGTTGATGATCGCGAATTCGATGACTTGTCCTGTCCGTCATGCGGCAGCCGATTCGATCTATCGGACGATGATGACGCGACAGTCACGGCGGCGTTCACGGGCCGCGTGCCGGCATTACAGTGTTTTGAGCTGCTCGAGCCGATCGGAGTTGGCCAATTTGGGCGTGTTTGGCGTGCTCGTGACACGGAGCTCGAACGGTTCGTGGCGGTCAAGATTCCACATCGCCAGATTCTGACGGGAGCGGAAGCGGGATTCGTGGTGCGCGAAGCACGTGCCGCCGCCCAGTTGAATCACCCCAATCTAGTCACTGTGTACGAAGTGGGCCGTCACGACGACACGATCTATATCGTCAGCGAGTACATTGACGGTGTGCCGTTGAACGAATGGCTGAAGCAGCACCAGTGTGATGCTCGACAAACGGCAACCCTTTGTGCACAGGTCGCTCGGGCACTGCACCACGCCCATGATCTGGGTGTGGTCCACCGTGACTTAAAGCCGGGTAACATCGTGATGGACGCTCAATGCCAGCCGCACATCACCGATTTCGGGTTGGCCAAACGCGAGGGAGGGGACGTGACGATCGCGGCCACTGGCCAGATTCTGGGCACTCCTGCCTACATGTCACCCGAGCAGGTTCGGGACGGCCATTCCGCGGATCGCCGCAGCGACGTCTACGGGCTTGGAGTGATCCTCTACGAGATGTTGACCGGCAAACGGCCGTTTGTTGGCGGCAAGCGGTTGTTGTTGCAACAAGTGTTGCACGACGATCCGCGGCCGCTGCGAGCGATCAACTCGAAAGTTTCAAAAGACCTGGAGACCATCTGCTTGAAGGCGATGGCCAAGCAGCCGAGGCAGCGTTATCAGACGGCGGCAAAGCTGGCGGACGATCTGGAGCGTCACTTGCGTGGCGAACCGATCCGCGCGCGACGCATTTCGCGTGTGAACCGAGCGATGCGCTGGGCTCGGCGCCGCCCCGCGGTGGCCGCGTCGATCGCCCTTGCCGCAATCGTGGTCGGTTTGCTGACGACACTCGCGTTATTGCCGTCGCGCGATGGCGCGACCTATGTCCCAGGTTCGTCCGAGGACGTTCGGCAGGTCCTCATCACGACCGAGCCATCGGGCGCTCAGGTGCGGTTGATCCCGCTGAACAGTTACAGTGGCCGGCCCGAACCGGAGCTGGCGATCGATGTTGGTACGAGCCCGGTCACGGCAATCTGCGAACCTGGTAACTACCTGGTCGTGGCGTATCAGAATGATCGGTTGTTCCACGAAGTGTATCGGTACTTACCACCCAAACACGAAAAGCGACCTGGCATGTTTCCGCATCTGGCGTGGAAGGAAACGGATGGCAAGATAGCATGGCCTGCAATTCAGTTGTTTTCCAACGACCAGGTGATTGGCAATATGGCGCGTGTTGAGGGTGGTGCCTTTGTGATGCGCACGATCGACCCAGGTTGCGATTGCGAAGTGGTGGTTCCCAGTTTCTACATTGATACTCACGAAGCGACTTTTGCGCAGCTCGAAAATGCCCAGTTGAAGATCCCGGGTCGTTTCCAGCGCGATAAGCCACCTGCCGATATGCCGATTCATAACGTCACTTGGGACGAAGCGACCGTCTATGCGGAACAGCTCGGCAAACGCCTGCCGCGCGAGGAAGCGTTTCAGTATGTGGTCACGCAGGCAGGCACCCATCTGACGCGTGATGGCTGGCAGCTCGTGACCAAGAACGTACCGCTCCCGGAAACCGACGCCCTGCTCGATCGGCTTGAATGGGACGCGTTGAGCGAGCCGTTGGTCGGTATGCGGTCGAATGTCCTGGAGTGGACGGTGAACCGGTTCACCGGCTCGGATATTGGTGAGAAGCAACGCATCGTGCGCGGTGGTTTCTCTCTTTCGACCACCAGCGTGAACCCCGTCAGCGATCGGGGCGGACCGCCGCCGCGATTGTTTCGACCTCTTTACAAGCCGAGTCAACGGGTCGGGTTCCGTTGTGTACGTAGCCTTCATCCGTCGCTGCGCACGGACGATCTGATCCAGTTGCGGGCAATTGACCGCAGCAATTGATAACCGTTCATGCGCAATCCTAACAGTTTAGCCGAAGAAGTCATGTCGCTTTCAAGAGACTCCCATGGGCTTGTCCCATGGGTGAAAGCGCCTGGTGAGCTACCCGCGATGCCTACCAATCCTCTTCACCCACCGCGCAAGGCGGTGGGGGTCGACCGATGGAAAATGAACTCGAGTGCGCGTCTCATTTCAGATGGCTAAACAATTGGCTTGTTTCCTTCGGCCTTCTGCGGTTCGTTTTCTTCGTGAAGTGTGAATTCTCGTGAACGGTTACGGAAAACTCAGGGACCGGTCACGGCAGGAACACGACGTAGTGACGTGTTTCATGGGCGATGGCGACGCGCAACAAGTAGGCTTTGTCGGCAATCTTCGTCGCGTCCTTGACAACCGCATTGCCTCTCGGCGGCGCCTTCGTTTCATAGCCGAATCCGTGGCGACGGTCTGAGCTTGTGGATGTAAACCAATCAAGGCGGATGTTCTTGATTGGGGCGTTCTTGTCACTCTTGGCAGCGGGCGCATCAGGTACCTGCCATCTGACCACCACACCTGGCAGTTGGTCGCCCGGCAAGGTCTCCGGCCGGTAGTCTCCACGAGCTTTCAGAGTTACCCCAACAGGAAGGCCTTGTTTGAGCAAACGGGCATCAATGAAATGCCGTTTTGATGCCAAGGTGGGCGGGCCATTTCGAGTTGAACTGGAATCCGCCGCATCAGGCTCGTCGGGAATGGGGATTGCAATGCTGGTTACCTGACCTGTGTCATAGCACTTGTCGCAATTGGCACAGCTGCCATTTTGCGTAACCGTAACGTCGCAACTGCCGGTGTAAGTGCCGGGCTGGTTACCGGGGCATTCGCTAACATCGTAAACACAATACTGACACACGTCATTTTCGTCGTGGAAACAGCCGACAATACCATAGGGACAGAATTGGCCGGGTGCGCATGCGGCCTTGGGTAATGCCGTCTTTTGGTCTTGTGGTTCGCAGCAAGTCGGTTGGCAGTAAGTCGGTTGGCAGACCACCGGTCGGCAGTGGCGGCGAAACAGACGGCAACGCCCGAACCAGCCGCTCTGGGCAGATTCGGCCACGCCCAACATGACCAACAGAAACAAGATGGTAGCCAATCGCCACTGACAATTTCGTCGATTCGTCATTTTCGCACCTTTTGTGAGAGTCGAGCGTCAAGCGTCGCGAGAGGAACCGCGCCAACGTGACCATACCCCAAATAACAGCGTCAAGCAAATTGCGTCGGTGCATCCGCGGCCCTTCAGGCCTCCGGTGTTCGGTGCGGCGATAACCCAGGCCTGCGTTCGCCTGCGGCTCACTCCGACCTGGGCTATCATAGCGCCGGGCCCGTTGGCCCGGCCCTGCGGCGCTGAGCCCGGCCGCTCGACCGTCTTGCGGTGCGGGGGCATTCTTGCCACACTCGATGAGTACGTCCAACGGTGATTGTTCATAACTAGCGAGTTACGCACATGACTGTCTACATCGCTCTTGGTGATGCCAATACTCAACTTACCGATCCACAAATTCACGCGGCGTTGGTGGACGTTTTCGATCAACTTGGGCCGCGGCAACGCGTGCTGGCGCTGCCACCCGATTTCACTCGCCAACACAGTCATGCGGGCCCACTGACCTGCATGACGCACCAATACTATGGTGACCGGCTGGTCGATGTGATGCCTGCGTTGGGCACTCACGAGCCGATGTCGCCCGCGGAATTGAATGCGATGTTTCCGTCGGTACCGAAGTCGTTGATTCGCGCGCACGATTGGCGGCGCGACGTGGTGACGGTCGGTACGGTTCCGGCCGAATTTGTCAGCGAGGTGACCGAGGGGCTGTCGGATGAGCCGTGGCCTGCCCAGCTGAACAAGCTGGTTTGGGAAGGCGGGCATGACTTGGTCGTTTCGATTGGCCAGGTGGTGCCTCACGAAGTGATTGGCATGGCGAACTACAACAAGAACCTGTTCGTCGGAACGGGTGGCGCGATGGGGATCAATCGCAGCCATTTCATCGGTGCCACCTATGGCATGGAACGCATGATGGGGCGTGCCGATACGCCGCTGCGACGTATCTTGAACTACGCCCAGGACCATTTCTGTGGTCATCTGCCATGGCTGTTCCTGTTAACGGTGATTGGCCCTGACGCCGATGGCCATAACGTCGTGCGCGGCCTGTTTGCAGGCGATGACCACGAGTGTTTCGAGTTGGCCAGCAAGCTGGCCGCCGAAGTGAATGTGACGTTGTTGGACGAAGAGCCCAAGAAAGTGGTTGTCTATTTGGACCCCAGCGAGTTCAAGAGCACGTGGTTGGGCAACAAAGCCGTCTACCGAACTCGCATGGCTATTGCCGACGAGGGGCAGTTGGTCGTCTTGGCGCCGGCGGTCAAGATGTTCGGCGAGGACGCGGAGATCGATCGGATGATCCGCAAATACGGCTACCGAACCACGCCCGAGATCATGCAGTTTGTCCGTGAAAACGCCGACCTGCGGGCTAATCTGTCAGCTGCGGCGCACATGATCCACGGTTCAAGTGAACGGCGGTTCCGCGTCATCTACTGTCCCGGGTGTTTGACGCGCGGCGAAATCGAAGGCGTCGGCTACGAGTACGCGGATTTGGCGCAGATGCAAGCTCGTTACGATCCCGAAACACTCCAGGATGGTTGGAATACGATGCCTGACCAGGAGCGTATCTTCTTCATTCGTAACCCGGCACTCGGGCTTTGGGCCGCGCGCAGGCGGTTCGAGGCCAGTGGGAGTCGGTAGGCCCAGCTACGCCCGAACCACTCCTGGCCCGGAGGGGCGCACTTCCTGTATCGCCCCTGCCGGGGCTTGCCGATTCTGGTTCAAACCGTACCGGTGCCTTACGGCACCAGCAGAGGCTGTAGCGGCCCTCCGGGCCGAATTCGGCTGAGCCCTTGGCGGGCCCAGCTACGAATTCCAGCGCGCGCTTGCGCTAACCGACACAATCGGCACAGGGCAAACTGGACCGAACGATCGCGTCGATAAGCTATGTTTCTTATGGAAGCAGTTTTCAACCGATCGGTCCGGTACCGCGCGCGTCGCTTTTCTTCACGCGGCTCTGAGCCCTTGGTTTTTGTGGTATCCCGAGATCCTGTCAAATTGATTCGGGTCTGCGGAAATATGAGTAGCCTGCGCAATCAGGTGACGAGGTTTCAATGATTCAGAGCGCACATACGGCCGCCATGGACCGACTTATCGATCGAGTCGACCGCTTGCACAGTGCTCCGCAAGTGGCTTGCCAGGTCTTAACTTTGTTGCAGAACGAAGAGTTTGAAACATACGAGCTGGTCCAGTGTCTCGAGTCGGATCCGGCTTTGGCGGCGTCCGTGTTGCGGCTGGTCAATTCTTCGTATTTTGGCTTGGCTCGCAACATTGCCAGCCTCCAACATGCGGTAACTTACCTTGGCACCCGCTCATTGCGCCTGGCCGTATTGAGTTTCGGGTTGCTCAAACAGTTGGTCGAAGATACGCCCGCCGACGTGTATCAAGATTACTGGCGCCGCTCACTCTCCATGGCTTCGGTCGCCTCGCGCCTGGCGGTGTACAAACCTGAGTTGGCGCCGGACGAAGCGTACAGCGCCGGTCTGTTGGCGGACGTTGGGATGCTGCTGTTAGCTCAAACCGAGACCAAGAGCTACATCAAGCTGTACCAAAAAGTGGGCCATGGCACGATGTTGGTCGAGTCGGAACGCGAGCTCTACGGATTCCACCATGGTGAACTCGGCGGCCGTTTGCTTGCGCGTTGGAACTTGCCCGAATCGTTGGCCGACGCGGTTACTCAGCATCATCAGGCCCCCGTTGCCGACGATCCGCTTGCGCTTTCCAATTACGCCGCGAATCTAATGGCGGATGCCCTTTGGACACCGCAATCGTCGCAAGTCCACGCCGCGCGCCAGTTGTTGGAAGCTGAGTATCGGCTGACGCTTGATGGTTTCATCACGCTGGCAGTCGATTGCAAGGAGATTATTCGCGATAGTGCGGATGTCTATCGAGTGCGTCTGTCGGGCAACATCGATTGCGACGCGATTCTCGAACAGGCTCGAGCCCAATACATGGACGAGGCGATGGAGGCGGCCATCGATTGGGACAGCCTCGCCGCCGTCGCTCGCCAGGATGACGTCTTCTGAACGGTAGTGGCGTTTGCAGTTGAGGAACCGCTAATCGACGCTGATAAACGCTAATCACTTTCAGGACGCGGCTTGCTGTGCCACCAACTATGACCGCGTCGTCTCTTCCGGCTGACTGGCGGCACCGTTCGGCTGCTCCTTTTCCCAAACACATTGGCCGCCGCGAAACGTGGCGAGGATCTCGATGGCACCGTCCCGGGTCATTTCGAATTGGATCAGATCACCCGGACTGCCAACATCGAGCGAACCGCAGTCGAGCTTGAGTAGGCGTGCGGGCCGCGTGCTGGCCATGTCGATTGCCGCCGCCAGATCGATTCCTGCAAACCGCATGATGTTCGTGATTCCCACGGCCAGCGGCATGGTCGCGCCTGCCAGATACTCGCGCTGCCCGGCCACGACCACGCGGCCGTCGTCCAACACTTCGACGGCACCAAGCCCGGTGCGTTCATACAAACCGGGCTGAGCTCCAGCCATGCTGGTCATGTCACTTACCAGCACCACGCGTTGCGCGGTCTTCCCACGCACCATCGCCTTGACGACTTCTGGTGGCAAATGAAAACCGTCGGCAATCAAGCTGGCGGTCAATTGGTCGTTACTCAACTGGTCCCAAATATAGTTGGGGTGACGGGTGATCGAGGCGTGAGCGCCGTTGCCCAGATGCGTGCTCATGCTTGCCCCCGCCTCGACCACGGCGTCGATCTGCTGCGAATTGGCGTTGGTATGTCCGATCGAAACGATGACGCCCTGCGCTGTGGCTTGGCGCGTGAACTCGACGGCCGAGGGGTATTCGGGAGAAAGCGTAATGATCTTGATATGCCCGCGTGCGGCTTCCTGCAACCGCTGAAACTCATCCCAATCCGGCGCGCGGCAATGCTTCGCGGGATGCGCACCACGTGGACCATCTTCCACCGAGATGTAAGGGCCTTCCAAATGGACACCCGCGGTGCGCGACCGGACTGTTTCACGCGTGGCGATCGCTTCGGCAATGGTGCCAAGCACGTGGAGCAGCAGGTCATGCTCCTGCGTGATCACGGTCGGCAAGTAGCACGTAATGCCCAGCCGGTCCATCGCCAGACTGACTTGCTCGACCGCGTCACCGTCCAACTCGCGCGTGGTGAATTCGAGGCCACCGAAACCGTTCACCTGCAGATCCACCAACCCGGGAGCCAATAGCGGGAGCTCGCTTTTTTCGCCGCAACGTAACGTCTCGACACTGGCAATCGTGCCGTTTTCAATCTCGATTGTCACCGGCTGTTCGTGATCGTATCGTCTTCCGTCTAAACGCATCATACTCTCCCCCCCCGTTGGCTGTCTGCCGCCGTAGATGACCGCCTGGGATTATAGCACAACAGGACACCGCCGCGGGCCGGGCCAACGGGCCCGGCGCTATGGAAGCCCAGGTCGGAGCGAGCCGTAGGCGAGCGGAGGCCTGGGTTACCGCCCCACCGAAACCCGTAGGCCTGAAAGGCCGTACCGGACGCCCGTTGGAGCGCGCTTATGCGCCGAAGAATGTTGGCCAATCGATGGTACTGTCGCCAAACGTCATGACGGATGGGTTGCGCAGGCGGTCCTTGCGATAAGCCAATCGCTGGCCGTCCAGTTCGGTCAACTGGCCGCCGGCCGCTTCAATGATTGCCTGTGCGGCCGCCGTATCCCACTGGAACGTAGGCACGACGCGTGGATAGAAATCGGCCTTGCCCTCGGCCACCAGGCAGAACTTCAGCGAGCTGCCCATGCTGGTTACGTCGGCACCGGACAGCCGCTTCAAGAACGCTTCGACGACCGGCCCGGCATGATCGCGGCTGGCCACCACCGTCAGGTGCTCGGGATCTGCCGTGCGCGTCTTGATCGGTTGTGGATCACCATCGGCCTCTTGCAACCACGCGCCGGTCGTGGCGTCGCTCTTGACTCCCAAATAACACGTGCCAGAAACCGGTACATGTACCACGCCCAACACGGGATAACCGTTATGGACCAAGCCGATGTTGACCGTGAACTGGCCCGTCTGCTTGATGAACTCCTTGGTCCCGTCCAGGGGGTCGACCAGCCACAGCCACTGATCGGATGCCAGGCTAATCGACTCGCCGTCAGCCGATTCTTCTGATACGACCGGAATCTCCGGAGTCAACCGTTCCAGCTCGGCGACGATCAGCCGATGCGAGGCCTTATCGGCAAGTGTCAGTGGCGAATTGTCGGCTTTTACCTCGATCGGCAATTCGCGTTTGTAGAACTCCAGTGCCTTGCGGCCGGCTGAAAGAGTGATTTGGCGAACAGGCTGCAGCAGCGCAGGGAGGTCAGGTTGCATGAGTTCGGTTTTTCTTTGTCTTGGGGGGCAGTAAGGGCTTTGAGGGGCCGTAAGGCCTGCCAGGAGCGGTGGTTGCATTGCTCAACGGTGGCAAGCTGGCACGCCAACGCGCCGACCGGCGCGGGGCAAGCCACGCAAGAATCTTAGCCGTTTCGGCGGCGGACCGGAACTATGGGGCCGGTCAAGGGTTTTAAGGAATAGATCACTGCCTTGCGGGGCGATTACGGTTTCCCCACACTCAGCAGCGGTTTTGGATCGAGAGTGGTATGCCACTGAGGCGGCATGACGTTTGCACGTTGAGGTACGGTCACGCTTGCGGCGCGCGCGATGGTCCCGAGGCTGTGCAAACGCCACCCCAATAGGTCGACCACTCGACACGCACCTCCCACTCCCTGCAGCCTCGTCCTGTCACGCAACTCGACGGGCTGCGGGGAGTTTTTTTGCATCCGTCCTCAGAAACGAGGCCGCTGGCAATACATTCAGGAGGGAGACCGCAGATAAACGCTGATGACCGCCAATGAAAAAGAGCCCTCCACCGGGCATGTCCCGGCCGGAGGCACGACTGGTCAGCTACAAGCCCTCTCGCATTGTTCTCGTCGGACGAACAAACGTCTTGCTATTAATCGCCGCTTTGCTGAGTCCGAATCGAGACGCGGATTGCTTCTGCATTGGCCGCCGATTTTCAAGCCGGCAATGACTCCTCGGTCACGCTATAGGGAGACCGTTACGGTTTGAACTCGTGAACGGTTACGTTTTGCCGTCCGGCCATATTCTTGTCTGTACTGTTTCTTGCCCTCTTCGGTTTCTTGTTTTGGTTGACGTCCTGTCAGTTGTTTTGGAGGGCAAAGAAGATGACTGGCAACGAAGGTGCATGCACTTCCAGAGCGCCAAACTCGCGAGTTACCTGCACCTCAGCATGCGTTTCCTGGTGGCACGCGGACGTTGGTCTGGCAAGACGCGTTTTGTCAGCGGGCATGTCGTCTTTCGGCCTTTGTGGATTACGTCGCGCCAATGCATGCTCTATGATAGAGCTGTTATTTGAGGTCTTGTCACAATCCGACAGTCTTCTATCTTTGCTGAGCCCTCTGAGATCGGAGCGAAGACGATGCTGCGCACGTTGAAAATGCTGGTCGCGATGTTGTTGTTGGTTCCGGTCTTGAGTGTTTCGGGGCAGGAGTCACATCAGGAGGTACCGGCGCTGACGTTTGCCGAGGCAGTGGACGCGTTGCGTTCGACATCTCCGAAGGTGCGTACACAAGGCATGGCGGTGTTGATTGCGTTGGGGCGTGAGTCGAAGCGAGCGGTGCCAGCGATTGCCGAGATTATCAAGCAGCGTGCGCCCGATGTACCGGTCGAGCCGTTGGAAGTACTGGCCTATTTGGGGCCGGAGGCGAAAGAGGCGGTGCCGGCGATCGTCGCGACTTTGGAAAAGTACGCACCTGACGTACAGCCCGCACTGTTGCACGTGCTCGTGGCGATCGGTCCCGACGCGAAGGCAGCGGTTCCCGCGCTGATCAAGATCACGGGCAGCAAGGAATTTCACTGCTCCTATCTTTCGTGTCGCGCGCTGGGTGTGATGGGCGCCGGCGCGAAGCCAGCTGTGGGCGTGCTGATCGACCGTTTGCAATCGGGTGGTGCGTCGGTACGCCGCAATGCGGCCCAGGCGCTGGGGCGGCTGGGCGGCGAAGTCGCGCCGGAGGCAGCTCCCGCACTGATCAAAGCGATGAGCGATCCGCTTGACCCGGTCCGCGAAGAAGCGGTGCGCGCGATTGGGCATTTTGGGAAACGGGCCGAACCGGCGATTCCCCATCTCAAGAAGCTGGTCAAGGACATCAACTCGACGCAACGTACCGAGGCGGCTATGTCACTGTGGCAGTTGACCAAGGAGGTTGACCTTATCCTGCCGGCGATGCGTGAGCACTTGGAAATCGGCGACTTGGAATGGGAGGCCGCTCAGGTACTGGCGGCACTGGGGCCAGCCGCTGCGCCGGCTGTGCCGGAACTGACCAAAATGCTGCAACGTGACGAATCGATGAAGATTTACGCTGCACGAGCGTTGGGCAGCATTGGGCCTGCCGCAAAGTCCGCGTTGCCGGCCTTGCGCAAGCTGCTCGACAGCGACGAACCGGTGGTTAGGCATTGGGCGCAAATGGCCATTGGTAAAATCGGTGTTGAAGAGCCGAAAACCAATGACGAATGACGCAATGAGGAACGGACAAATTGAGTTCGTAGCTGACCCCGGCGAAGGCTCAGCCAAAGTTCCGAATGCGGTGTCGCATTGGAAGATAGGTATGAAATGAATTCGGCCCGGCAGGGCCGGTACAGCCTCTGCCGGTGCGATACAGACGGTTCGCTTGCTGGTATCTGTATCGCCCCTCCGGGGCTTTTCTGGGGTTTTGGGGCATCAGGTTCCGGGGCCTGACGACCCCGGCAACGGTTGTGTTGGCCCTCCGGGCCAAAGTTTTTCGGCATGGTTGGGCGCGATTGGGGTTCAGCCGCAGCGCCAGAAGGGTGTCACAATAGCGGGAGGGCACGGACCGAATTCGGCCCGGCAGGGCCGGTACAGCCTCTGCCGGTGCCGTGAGGCACCGGTGCGGTTAGCCCCATAATCGGCAACGGTTGTGTTGGCCCTCCGGGCCAAAGTTTTTCGGCATGGTTGGGCGCGATTGGAGAAGCTACTCTTTCGGTTCGCGGCGCAGGTTGATCCAATCGACGTGGAACGAACCTTCTTTGTCGATGCGTTGGAACGTGTGTGCACCGAAGTAGTCGCGTTGGGCCTGCAGCAAGTTCGCCGGCAGTACGGGGCTGCTGTAGCCATCGAAGTAGGCCAATGCCGTGGAGAATGCGGGGACCGGCAATCCCAGGGTTGTGGCGACGATGACCACGCGGCGCCAAGCCGAATCAGCATGCGTCACGGCTTGCTGGAAGTAGGGGAAGAGCAGCAGGTTTTCGAGGTTGGCATCGGCCTCGAAGGCTTCCATAATCCGTTCGAGGAATTGCGCTCGAATGATGCAGCCACCGCGCCATAGCTGGGCGCAGAGCCCATAGTCCAATTGCCATTGGTATTCCTTGGCGGCATGCTGCAATTGCACGAACCCTTGAGCGTAGGAGCTGATTTTGGAGGCATAGAGTGCCTGGCGGATCTGTTCGATAAATGCGTCACGGTCGCCGATCAGGGCTTTCCGTTCCGGGTCCGAGACGACCGGCTTGGCGAGCGTTTTGCTGGCACGCACTCGAGCCTGTTTCAGGGCGGAGAGGCAGCGCGCGTAAACGGCCATCGTGACCAGTGTGCTTGGCACACCCAGGTCCAACGCGTCTTGGCTCATCCATTTGCCCGTCCCTTTGGCACCGGCCACGTCGAGGATCTTGTCGACCAGAAACCCAGCACCATCGGGATCCGCGACACTGAAAATATCGCGTGTGATCTCGATCAGATAGCTCTGCAATTCGCCCAGATTCCATTGCGCGAAGACGTCGTAGATTTCATCGTTGGTCAAATTGGCTGCGTATTTGAGCATCAGATAGGCTTCGCAAATCAATTGCATGTCGCCATATTCGATGCCGTTGTGAACCATTTTCACATAGTGGCCAGCACCGCGCGGCCCAACCCAATCGCAGCAGGGGATATCGTGATTAGGGCCGACTTTGGCCGAAATAGCTTGCAGAATTGGTTTGACCAGTGGCCACGCCGCTTCACTGCCGCCCGGCATGATGCTGGGCCCACGTCGCGCCCCTTCCTCACCTCCCGAGACGCCGGTGCCGATGAAGAGCAGCCCTTTTTCTTCCAAGTAGGTGGTGCGGCGTTCGGTGTCTTTGAATAACGAATTCCCGCCGTCAACGATTACGTCGCCTGCCGCGAGCAGCGGGATCAATTGCTCGATCACCGAATCGACAGGATGGCCGGCTTCGACCATCAACATGACAATCCGTGGCGATTTCAGGCTCGCCACCAGCTCTGGGAGCGCTGCGTACCCCTCGATGTTCTTGCCGCCACAGTCTTTGTCGATGAACGATTGCATGGTCGATGTCGTGCGGTTCCAGACCGCGACATGGAAGCCATGATCTTCCATATTCAACACCAGGTTCTGTCCCATCACCTTCAGGCCTAGCAGCCCAATGTCATATTGTTCGCTCATCTTCGTGATTCCCAAAAAAGGTGCTACAAATTCGAATCCGGTGCGACGGATTCGAATTTCTGGTCAGTGGACAATGGGCCTAGATTCTATAGCGCCCAGTTATAACAGTGCCACTTAGCCGCCCAGTCGGAGGTTGGCTAATGACGAATGATGAAATACCCAATGACCAAACAATGCCGAAATCCGAAGCGCCTGCACGGTTTGAAATGCAGCCCTGCAAAAAATCGTCCGATGGGCTGGCCTTCGATATTCGTCATTTCGGGCTTCTTTCGCTATTAGTCATTGGTAATTCGTGACTTACCAAAAGTTGCGATCGCAAAGTGGCGCTGTCCAGCTAGATTCTACAGCTCGATGCGCGGATTCGCAATTAGATCAATGTGACGCGTCAGCGAGCCGAGCCCGTGTTGACTTCGAGCCATGACGAATTGCGTGGCACGCACGCCTCGGGCTGGTCTGACGAGAATTCTAGCGTTTGGTTAGATTGGAGAAAACACTGGCTCCGTTCGCGAAGTTCAAGGCAATTCAAACTCACGCGCACTTGGTGGATTCGATTGGTGATTCTCGCTCACTCAGCCAGTGCCACCCAACGCCCCAGTGCCACCCAACAAAAGAACGCCCGACTGGAAATATGCCAGTCGGGCGTTCGTGGCGGAGCAGCGCTTCGAAACAGAGACGACTCGAAACGATCAGGCAAACTCACCAAAGTCGGCACCGTTAAGGCTGGTGCCAGGGCGTACTTGTTAACGCAGTAGTTAAAGGGCTTGATGTTCTGGTCGGGACCTGCGGCATTAGGCCGCACGGCGCGCCGGAGCTGGTGCCAAAGCGTGACTCACCATGGCACCGGCGAACTGATGGACAATCAAACTGACCGCGTGATCGAGAACCTGCTGACGCTGCGCGTCGGCGAACGTGGCGGTCGCTACCTGTCGCAATTCGCGACGCAGAATACTCAATGCTCGACAGCGAATGTAGCCGCAGGCTTCCGGCTTGCTACCGAGTGAACTTTGACGCACGGCCAATTCCTGCCAAATGACACTCTGCTGGCTGCCCGCGATCTGCTGAGCCAGTGCAAGCACTTCGGAATCCCGTTGTGCCGGGAAGATCCAGTCCAAAAATTTCATGCACTTGTTCCTCGCATACGTGCTCGTGCCTCAAATCTGGCCGCTCGCCAGCTACCGCATATTCTGACGCTAACGCGTGAAACAATGCGCGGGCTCGCGACGACTGCAACAGTTATAGGCATCGAATCAAACGTGCTCCTTTCTTCAATCAGCTCGGCGGACTAACGCATGGTCCCATTGGGCAAAGTTTGGCGACGCTAGAACTGAGAGCACAGGGTGAGTAGAAGTTAACAAAACGGACTCGCTGGCCACCGCAGGGAAGCCAGACAGTCTGGTTTGCGGCTGGTTTGCCATTTGGGACCCCCTACGGGCTTGCCCCGTAGGTGAACGAGTTTGGCCAGTTACGCCGCAACTGCCAATAGCTCTCCCCTCTTCCCCCAACGCTTTCGGCGTTGGAGGGAGAGAGGGGGGACGCTTCGTTTCTAGCCCAGCAAACTTCTTCACCCACCGCACAAGGCGGTGGGGGTCGATCAACAAACAGCCAGACCGCACCGCAAAGGACCAGACAGTCTGGCGCGCAGACCAAAGGACCAGACAGTCTGGCTCGCCAATTCTGGTTTGCGTCGCGTGCCGCCCTCAAGCTAATCGTCCTTGTGAGCCGATAGCAGAGGTTATGAGGCGTTAGCACGCGCCGGGCTGTCCATGTAACCATCCCGTCTTACCTCATCCTCTTGACCGGATTGGTCGGATTGCCTAACTTACCCGCTAGTGCTCGGGAACAAGCCAAGGCGCCGTAGCCAAGTGGCTAAGGCAGCGGATTGCAAATCCGCCACCGCCGGTTCGAATCCGGCCGGCGCCTCTTTGAAAACAGTTGGCCGGACCGCATTTGTGAAAGTGCGGCCCGGTTTTTTGTTGCGCGGCCTGGTTTTTCGTCGCGCGGCCTGGGGAAATGGGCCCTCTTTCCAATGTGGGTCGATTGAATCGCCAGCTGGTGCGAAGTCTTGATCACGGTGCATTGCACCGCATTTCCAGGCAATGGTGATAGCGGTTGGCGGCCGGCAGATTCACTCCAACGCATGCGACGTACCGTCGCCTTTTCAATTGCGGGGCGTCTGCCCCCCACACGAACTGTGTCTTCCTTTTTCAAATCCCGGCAGAGTGCTACACTGGAGGGATTGAATCGAGTTGCGCGCTTATGACTCTGCCCATTTGGTCTCGGTCCTTCAATTGACCGTGAGAACCCTACAAATAGGGCGTTCTTCGACTACGTTGGATAGAGATTGTTGCTTGTTGTGGGATTGGCCCTTGGTGGTTTTTTTGGTTTTTGGGGCTTTCCCCGGCGCCTGAGTGCTCGCCAATTCTGGCGGCGACGCGATACACCCTTTGGGAACGAAACCTTTTGCAGATAGTGATTTGGCTGCGTTATGGGTAATCAATTGTGGTGTGATCGACAACTGACGGTACGGGTCAAAGGTCCTGACGGCGAGCGAACCATTGAGGTGGGCAAGCCGTATGCTCGAATTGGCCACCACACACGGGCAGAGGTCATTCTGGAGGGGGAAGATGTCCCCAAGCTTGGCGTCTATCTACATGCGACGGAACAGGGTATTTTTTGTGTTCGGTTATCGCTGCAACGCGACTCAATTGGGGCGGATGACGCGGCGGCTTCAGGCGGCAGCGACCGTCAGGGCCATCGGGCCGAACAGGGCCGCCGGGTCGAACAGGGGCATTGGGTCGAACAGGGGCAGTCGATAGTGATGGGGCAATACGAGCTCTACCCGTCCTTTTCGGACGGTGCGGCGCAGCAGGCCGAGGGACTGGTCCCGCTGGATGAAAAGGGAAGTGCAACGCCGCTGGTCCCGGTCATTGGCGTCTTGGTCAATGAACAGCGCCGGGCGACTTATCGAGCCTATCGGGCATTAACGGTTGTTGGCCGCGACGCGCCGAGTGCACTGCGGCTGAAGAGTGAATTCATTTCTACCACTCATTGCGTGTTGTACTGGCAGCAGGACCGGCTTTGGTTCATTGATTTGCTGAGCAGTAACGGCACGGAAAAACGCGGTCGTCGCCGCGATGTCGACCGATTGCGACTGGGCAAGACGATTAAGTTGGGAGATGTTCGATTGGGATTCGTCCGCACGGTGGACGTACCGGGCGTTGCACCGGCGGAATCGGCAGCTGGTGAAGAAAGCCGGATCGAGACCAGTGCGGCGGAACTGGCTGTAGCGTCCGGAGTCGAGTCACACCGTTTGCGTTACGAATCCGAATCATCGGTGAGTCTTGAGCAGGCATCGGACACGGGGTTAACAGACGATTCGGCTGCGGCCGTTCGAGTAACGACGGATCTACCTGAGGCTATTAAGGAAATGCAACGCCAACTCGAAGAAAAACAGATTGAGTGGGAAGAGGAACGCGAACAACAGCGTCGTGCATTGAAGCGGCAGCACCGCGAGATCGACCAGCATTTTGCGGAGATCCATTCATGGCGCGCGGACCTCGACACACGCAGCAGCCAGCTTGACGACGAGTTGAGTACGCTGAGCGAGAGCCATGCCGCGCTTGACAAGAAACGGCATGAGCTGTTGGAACTCGCTGCGCGACTTGATCAACATCAAGCGGAGCTGGAACAGCAACGCAGTGCGCTCGTTGATCAGCAGCAGCAGGAAACGGAAGATCTGACGCGCCAACGCGAGGAAATCGCCCAGCAAGCACTTGCCATCGCGCAGACTCAGCAGCAGTTGCAGCAACAACAGAATGCCCTCCTGCAGCAACAAGCGACCAAGGCCGGCCAACAGCAGTCCGATCAGCAGCGGCAAGCCGAGCTTGAACAGTTGGACCAACGGCAGGCCGAGCTGACGGCACTGGCCGAGCAGTTGGAAAAAACGCGCAGCGAGGTGGAAGCCGAGCGTGAGCAGATTGGCGAAGAACGCAAATCGGTCGAGTCGCTGCGCGATTCTCTGTCGGATACACAGCAGGAACTGACCGCCGAGTTGGAACGGCGGCAAGCTGCCATGGCGGCGGAAGTGCAGCAGCGCGAAGAAGCCTTGCGGCAGTTCGAGCAAGAGCGACAGCAATGGCAAACGGAGCGTGATTCGTTGGCGGCTGAGCTCGCCACCCGTTCGACCGAATTAGAGACGGTCCAGCAGTCGCTCGCAACCCAGCAGCAGACGCTCGAGTCATTGCGGCAGTCGGTCGATCAGCGGCAACAATCGGAGCTCGAACAAGTCACTCAACAACGTGCGGAGCTTGACGCGTTGCGGCAGACGCTGGAGCACGATCAACAGTCCCTTGCGGCGCAACGTGAGCAGTGGTCTGAGCAGTCCCAACAGCAGCAGGCGAAGCTCGAACAGCAGCAAGCCGAATTGGACGAAGCCAGGCAGCAACTGGCGGGCCAACAAGAAGACTTGCAATCGCAACAGGCGACGCTAGCCAAGGAACTGAAATCCGTCCAACAGCGCGCGAAACGGACGGCCACAAAGGCTGCGGAGCAACTCGAACAACAGCAAGCCGAATTGGCGGCGTTGCGTGACGCGTTTGAAAACGAGCAAGCGGATGCCAAGCGGCAGAGTGAGTTGCGCGAGCAAGAAGTCGAAAAGACGGCAAAGAGTTTGCAGTCGCGTGCCGATGAACTCGAGACGCTGCGGCTCGATGTCGAGAACGATCGCAAGGAGTTTGATGCCGTTCGTGAGTCGTTCAGCCAAAAAGAAGAAAAAACCGGCAGCGATCTGCAAAGAGAACATGCCGCGTTGCAAAAATTGCGCGCGAAGTTTGAACGCCAACAGGCGGCAGTGGCCAAAGAACAACAGCAACAAGCCGAAGAACTAAAGCAACGGATCGACGCGTTTGAGGCGGCGCAGCAAGCGGCAACAGAGGCTGCCGCGCAACAGCAAGAGGAACTGGACAAGCTGAAGGCCGAGCTGCAGTCGGCACGCGTCCAGTTGCAAACACAACGCGATGCGTTTGCCGAGTCGCAACAACAGTTCGCACAACAGCAAGAGTTGCTTGCGACGCAGCAGAAAGAACTCGCGCGGCAGCACGAAGATATTGAATCGCGGCAGCAAGCGTTCGCGTCCGAGCAAGAAGCGTTTGCCGCTTCAAGGACGACGCAGAGTCAGGCGGATGATGAGGCGCGGCAAACACTTGCGACGTTGCGACAGGAGCTGCAAGAGCACCAGAGTCTGCTGGAGGCGATGGAACAAGAGCTGCAGGCCAAGGAAACGGAACTTGGCGGCGAAGTCGAACAAGTGCGGCTGCTGAAAAATGAACTCGATGCGAAATTCGAGGCGTGGGAGAACGACAAGACTGAACAGGAAGCGACCGCCCGTTCGCAACACGCCGAATTGAAAGCAATGCGCGAGACGCTCGAAAAAGAGCGCGCCGAGTTTGAAACGTTTCGGCAGAAAACCGAGTCCGAGTTCGACGCGATGCGCAATCGCATGGAGCAGCAAACCGAGCAGCAAACCGCGCAGATACAAGAGCAGGCCACGCAGGTTGCCGAGCAACAAAAAGAATTGGATGAACGCCGCCGCGAGCTGGATCGCGAACGTGCTCGCCTCGATGAGTTCGCGGCCGAACAGACCGAGCAAATGTTGCGTATGCAGCAGTTCGAGGACGAAACGCCAAACGCAGAAACGCCAATCGCAGAAACGCCAGTGGAGGAGCCTGCCCTGCATGCCGCCGAGGCGTCCGATTCGCGGGACCGTGATGACGAGCTCGAACATGCGCCGTCCGAGGCGGTTATGGGGCAACAGTTCGAGCACGTTGACCCGGTGCTGCTCGGGGAAAACGACCAGCCACGTCCCCGCAAAGCAACCAACGGCGACCGCCCGTTGCCGCAGCCTGTTCCGATCGACCCCGCCGCCGATGAGGCTTACGAGGAGTTGGTCGATCGTCTGGTTCAGTTCAACTACGCGCAAAAGAAGAAATGGTTCCAGTTCTGGAAGCGGAGCTAACGCGCCAGCGGCCCGGGCATCTTGCAGGACGCAGTGTGGCACGACGCTCCGCGTCGTGAGCAGGGGTTTGAGTCGCGTAACTGTTTGGCCATCTGAAGTGGGACGTGCACTCGAGTTCCTTTTCCATCGGTCGACCCCCGCCGCCTTCGGCGGCGGAGAGGGAAATGAGGGGGAGTAGCTCACCAGTCGTTTTCACCCATGGGACAAGCCCATGGGAGTCTTTTGAAAGCGACATGACTTCAATCCGCTAAAAGTAGGGTTATGATTAAGCGCACCCGTTCACGGCCAACGACCGTGGACGGCGCAAAAATAGAGTACAATGTGACGCATGTCTGGTTTCGTTGGCCTGGTTTCGTTGATTGGCTGACACCCTGGGAGTCGGAAACGGAGTTGTCACATGCAGTTTGTGCTTTGCGCTCGAAACGTTCGGCTGGCGGTCCTTTTTCGTACCGCACTCGTGGTCGCATTTTCTATCACACTCCTCTTGGCCAACTTTGGTCCGGCGAGCACTGCGGCGGCCGATGATTGGCCGGCGTATCTGAACGGCAACGCGCGTTGCGGTGCAACGGCCGAGCAACTGCAATTGCCGTTGCGAGCCGAGTGGGTCTACACGAGTCCCGCGCCGCCAGAGACCGCGTGGGATGGTCCTCGATCGGAATCGTTCGAGGGCCTGGACCTGCGGCCTCGCGTCGACTTCGACAACGTGCTGCACGTCACGGTGGGCGACCAGTTGGCGTTTGTCGGTTCATCGGTCGACAATAAAGTGCTCTGTATCGACACGGCGACGAGCAAGATTCGGTGGCAATTCATTACGGGTGGTCCGGTGCGTCTGGTACCGACCTATGCCGAGGGACGGATCTACTTTGGTGCGGATGACGGGTATGTCTATTGCCTGCTGGCCGACAGCGGCGAACTGGTATGGAAACTGCGCGCCGGTCCGAGTGACGAGCGGCTGTTGGCGCGCGGACGCATGATCTCGCGTTGGCCGATACGCACCGGCGTGGTGATCGATGGTGATGTGGCCTATTTCGGAGCGGGCGTTTTGCCGCATGAAGGAGTCTATCTGTATGCCGTTCGCACCGAAGACGGCTCGATCGTGTGGCGTAACGACACGATCAGTGCCGAGAATGCAGGCCGCAACCCGCTTTCGCCACAAGGATATCTGCTCTGTTCCAAGGACCAATTGATCGTCCCTTCGGGGCGTTCCTTGCCGGCCGCGTTCGACAAGGCGACCGGACGCGAGTTGTACCAGAGCAATCAGTCATGGCGTTCGACCGCAGGTGGTCCGATCGGAGGCACCAAGGCGGTACTGGCGGACGGCCAGATATACACGGCCGGTTCGCACCACTTTCTGGCACTCAATCAAAAATCGGGCGCGGTCGGGTTTGCGTGGATTGATGGACGTCAGTTGGTGATCAGTGACCGGTATGCGTTTGTGGCGGATGGCACTCGAGTCACGGCCGTTGATCGATTGGAACATGCCAAGGCGACGATTGAGCGTCAGAAATTGCGTCTTCAGCTGAGAGACGTGCAATCGAAACGACGCAACATGGCGCCAGCCGACTATCGCAGCAAGTTGTCGGCACTGAACAAGAAGATCGCCGAGCTCTCGCAAATTGGTGTGCTTTGGGCGGTCGACTGCAAACTCGACGCGTCCCTCATCGCTGCCGGATCGGTCGTCATTGCCGGTGGAGATGGGGAAGTGGTCGCCTTGGATGTCGCTTCAGGCAAGACGCTCTGGCAGCAGCAGGTCGAAGGCGAAGTGGGAGGCTTGGCCGTGGCCAACGGCCGTCTGTTCGCCAGTACGACGGCAGGGAAGATCTACTGTTTTGCCGCCTCGGAAACGGTGGCCGAGGGGACTCGACCGCGGCAGTTGCCCAACGCGGCGCAGGCGAACCCGTATCCGCATGACGCGTTGACTGCGGTGTACGCGGCTACGGCTGAAACGATCTTGAAAACCAGTGGTGTGACGCGTGGCTATTGTCTGGTCGTCGGCAGCCAACGCGGCCGCCTGGCCTATGAACTGGCGCGCCGATCGAAGTTGCGGATCTACGGCGTCGAATCGGATCCTGTGTTGGCGCGCGAGTCTCGTGCGCTGTTGGATCGCGCGGCGTTGCACGGCACTCGTATTACGATCCTCGATGGCGATCCAGCGAAGCTGCCTGTTTCGGACTTCTTCGCGAACGTAATCGTCTCGGACCAAGTGCTGTTGACCGGCCAGCTGCCGGCGGTGCCCAGCGAGATCGTGCGCTGCGTAAAACCATGTGGAGGGCAAGTTTGCCTGGTGGTGCCTAAGGATGCACCGGCACACGGGAAGAGTGACGTTATGCAACGGCTACGCGCGACGATCGACGAGCTGAACCTGGCGATTGGCGGAACCGTGCAACAGACACGCGACACCCTGGTCGTGACGCGTGGCGCGTTGCCGGGCGCCGGGCAATGGTCGCACCAGTATGGCAACCCCGCCAATACGATGATGAGTGAGGATCAGCGAGTACGTGGCGATCTGGGAGTGTTGTGGTATGGCGATCCTGGCCCGAGCAAGATGATCAACCGGCATGACGCGGCAGCTGCGCCTCTTTCGACGGGAGGGCGATTGTTCGTCCAAGGGTTCGAGACCATTATGGCCTATGATGCCTATAACGGTCTGTTTCTTTGGGAGTTCAAGAACCCGGGGGCCGTGCGGACCGGCGTATTCAATAACGAGGATACCAGTAACTTCGTTGCTTCTGAGGACTTCGTATTCTCGGTGGTCGATGATACCTGCACGTTGATCGATGCAGCGACGGGCAAGAAAGCGGGTGCGTTCAAGGTTCCGAAGTCGTCGGATGGTCAGCCGCGAATTTGGGGGTATGTGGCGGAGTATCAGGGTACTCTGTTCGGCACGAGCACGTTGCGGCAAGATCTGGAACGTTCGCGTCGTCGACGTGGTTTGCAAATTGGAAAGACGACGGATGCACTGTTCGCAATCGATCTGCAAACGGGTAAACGCCGCTGGGTCTATCGAGGTGGCAGTATCGAGCACGTGACGATCGCCATTGGAGATGACCGCATCTTCCTCATCGACAGCTCGATCACGCGCGACGAACGTGACGCTTTGTTACGCCAAGACAAGGCTGCATTGCAGTCCCTTTCGCCTGAGGAGGCGGCGAAGAAAGAAGCGGAGCTCAAGGGGCTCGATGTGCGCTTGGCCATCTGTCTCGACGCGCAGACGGGCGACAAGATCTGGGCGCGACCGGTCGATGTCACGGATTGCAGTCGTGTCGGAATCGGCGGTGGGAACCTGATGCTGATGTACCACAATGGGCATGTGGTGATTTGCGGAGCGAATGCGAATGGGCATTATTGGCGTCAGTTTCTCTCGGGGCAATTCAGTCGCCGGCGCCTGGTCGTGTTGGATGCGGAAACGGGCGAGAAACTGTGGGCCAAGGACGCGAACTACCGGCATCGCCCCATCATTGTGGGCGAAGAAGTGTTTGCCGAACCGTGGGCGTTTGATTTGCATACTGGCAAAGAGAAAATGCGCGAGCATCCGGTAACGGGCAAGCAGACGGTGTGGCAATTCAGCCGCCCAGGGCACCATTGCGGACCGGTAACGGCGGCTCCGAATATGCTGTTCTTCCGCAGCGGGTTTACCGGCTACTACGATCTGTACGAAGACAGCGGGACCACGCATTTCGCCGGCCAACGGCTGGGCTGCTGGGTGAATGCCATTCCTGGTAACGGCTTGTTGATGGTTCCGGAGGCGAGTGCCGGATGCGTATGCCAGTTTTCGCTTGCGGCAACGATTGTGATGCAGCCGCGTACCGACCGAAAGTCGTGGCGCATCTACAGTGCATCGGGGCCGAGTACGCCGGTCAAGCATCTGGCGCTAAATCTGGGTGCTCCTGGCGATCGTCGGGACGCGCAAGGAACGTTGTGGATCGCTTACCCGCGTCCGCGCACGGTGCGGCGGTTGGAATATGTACTGTCGATTCCACTGAAGTATTTGCCAGGTGGCGGGATCTACCAGAAGAGTGAAGAATCGGTCACGATCGAAAATGCGGAAGCTCCATGGGTACTGACGTCGGGGATGCGTGGTTTGCAACGCTTGGAGATTCCGTTGTTGAGCAAAGACGACAAACCAGCTCGCTATGGCGTACGTTGTCACTTCGCCGCGTTGGAACCGACCGGTTCCAAGCCGGCCACGTTCGACATCAAATTGCAAGGCAAATTGGTTGCCGAGAACGTCGATGTGCAACGCGCTGCGGGTGGAGTACAACGGGCATGGATCGCGACGTTTGACAACATCGAAGTGACCGACAAACTGTTGCTGGAACTGGTTCCCAAGAGTAGCGTGTTGCCCACGATCTCGGGCGTCGAGGTGCGTCGCGAGTAATTGTGGCTGTTGTGGCCCGGGATTCCATCCCGGGCATGGTACGGCCAACTTCTTGTGCCGACTTTACTGCAATAGGAATGCTTCCGCAGACGGAAGCGTGTCTGTGCTTGGGAAAGATTCCCAAGTTACGTAGTGTGGAACGCCGCTCTGCGTCGTTCGCATCGCCTGAGAACAGCCCAATTGTATTGCTGCCGGGCGCCGCAAAACGGCCACCCACGGCACGGAGTGCCGTGCCACACTTCTTGGGAAAGATTCCCAAGCTACTTGCAGTGTTCCTCGATCGTCTTGCGTAAGTTGCCCGAGTCGTATTCGGGTTGGACGTCGATTCTCAGTAGGGGGAGGCCGGCGTCGGCCAGTGCTTGATTGACGAATCGATCGCGATCAACGCGGTCGGGACGCGCGTGGCTCTTGTCGTCCAATTCGACCGCCAGTTTTGCTTCCATCGTACCGTGATCGCAGAGCAGAAAATCGATGTGTTTGGCATGGATGCGGTTTTGCCACGCTTGGTATTTGGGCGTTTTCGGGACGACCCGGATCAGATCCGCCATGCGCACCATGGACTGAATCGCCCATTGACCATCTACCGCTTCATTCAGGGCCCGATAGAATGCGAGCTCGGAATTGGTCAGCAAGCTGGTGCGTTTCTGATAGGGCATTTTTTGGTTGCCGAGCACGAGCTTGGCGAACGCCCATGCGACCAGTACCGCACTGACCAAGAAGACGATTGGCCAGTTGTTGTAAATGAAATCGAGCATTTTCGTGCAAGCCGGATTCGTAGGGTGAACGGTTGGCGAAATGCGATAGCCGCGTCACTGCTGCAAAGTGGTGTGCCGCGCCGGCAGGCTTTGCTGCGGATACTCACCACTCGGTTCGATGGGGCCATTAACGAGTATCGGCGTGCAAGGTGGGGCAATAGCTGCTCGAATGTTCCGAGTCGTGCGGAGTGGATGATTCGGCGGGCGTATTGTGCGCATTATTCGCAAAAAACGGGCTTGGAGTATCAGTGCGGGATGGTATCAGACGACTCACTCATGACTCGACCGCTACGAATCGGATCCGTTGACGTTGCGTTTCCGGTGGTCCAAGCCGCGTTGTCGGGCTATAGCGATTGGGCAATGCGGGTCATCGCTCGACGGCTGGGGGCTTCTTATGCATTGTGCGAGGTGATGCTCGACCAGTTCTTGTTGCAGGTGCGCCGGCGCCAACGCACGCGCCATTTCCTTTATCTGAGCGATGACGATCATCCGGTCGGCGGCCAGCTGATGGGTGCCGACCCGGAGCAGTTTGCGGCGGGAGCTGCGCGTTTGGTAGCGGCGGGATTCGACGTCATCGATATCAACTTTGGCTGCCCGGTCAAGAAAGTGCTCGGCAAGTGTCGTGGTGGTTTTCACCTGGGCCACCCGGCAACGGCGCTCGACATCGTACACCGCACGCGCGACACGGTTCCTGATCGTATTCCAGTAACGGTCAAGATACGTCGTGGCATTGATGACTCGGCAGCCAGTTGCGACAAGTTCTACGAAATCATCGAGGGTGCGTTTCGCTTGGGCGTGGCAGCTGTGACGGTACATGGCCGGACGGTTGTGCAACGTTACGACGGAGCGAGTGATTGGGCCTTCTTGCGCGAGGTGAAACGACGTTTCCCGAACCAGACGATTTTGGGGAGTGGCGATTTGTTTTCCGCTGCCGACTGTGTGCGGATGATGCGCGAGACGGGAGTGGATGGAGTTACCGTGGCGCGTGGCGCGATTGGGAACCCGTGGATCTTCACGCAAGTACGCGCGCTGGCCGCCGGCCAGAATGTGATAACGCCAACGCTGGAAGAACAACGTGTGGTGATCAGTGAACACTATGGGCTGGCTGAGTTCTTATATGGCGCGGAACGCTGCGGAGCGCTGATGCGAAAGTTCGGCATCAAGTACTCGCAATTGCACCCTGAGGCGACGGAGGTGCGCGACGCGTTCGTGCGCGTTCGCAATCGCGCGGATTGGGAGCAGGTGCTCGAGCAATGGTACTAGCGAGTTGCCAGGTTCCGGGGCCTGACGACCTCGGCAAGGGCTGTATTGGCCCTCCGGGCCAAAGTGGTCTGGGCATTGGGGGGACGCGATTGGTTGACTATTGCCCCAACGCGCGCTGGAGTTCGTCGCAGACGATGGGGTCGATTTCCAGTTCGACGCGGGCATGTAACGCGCTGATGGCTGGATCGGTACCGATTTGGCTCAGTGCCCAGGCAGCGGCACCGCGCACAAGTGGTTCGGCGTCGAGCAGGGCTTGTGCCAATGGGCCGATGGCGGCGGGCGAAGCTTGGTTCCCCAGCACGATGGCCGCATTGCGCAACAGGCCGCGGCGCCGGGAACGCCAATATACGGTATGGCGGAACCGCTCGCGAAAGGTGTCGTCCGACAGCTGGAACAAGGTGGTCAGTGGGTAGGACGTCACGGGAGTGTGGCTTGAGTCAACTTGCTTGGCCGCATTACGATCCGCTTTCCGATTCCACGGGCAGACGTCCTGGCAGATGTCACAGCCGAACAGCCAGTCGCCGATTCCCGGCCGCAAGCCGTGTGGTATGGCGTCGCGCAGTTCTATGGTCAAGTAACTGACACAGCGAGTGGCGTCGAGCACAAAGGGTTGGGGGAACGCTCCGGTGGGGCATGCATCCAGGCAGGCAGTGCAGGTACCACAGTGGCTTGTTGGTTGGGGGCGGTCGTAATCAAGTTCGCAGTCCAACAGCAGCGCGGCCAGGAAGAACCAACTGCCGTGCTGACGCTGTAACAGCAGCGTGTTTTTGCCGATCCAGCCCAGGCCGGCCAGTTGAGCGAACTCGCGTTCCAGCAACGGCGCCGTATCGACGACGCCACGTACCTTGACACCCGGATTCAGTTCGATTGCCAAGTGACGCAACTCTTTGAGTCGATCGTGGATCTGATCGTGATAGTCCCTTGGCGTGGCGGCGAACCGTGCGACGCGTCCCTCCCCTGCCCTCAGCTGGCGCGACGTCGTGGTGGGGTAAGGCATGCCGAGCATCAGCAGGCTGCGCGCGCCGGCCAGCACATGCCGTGGATGCGAATAGGCCGATTGCCGATCGGCCAGATAGGCCATCGTGCCCGCATAGCCAGCCTCGATCCAGCCAGCCAGTGGCACAATCCCCTGGGGCGTGACCGCGCGACAGGCTCCGGTCAGCGCAAAACCGAGTTGCTGGGCGCGCTGCTTGAGTCGCGTCGTGAGTATGCTTGTGTCCATGGCAATCGAGATGTGGAAATTGCGAGGCGGATTGCTTGGGCGCGTGAAGTGCTTGCAGCGTACTGGGCGAGGCGAGCGATGCCAAGCCTTGGTGGTGAAAGCGCTTAGTGCCGCACGCCGCGCTTGGCAGTGATTCTCGACGCTGCAGGTTGCCATTCTTGGTGCGCATCCGGTTGTGACGAATCTGCCGAATGTAGTGACGGGCGCGGCCGATTCTGCTGCCGGAAACCGTGACTGAGACGGTGGTTAGGAACGTTCAAAAGAGGGAGCTTTGGGCGGCAATCTGACGCAACATTGTTGCTTTGGCAAGGCGTCCCAATTATTGTGGATGTATGGGGACATTCGACCCTGGGGCGGTTTACACCTGGACATCACATCTTTGAATGGGAAACTTGACCAATGACGAAACTTCGTACACTTCTTGCAAGCCTTGCCGTGCTGGCTGTGCTGACATGCATCCCGTCGGAAACGCGTGCCTACGATGGATATGGATCGTTCTTGGGGGCTCGTGGTTTTGGCGCGAGCGGTTCGCTTTATGGACTCGGCTACCTGCCGGTACCGCCCTATTTTGCCGTGCATCCCCCCGTCTACTACGGCCAACGCGTCTTTCGCACGTATGGTGAAAGCCCGTACGCACGACCCGCGCGTTCTTCGCGTCCCTTGAATATTGCGGTTCAATTGGTGACCAATCCGTTTGTCAAGCAACTGCCCGCCGCAACGCCGGCCCCCGTGGCCAAGGAACAGGAGACATCGGGCGATCAGGTGGCGGTGCAACCGAAGATGATCATCAACCCCTTCTACAAGTCCGAAGACGCTCTGGCGCGCAAGTAGTTAATCGAGATTAACTGCCGCGCAGGCCAGCGAGCTCGCGTTCGCGCGACCAGTTTGGCCTGCGGGGCTTCGGACACGAGCCTGACGGCTCGATTGAACCGCGAGGATCTTATGCCTCGCGGTTCTTTTTGTTGCGCAACCGTTCACGTATTCCTTCGATATTCTGCGGTTCTCTTACCTCGTCAGGCCAAAACTGCGTGAACGGTTACATTGTGCCTTCGGCACGTAGTGGACCATGACAAGAATCGTAAGCGTTCACGGCAGCGCGGACGCGATCGGCACATTTAGGAAGGGACCGCTCATAAACGCGGATAGACGCTGATGAAGAGGCTCTCCGCCGGGCTTGTCCCGGCTGGGAGCACGACTGGTCGGCTACCAGCAACGCGCCCTTCGTCTTTCGTCGGGCGAACGGAAGGTTTTCTATTGGCCGTCGCTTAGCTGAGGCCGAATCAAGACGCGGTTGGCTTCAACATTGGCCGCCCGCCTTTCAACCGAGACGCCACTTGAAGCTGGGGTAATGGTTCCGCGGTCGGCGTGACGAGTCAATTGTGGCTTGCACCGCGTGAA
>JAJRVM010000034.1 GCA_024277285.1 Planctomycetota bacterium
CAGAAAAAGACCCCTGCCAGCTTGCCTGGCAGGTGAATGAGCTTGGTTAGCTAAACAGGACTGCACGCCAAAAGGATCGCGGCCGAGCGCAACAGTGACCACCACGCCGGCACGCCGGCCGAGGCCGCATCATACCGGGCACGACTTCGGCCGCGTTTCGGTTCGGCCTCGATCACGCACCGGTGTGAGAGGGAGCGTTGCGCTCGGCCGCGGGTACCTATCGAGCGGCCGCTTAGCCAGTCAAGCTGATTCACCTGTCGGATAAACCGGCAGGGGTCTTTGCTGGTGAAGTTAGCGCGTTTCGTGAACGGTTACGACTGCGGTAACCATCGACCACCGCCTTTCTCTCTGAATCGTGGCCCTGCAACCACGGGCCACGCGTGGCGTACAACGTTCGTCCAGCTCGTCGTCCGCAGAAAGTGGAGAGCGCCCAACGGCAACCATTCGCGGCGATGAACAGCCACATGGTCGCTTCCGCTGAGTTTACGCCAGCGGCAAGCTTTTTTGTCATGGGCATCAATCAGTATTCGTTTGTCGTTTCACGCCTGGATGCGCTGGACGTGTTTCGTTTCCGTGAACGGTTACGCCCAAGCTACATACCCAATCAACCCCCATGGGAAGGTGCTGGTGCACGAGCGACGCATGGTGTTATGATGGCAACCAGTATGGTCCTCGACCGGCCTGGCCACCGAGGCACACATCTGCTCGCACTTGGCAGGCGTTCGTGAATGGCAGGAAAAGGATAGATAGATCGCGGTCAGAAAAATGGAGGTGGCAGAAGCATCTTTCTGACAGACGTTTTCCTGCATCTTCGACCCTGGCCAAAGGCGCTTCGAAAAAAGGAAAGGGTAACACTTTAGCCGTCTGCAGCAGATGAAGCTGTCGTTCGCTGCATGTTAGCCAATAGTACGCTCGTTTCGATGCGGCCTCGGCTGGGCGACGGCGTGTACCAACGCCATGCGCTCGGCCGCAGGATTCTAGGTGAGCCGTGTTTAGCCTGCCAAGCTGATTCACCTGCCTGACAAGCAGGCAGGGGTCTTTGCTCGCTTTTTTCACGGCAATCCGCTAAACAGTTACAGAAAGGGAAAGCAGCATGTCCGAAGAACAAATTGATTATGGGCCGTTGGCTGGATTAATCGGCGCGTGGACAGGCGACAAGGGTATGGACGTCGCTCCGGACCCGGACGGCAAGGAAGAAAACCCGTATTACGAGACGATTGTATTCGAGGGAGTCGGGTATGCGACGAATGCGGAGGAACAGCGTCTGGCCGTAGTCCGTTACTTGCAAATCGTTCGCCGCAAGGCTGACGACGAGGTTTTTCACGATCAAACCGGCTACTGGATGTGGGACGCCGAGCAGAATTGCGTCATGCAATCGCTGGCAATTCCGCGTGCCGTCTGCCTGCTCGCGGGCGGTACAGCCTCTGTCGATCGCGAAGGCAACGTGTGCTTGAACGTCGAATCGAAGGAAGACGATGACGCCTGGAGTGTTGTGCAGTCGCCTTTCATGCACGCCAATGCAAAAACGCTCGCATTCAAGCACACCATCGCACTCACTAACGACGAGCTGGTCTACAACGAAACGACGATGGTCGACATCTACGGCAACGTCTTCGAACACACGGACACTAACACGCTGACTCGTCGCGCGTGATTCCTCATTTCGCATGTCGGCTCGCAAGCACGACCTGCGTTAGGGCCTTGCTGTGTGAGATTTGCGATCCGTGCGCGCATCATTTTCTCGAAAACCCATAAACAAGCTCGTCTTCTGGCTCGAGACTGTCGACCGGGGGAGCGCAACTCGCCTCAGGCGTTTGGCAATGATGAACTTCTATGTCGGCTGGGTGGCTATTCTGGCAGGATTGGTGAGCGGCGCCGCGCTTGGAATGCTTTTCCATCGCGAGGATTGGCTCGATGGGTACGATTCGTGGCGTCGGCGGATGTTGCGACTGATGCACATCTCGATGGTGGGCACCGGCTTACTGAATCTCGCATTCGCCCTCTCACTGCAACACGTCCAACTCACGAGCCAACCGCGGATCGCTTCGGTGTTGTTTATTATCGGAGCGGTGAGCATGCCACTGGTGTGCGGGTTATCCGCGTGGTGGAAACCGATGCGGCAACTCTTCTTTGTCCCCGTATTGAGCCTGGTGATCGCCACGGCATCATTCCTGTATCAAGGGCTTGTATCATGAGAATCGGCCTGATTGCGATGAGCGGGATCCGAGCGTGCGACAAAGAACTGCTGCGTCTGGGTCTGACTCTGCCGGGATTTGTTGAGCGGAGCAAGACGATTGCCTCGCTACCGAGCCTCGGCCTGCTGACCTTGGCCGGCATGACGCCGCCCGAACACACCTGTCACTACCTGGAAGTCGAGGATATACGCAACCTGGACTCGCTCCCTGACAACTTCGACCTCGTGGCCATCTCGAGTTTCAGTGCCCAGATGGCCGAGGGCTACGAACTGGCCGACCGCTATCGCGCCCGGCGAGTCCCGACGGTGTTGGGTGGACTTCACGTCACCGCCATGCCGCAGGAAGCCGCTCGGCACGCCGATGCAGTTGTTGTCGGCGAAGGCGAATCGGTTTGGCTTGATGTTTTGGCCGATGCCGAAGCAGGACGACTCAAGCCGATTTACCGCGCGGATGGGAACTTTGACCTGGCCGATGCGCCGATGCCGGCTTTTCATCTACTCGATATGGATAAGTACAATCGCCTGACCGTTCAGGCTAGCCGCGGTTGCCCTCGGCGCTGTGAGTTCTGTGCGAGTTCCGTGCTCCTCACCTCTCGTTACAAACAAAAGCCGGCCGACCGAGTATTGGCCGAGATCGACCGCGTGCGTGAAATGTGGCACCGACCGTTCCTGGAACTGGCGGATGATAACGCTTTTGCGAACAGACGGTACTGGAAGCGGCTGCTCCACGAACTTCGCGAACGACGCGTCCGCTGGTTCGCGGAAACGGATCTCTCGATCCACGAGGACGGTGAGCTGTTGGATCTGATGCGCGAGAGCGGCTGTGCCGAAGTGCTGATCGGCCTCGAGAGCCCCGTGGAAGCCGGACTCGCCGGCATCGAACTCAAGGCCGATTGGAAGCGGAGTCAGCTGCCTCACTACATGGATGCCATCCAACGCATTCAAGCGCATGGGATTCGCGTCAATGGCTGCTTCGTCCTGGGGTTGGACGGCCATACCCGTGAAATCTTCGACCAAGTCTACCGGTTTGTGGAAGCGTCGGAATTGGTCGAGGTGCAAATCACGCTGCAAACCCCATTCCCTGGAACACCGCTCCATGCGCGGCTCAAACGCGAGAACCGGCTATTGTATGACACGGCTTGGGAACGGTGCACGCTGTTTGACGTCAATTACCGACCGGCCGGGATGTCGGTGGAAGAACTCCAAGACGGATTCCGACAGCTTGCCGTCCGACTCTACTCCGACGACTTCACCAAGTGGCGCAAGGACAACTTCCGCCGCAAATACCTCCGCCCAACCAAATTCGCACTGGAGAGCTCTTCATGAAATCATTGCGTTGGATCGCCATTTTGTTCGCGATTGCCGCGATCTACGATGGAATTCTTGGAGCCCTGTTTATCGTCGCCCCGAGCGTTCCCTTTGACATGTTCGAGGTGACCCCGCCGAACCACATGGGATACGTCCAGTTTCCGGCAGCGCTGCTGCTGATCTTCGGCTGGATGTTCGCGACGATCGCGCGGGACCCGCTGCGCAACCGCAGCCTGATCCCCTACGGCGTGGGACTCAAAGTGGCGTACTGTACCACCTGCTTCGGGTACTGGTTCGCGACCGACGTCCCCATTATCTGGAAACCGTTCGCGGTAATCGACGCGGCCATGCTGATACTGTTCGCGTGGTCGTACGTGGCCCTCGGGTCAGCGGATTCCGCACCTCGCGACAGCCTCTAGAGCGGACGATATCCTGCCACCTGAGTCGATACCCTGTTTTACGTTTATTCGTAACTGTTTAGCGGATTGCCGTGAAAAATGCGCGCAAAGACCCCTGCCTGCTTGTCAGGCAGGTGAATCAGCTTGGCAGGCTAAACACGGATCATGTAGAATCCCGCGGCCGAGCGCATGGCGTTGGTACACGCCGTCGCCGAGCCGAGGCCGCATCAAAACGAGCATACTCTTGGCTAACATGCAGCGAACGAA
>JAJRVM010000035.1 GCA_024277285.1 Planctomycetota bacterium
CGCGTTTACGCAAGGTGTGTGGCTGCAAGCAGCTGGTCCGCTTGCGTACAGCACTGCAAACGCATTTGAAAGGCTGCCTCGAACAGGTGGCATAACCCCATGGAGCCGTTCGCAATTTCAACTAAGAATGGCATTGACCCAGGTGCCGTCGCCATAGTTCATCAACACCGAAACGTCACCATCAGCACTCAGTGTTAGTTCATTATCGTTTGCCACGGTGACATCGAGATCCCCGTCACTGTCCAGATCACCGATGGCTACAGAGAGAGGTTGAGCGTTAGACCAATAGAGTACATCGTTCGCGAACGTGCCGTCGCCAAGGTTCAGCAAAATCGAGACACTTCCTCCCCCCCAGTTTGCCACGGCGAGGTCGAGATCTCCGTCACTGTCTAGATCGCCGATATCAACCGAGTAAGGCTGATTTCCCACGCTGTAGGGCACCATAACTGCAAACGTGCCGTCGCCAAGATTCAACAGAACCGAGACGTTACCGCTGATTCGGTTTGCCACTGCGAGGTCGAGATTACCGTCACCGTCCATATCCCCAATTACCACCGATCGAGGTTCATCACCCGCGTCATACAGCACATCGTTCGCAAACGTGCCATTGCCTATGTTGAGCAGTACTGAGACGTTGTCGCTATTAGAATTTGCCACGACGAGATCGAGATCCCCGTCGCCGTCCAAATCACCGATGACCACCGATCGAGGTCCATCACCCGCGTCATACAGCACATTGTTCGCAAACGTCCCATCGCCAAAGTTGATCAGTACCGAAACATTGTCGCCGCCCAAATTGGCCACAACGATGTCATTATACCCGTCGCCGTCCAAATCACCGATGACCACCGATCGAGGTTCATCACCCGCATCATACATCACATCATTGACAAAAGTGCTGTCGCCTCGATTCAGCAGTACCGAGACATCGCCGACGGAGGCTGAGGAGCTTCCACGGTTGACCACCACGACGTCGAAGTCTCCGTCACCATCCAGATCCCCGATAGCCACGGAACTAGGACTAACACCCACATCGACAACTCGGCTTCCAAACAACATACCGTGGGTCACTCCGAAGGCGGTCTGGAAGCGGGCGAAGTCCTGGATGTCTATGTCTCCGTCGGTGTCGAGGTCCAGTGGGCCGCAGGCTGGTTCGATGGGGCCGCCGTTGGGACCGGTCGCACATTCTGCGAAGGCTGCGTAGTCGGAGATGTCCACGGTTCCGCTGCCGTCGGGGTCTGCGTGGGAACATTGGGCGATTGCGGTCGTTGCACACGCCGACATGGCAAGCATGGCGACAGTCGCGCGAAGCGTCATTGAAGTCAGGCTGCTAATGGTGGTCTTCATTTGATATCCCTCCCCTGTTGGACAAGCACGCCATACCAGAGCCAATGAATGATGGTTCTTGCGTGCTGGAACGGGTTGTACCACTGAGTATAGTCGGATATCGTCGAAAAAGCTGTGGAATTTTCCCGGTGACGCCGTTTGTTCCGGGATTCGGAAGCGTGGCTGGCATGCGCTGGGGGGGGGGGTTGTTGCTTCCCGGACACCTGGTGTCGGTGATAATGACGCATCGGAAGCAGGGTTCCGGGTCGCTTGCGTGCATCATTGGCCTCTATTAAGATGGGGGTGCCCCGGATCGAGGTTCCGGAGTTGTCGTAATTGGTTATCTCAGTGTAATTGGTTGTCTCAGTGTAATTGGTTGTCTCAGTGTTTTTGATTGTCTTGGCGACTCACGTTGCTGGGCGCTCTTTGAGACGATTTATCCGTTGAGTCGATTTATCCGTCGATCAGTCTACAGGACCGAAATGCCCATGAAGTCAACGGTTTGGAAGCGTGCTCGTATAAAGGTGGCGATCCTTGGATGCAGTGGTATTCTTGCTGCAGGTGATCTGGGATGTTTTTCGTTTGGCGCCAATCAGGGGCTTAGTTCGATTGACTTTTGCTTCCTGTTGAACTGCAACGATGGTGCCATTGGCGGGCTGATCGATTTTTGCTCCCAGACCAACTTCACGAGTTTCGTGGGTGACAATACTAACCCGAATAATCAGAACGGTGGTTTGTTCCTGTCTGATTGTCCAGAGCAGCAGTAGGCCCGCCGCGCGATCCCGAGGCCTCGTGGTTGTCCCCGCCGAGTATTCGGTACCGGGTGAGGCATCCCGGTCATGTGCCGACGTTCCGGTCATGTGCCGACGTTGAGTGTTTCGTTTTCGGATTGCATGTGGCGAGTTCGTGGTGGGTGGTATTGCGAAGGGGTGGAGATACAAATATGGGTGCATCTGTAATGAATCGTAAAACAGCGGTCAATCGTATATTTCTGACGCTTTTTGTTCCGGGCGTGACGATCTTTCAGCTTGGATTTCTGCCGTCTTGTGAAGGACTGTTGACCACGTTCAATCCTTGCGGGAATATTTTCGGATTTTGCACGGAAGCGGATGTCGATTTGTTCTTTGCCGATATTCCGGATTTTGATCTCGATATTACCTGTACGATTCCATTCGCGACGGGTGGCGGGTGTGCAGGGGGTCCGATATTGCCGAACCCCGGTCCTCGCCCGTAATGTGGTCGGGTTTGTGTGCAATGGTGTTTCTGCATTAAGAAGAGTTGGTCATATTCGCTTGGGAGGCGATATTTTATGACATTGAAAACCTGGCAGCGACTTGCTGTTCTTAGTATGGCTGGTGGTGGGCTTTTTCAGCTCGGGGGCTGCGTCGACAGCCTTGCACCCACAGTTCTGGCGATTGGTGAGCAGGTTCTTTTTTCCGCCTTGTTTAGCGGTGGACTCCCGATTTTTTAGGGATCACTTCATCCAGAGACGACATATCACCGAGCCGCGACCCCGGTGACCTCCTGTGCTGGTGGTCTTCTGGGTTGCGGCTCGGATTGCAGCCGTAGCGTGTAAAAACGGTACAAAATTGGAGGTTGTTCACCACGTCGGGGGCGATTGGATTCGACCGGGCGAGGGTAAGTTAAAGCCGCGTGCCGAGGATGTCGGTTGGCCTCGTTAAACATATCCGGCAAGCTAACTTAATTGGCAACTCTCAGTTGCGAATGGCTGCCTAAATAGTGTAGCCCGTCCTGCGGAAGACGCCCGCTATTCCGTTCGGACGTCGATTAGTGGGCTGGCTGAGTGCGGCGCCTGACCGCGTCTCAGTGAGAAACCAGTCGGGCTAGTCAACCACAGAGCCTGTCGGCCGGCGCCGTGTGCGACGAAGTCTTAAAAGACCAGACTACGCACGTAGAAACTTTTTCCGAGCCGTCGCGGGACGGGGGTTCGATTCCCCCCGCCTCCATTTGTAAGTCGTTTTGTAACAAAGACTTACGGTTCGAAAAATCGAGTACCCGATGAGTACCCGATGAAATGGGCTGCCAAAGCCCTAACATGTCCCGATCAAGTCGTCGTTGAGGCCGCTGTCGAACTTCGCGTATTCCTCGTGAAAGGCGAACGCGTCCACGCCCCGGTAATGGTCGTGGATGCCGTCGGCCGCGTGCCCCATGGCCAGCTTCGACACCTCGCGCCGGATCTTGCTCACGTGAGCGCGGGTCCGGTGATAGTGTCGCAGCCAGTGCCAGCGAAGCAGTGACCAAGGCTCGCCCGTTTTCGGATGCGGCTCGACAAGAACGCCGGCCTTGAGCGCGTGGCGTTTCAACCTTTGAAGCGTCTTGTTCTCCGCGATCTGGCTGCCGGCCTGGTTCATGAAGACCCAGTCTGTGCCTTCGCCAAGTCTCATGGTTGCCAGCACCTTCGCCAAGCGGTCCGTGATGTGGACCACCCGGCGGCCCGCGACACTCTTGGGCATCCAGTATCCCTCGGACGTCATACATCGCCGCCGCAGTTCCGGTCGGACACAAGACGGCTCAGGCCGCTTCACGTCCAACACAATCTCTCGCTCCTCCAAGTCAATATCGCCGACCTGCAAGAACTGGAGTTCCTGGAACCGGAATCCGCCTTCGCACACGAA
>JAJRVM010000036.1 GCA_024277285.1 Planctomycetota bacterium
CTGGGCGTCGGCATCATTCAGCTGCAGGCGAGACGTTGACGCGTCCAGCTTGGGGATATGGTCTTCGACTTTCGGAAAACGTCCCTCGGTGTCACTTGCCAGGCAGATCGTCCAGGGACCGATCCGGAAATTAATCCATTTTCCCCCTTGCCAACCTGAACCGCGTGATCCCGTGGCAGGTCCTTGCACTCAAATACGGTCGTGTGCGGAATCAACAGCTCCTCGTCCCAGGGGAACGCAAAGCCGCGCTGGACAAGCAGCTGCCGGCCATCGGTGGCCACAATGTTACCTGCCTCGCCGCGCAGCTGGATCTTGTTGGTAGCATAGCGCGTCGATTCGCTGTCGGCGGTTGCCATGGCATCGGCAAGAGCGGCGATCAACCGTGGCTGGTTTTCTGCTTCGATGGTCTGGTCCCTGGGAAACGCCGGGAAAGCACCTGCCTCCAGCCAGTCGCACTGAACCAGTTGTGGCACGCCGTCATCGGTCCAGCGGACGGTAACCTGGTTGTCATGGCGTTCGAGGGTTACTTCGTCCTCTCGCCGCCCTTCGCACTGGGCCAGCACATCGAGCGGGATCGTAATTTCTTCCGGTGGCAAATCACCTTCGATGTGGTATTCGGCCGCCGCTCCGGACCATGTGGCCCGGATGTGCAGTCCTTCGGGACCGGTACGAAAGCAGACGACGGGTGCTGGACGCCGTGCCGTGACGTTGAGCGTACGTTTGAAGATGGCCCGCACTTGGCGGGCCAGCAAACGAGTAATCGTGATCAATGGTTGGCTCCTTGTCGTTGGTGAGCGGTGAAAGAAACGGTGGGGTCCAGCCGTGTGGCCCTTGGACCTGTGCGATGGGATTCCAAGCGCGTCACGGTGCCGGGTGCGCGACCGGGGCGCCGTTGCTGCCGAACTCGGTAGTCGATTGCAGTGTGAACACGATCGAGATTTTTTCGATTTCCCGTGAACCAATCCAGATTGGCGGCGTCTACACCTTTACCAGCGCGAGAAGGCCGTTCGCATCGACGAAGAATCGTCAACACTGAAAGAACCGGAACAATGACTTCCATACGGCTGAGTACCAAACGAGATTCGAGATGCTTAGGGAGCTTCGCTTATGAACAAGCGAATACGCTCCCCTCGCATCCGTTGCGTTTGTGACACTCTACTGTAGTCTTGCGAATCACGCAAAGCCCGGTGTCACCGCGACATCGGGCTTTTTTTGTGCCGCGTGAAGAAACACGGATCCAACGACACAACACGGACTGGTAGCTGAGACGCGGGCACCGCCCGAAGGGTGGTCGGCACCTGCCTGAAGAGCAGGAGACGAGGATTCGAGCGTCTCCCAGTCCACTCCGTGAAAGGTACGCGCATACAGCAACAAACAACACCGCTCGTTCGTCCATCGGCGCGAGATACTCGCCCAAGAAGCAAACACGGCAAGGCGGAGAGATGGGTTCAACTCCCATACGGGCTTCTGACATCAGAACGTAGCGAAGTCTGGTTATCGCGCCAGTTCGGGGAACTGGAGATCGTCGGTTTGGGCACCGATCGGCCATCGGCCGGATTGGTCGCGACCGTCCTGACTCATCTTTCAGCGAAAGATAACCATTCCGGTGTGGCCAAACGGTAAGGCAGCCGCCTGTTAAGCGGATGAGTGCAGGTTCGATTCCCGCCACCGGAGCTTACGAAGACGGAAGGGCAAGCCAATTGGTGATGGCAGCCGCCTCGAAAACGGTCGAGCATTAACACTGCCTTGCGAGTTCAACTCTCGCTCCTTCCGCTAGGAATTGCGTGCGTAGTTCAATGGCAGAATGTCTGGCTTCCAACCAGAGGACGATGGGTTCGATTCCCTCCGCTCGCACTCCCCGACTGCTGGTGCGGCAGTGCGGCTTTGAACCGCGCTTGTCAGCGTTCGATTCGCTGGCGGGGCGCTGATTGATCCGCACATAGCAACTGTTGGTAGTCGCGTCTGGCTTCAACTCCCTCCGTTCCTACTTTGCACCCAACACGGGATGTGTCGCTTTCCCTGCGAAGGAAGGATGGCTAGTTCGACTCTAGCTGGGTGTACTTCGACGCCACAAGTCGAAACAACTTGGCCTGCCCACGGGAAGTGGTCCCGTGACTTCGAATCACGGGTGTAAGGTTCGACTCCTTAGCGGGCCACTTGACGACGACAACAGACGGCACGGTACGCGAATCGGCACAGCGGCGAAGCTTAAACCTTCGTGTTTGCGGGTTCGACTCCCGCCCGTGCTACTGGAAACACAAATGAGGAACACCCGCGGCTCGTTCGTCTATCGGTAGGACGCCAGCCTTTCACGCTGGAAAGATGAGTTCGATTCTCATACGGGTCACTTAACCAAACAAGCAAGGGTCGGCGAGCATGGGCGAGCATAGCTGGCTGTAAACCAGTGGTCTTCGGACTGTGGCGGTTCGACTCCGTCCCGACCCACTCATCGCGAAGTGGTGGAATTGGCGGGCACCGACCGAAGATTGGTCGGCGCAACGTTCAGAATGTCGTGCCCACGAGGCGCAGGAGTTCGACGCTCCTCTTCGCGACTCGTTGATACTGCAGGCCAGTTGGTACTGAGCTGACTTTCATACGGTCGGTCACCCGGTTCGATTCCGGGGCTTGCAACTCGCGGGTCGAGCCAGAGTTCCGCGTGGCCTCATGAGCCGCGCTTTTCGGGTGCAACTCCCGGACCCGCCACCAACAACTCGATCGAGTACGCAAACTGGCAAAGCGATCAGGTCGAGAGCCTGATGAATTTGTGGGTTCGACTCCCACCTCGATCACTTGAACTGATCCCGTGGTCCAAAGGCGAAGACGCCTGCGTGACATGCAGGAAAGTGCTGGTTCGAGTCCAGCCGGGATCACTCAGAGACGAAACGGTCTGTAGGTGTTTCGGCAGCACACCTGCGTGGTATGCAGGAAGACCGGGTTCAATTCCCGGACAGACCTCTCAATCAAACAATACGGGCTGCTGGTCCAATGGGAAGACACCTGATTTGCACTCAGGTAATCGGGGTTCGATTCCCCGGCGGTCCACTCAGTGAGTCGGAGTGATGGTCCAACGGGAAGACACCGCCATGGCATGGCGGCCCTGTCTTCTGGATACGCGGCGAGTTCGATTCTCGGTCACTCCACTGAAACACGACATATGGAAGGTAGCCAGATACTGGTTCGCTGGGTCTGCCGACGTGGCTCGACTTAGCAAGGCGCCGGTCTTGTAAACCGGATGATGCTGGTGCAAATCCAGTCGTCGGCCCCACATCTCGATGGTGTAACGGAGCGCACGGGACTCTCCTAAAGTCCAAGTCCTGGTTCGATTCCAGGTCGAGATGCTTTCGCAACGGTACCGAAGAAGCAAGAGGTGCATCATGGCAAACCGACAACGTTCGCCAGACGCTATACCGCGAAACGCAGTTGGTCGTGCGCGCCCTCGTTGGTGCCCGAGGACTAACCGTCCTGAGTCAGTAACTGTGCTCTGTCACATTGAACGAGGTGATCGCGACCACCGCATCCAATGATCGCGGCACAGCGCGCGTCGGTGTTCACGACCGACACTGGAAACAGCAGTTCGCAGAATCCCAAAAACTCGTCGGCAGATCGTTTTGAATCTTGGGGCGTGCAGCGAAAGGACTCTTTTGGGAACGGTCCAGATCTTTCGGACGCATGGCCACCCCACTCTCGTGGTGATGACAAGAGTGACAAAGAACTCGGCCACGTCGCCTTGATCAATACTCCTCTGGTAACAGCAGCGTCGTCGCCGAACGATCGGCCTCGGTGATGATCCAGATTCTGGTGCCTCGGGACGTGCGATAGCTGGACAGCAGGCGCGCGCCGCTTGCCAGGCTGTCATCGTTGGCTTGACGATCTTCGGCGGACAGGTCGCCCCAATCGCCGGTGGCGTGTCGGTGCAGAAACTCCTGAGGCTTCTGGCCACTTGCTTCAATTGCCGATAGGGCGGCGGGCGTGGCGAGAACTCGACCCAGCGAGAATTTCGGTTTCGCGTGGTTAAGGGAGATCAAGTGTTCTCCTTTCGCTTAGTCTTCAATCACACCGTGGGCGGCTTCCATGCCGCCGCGCGCGTGTGGCCTTCACTATACGGGAAACAGCACTTCGCGGTTGGCGTCCACCGCGTCCCAGTCGACTGTGAGCGGCTCGCGATCCCGCTCGTACGCTTTGGGCCACAGCGGGCTGAACCCCAGCTGGGCGATCGTCCTGCACGATTCGCCGGTGGCCTTGGCGATTTCGCGATTCAGTTCTGCTTGGGTCATGGAATAACGTCCTTCAACCGTGGGAGGGTCAAGAAACAACCGAGGCCCCCGCACCGTGCAAGGGCCTGATAGAAAGGAAGCTGGACGGTGTTTTTTGCGGTCAGCGTGTCGATTGGCCGCTCCCGGGGCCACGCACGCCGGGATGATGCGTCAAGAAGCACGGACGCAGACCCTGACGCACGATCCGGCCACAAGATGGTTGGGAGCCATGAAGCCGCCCGGATGCGTTAGCGGGCGTTTACGGGCTTCGTGATCGGCTAGCCCGTCGGCGGGGCGATCGGCGTGAGCCAGTGGTCGGTCAGCCACGCATGTTCGGCGGCTAATGCATCGCTTCGATTGTCGTACGGGCCAAGAACGGGGCCACCGACAGGTTTCAGATCCGCCAGCCAGCGTCCCAGAGCGTCCGGCTCGACATGCGAGGCGCGTGTGATATGCGGTTGGCCCAGCGCGTGAAGATCGATCGCCTCGTTATAGACGCAGCGGGCCGTGCCGCCGGGAGCAATAACAAGTTCCATTAGGGTCATCCCTTCGGTCACCGGGGTCGACGCAAGATATTGCGCCGGGGCCGGTCCACCAGCAGCGTATCCAGGACGTTTTGTACTTGCGTGAGCTCGCTGGCCACGGTTTGGCGCAGCCCCTGGTTGTCGCGCAGCGTCTGGGGCCGCACGCCGTGAACAATGTCCTGGCACTGCCCGACCAGCTGGTCAAGTTGTTCGCTGCTGCCAACATTCAAACTTCTGAACCGCTCGAAAAACTCGCTCAGGTTGGTTACCACGGAATCTCGGAAGATTTTCGGCTCGCCATCGCTCTGGCCAGACAGTCGCTCGGTCAAGTGCTCCACCAGCTGCGACAGTTCCTC
>JAJRVM010000037.1 GCA_024277285.1 Planctomycetota bacterium
CATTCGCGGCTGTATTTCATGGGCGCTCACGTTATCCATGGGCTTACGCCCACGGCTACATGCGGACGCCGCATTCGCGGCTGTATTTCATGGGCGCTCACGTTATCCATGGGCTTACGCCCACGGCTACATGCGGACGCCGCATTCGCGGCTGTATTTCATGGGCGCTCACGCTATCCATGGGCTTACGCCCACGGCTACATGCGGACGCCGCATTCGCGGCTGCATTTCTTGCACGTTATCCATGGGCTTACGCCCACGGCTACATGCGGACGCCGCATTCGCGGCTGTATTTCATGGGCTCAGCCCTCCAACACGCTCAGCAGCTCGCGAAGATCCGCAACCTCGACGTCAGCTCCGTCCGCCGCGGTGGCCGGCTCGGCGCAAACGTGCAACCCACGTCGATAGCGACCGCGCGCCGTCCGCATTCCCAGCGTGCGCGCGCCGCGAAAATCCTTGTGCGGATTGTCGCCCACATAGACCGAACATTTCGGTTCAACACCCAACAATCGGAGCACCTCCTGATACGGCCGGATATTCGGCTTCCAAGACGCGCGGCCCCATTGATCGGAGCAAACCACGGCGTCAACCAATGACTCCAGTCCCAACGCGGCAACCTTCCGCTGCTGCACTTCCAAATAGCCGTCGGTAACTACACCAAGCCGATACGACTGCCGAAGGCGGACCAACAACGCCTCGACACCTGTATGGAACGCAATCGAAGGAGTGTGGCGGCGATAGATATCGATCATCGTGTTCACCCACCCCTCCTTGTCAGCAACCGGTTGGTCCGGCATCCGCTGGTCCAACCATTGGTTGAACGTCCGCCCGCTACCATCACGCGCGACCAACTCCATCAACTCGGCCGCATTACGCTCCGCGTCAAAGCCGAACTGCGAACTCGCCCACCGCGCTACCGCCTCCATGCCGCTACGCACATACCGGTGCTCGGGATAGAGCGTGTCGTCCAGATCGAAAATGATTGCTTGCAACGCTGGCACTTTCCCACCCAAGTGTTCAATGACGAAATACCCAAATACCGAATGAAGTCCTAAGTCCGAATGACGAATGTTGGCTCAAGGGACGATCTGCCAGAGCCTCGTTTCAGACGTCCCTCGTCATTTCGTCATTCGTCATTGAAAAACAATGACTCGGTATAACGCGTCAAGCAAAGATTGCACTGGTATTGGCCCAGCGGCGCGATGAGTGTCTTGATCCCGGCCATCGACGCCAGCAACCATTTAGGCGACTCGACGCCGGCCGCAAACCCCAACGGTGCACCACCACCAAACCTGGCGTTGATCTCCGTGAACAAGTGCCCGCGTTGGCTCATCATGCACTGGACCGTAATCGGCCCAATCGCTGGCAGCGCCCGAGCTATGGTAACGCAATCGTCCAGAATCCGCTGATCGAAAATGGTCTTGCCAATCAACACCTCGCCGCCATGTACGCGGATCCGCTGCCGCGACACGATCGACAGCAGATTGCCATCCAGGTCGCACACGACATCGTTAGTAATCTCCGGACCGGTCACCAACTCTTGCACAATCGGATCGTGCACATACCGGCTGAAGAATTCGAACTGCTCCTCGTTCTCGACCCGAAACACATGATGAGACGCACTGCCGGCACGTGGCTTGATAATCACAGGGTAGGGCACTTCGCCGGGTGCTATCTCGCTCGGAACCCAAGTTCGCGGCGTGGCCACACCGTTTTCGCGAAAGAATTTGCAGGTCAGCAGTTTGTCACCCACGATGTCTGCCGCCGCTGGCGCGACGACCGCTACGCGCGCTCCACATGCCTCCAGCTGCGCGCGGTGCACAGCCAACAACGGAATATCGGGGTCGATCAGGGGGAAGATGGCAGAAACCCCTTCGCTACGCACGATCTCCTGCAACGCGGGCAGGTAGTCGGGAGAATCGAGTGACGGTACCACGTGCGGCCGATCCGCAAATCGCAATGCCGAGGCCATCGGATCGACGTCGATCGCCACGATCTTGCCGGCTAAGCCCAGTTGCTCGTACGCCAATCGAAACGCGCGCAGCAATTCCACTCGCCGCCCCGCACTCGTGAATAAGATGTTTGTTTCCGAGTTCACCACGTACTCACATTACCAAAATGGTAACCGTTCACGAGAATTCACACTTCACGAAGAAAACGAACCGCAGGATATCGAAGGATATCAAAGGAAACAAGCCAATACCGACCTGGATGTGAGCTACAACATCGCGTTGACCTGTCAACGGCAATTTGTCCCATCACCATCACAACAGGCCGCTCTTCCTTCTGCACTCCTTGCTCGATATTCGATATTCCGAGGTTTTCTTCTCGCTGTGTCAAGATCGCGTGAACGGCTATCTTAATCTTAACCTGGATTATTAGCGTTCATCAGCGCCTCAAGCAACCGTCAAATACCTGCAACTTCGCCACCGCACATCCTATCACAACCGACACCTTCGTCATTCGTGCTTCGGCATTCATTCGGTCATTGGGTATTTCGTCATTCGTCATTCCCTCAGCATTGGGTATTTCGTCATTCGTCATTATCACGGGCCCGAATTGACGATGCACAACACGTTCTCACCGCCACGGCACTTGCTGCAGACGCTTTTCCATTTGCTGTATCATCTGACGATAGCGTTTGCCTTTCAAGCCGCCGTACTGTTCCAACATGGCCGCTTCCGACAATCCTTCGGGCAGATCGGCAGCCGGAGGCATCAGCTGATCAAGGTCGTTGTCGGCGTCGCCGACCCATGCCTGAATGGCGCGGGCGGAACGTTCATCGCGTGTTGCCGCACGTGCAAACTCGGTGCCAGCCCGATCGTCCATCAGGTCGGCGAACGAAAAGCCGCTGCCGCCGTCGCCCGAATCGAGCTCTTCTTTGAGCAGCCCGGCCACGTCACTAGCTCGGTTGCCGACGATCGACGTCAACGCGGCACTGACCCAAAAGTGCCGAGCCCAATCGGGGCGGCCGCGCAAGCGACTGTGGCTCGGCAAACGATAGACATACGTCCGCGCATCACCTTCCCAGCAGTTACCAACGACTCGCTCCAGCGTATGGTGTCCCAACGCGATTCCCAACGCGACCATCGCCGCACGATTCGCCTCGACGGCATTGCCCGACAAAGAATCTTCGGTCGCACGATGAAATGCGTTTCGGACGATCGGTGCAAAGAGTGGCGTTTTGCGTTCCGCCGCGCGCGCGATCTCGGCGAAGGCGGTCAAATGAGCGGCCACGCGCCGAGTGACATCGGGGTGTGCACCCAGTTGGCGCAACACCTTGGCGATGCGCCGTGTGCGAATGCCGTCGTCCGACACGACGACCGTCACTCCGTCCCGGTTGATCGTCGCGCGGACGATCCCCGTCAACAGCTCCATGTTGTCCCGGTCACTCGAAACCCACTCTTGCGCCAACTCGCCCAGCCACCGTGCGACAGATCCCGGCAGCCGAATCCCGCCGATCGCCAAGGTGTCGAACGAGATCTCCAGCTGCTCGTCCAATATCTCGATGTTGCCGCGCGCAAGGATGTTCACGTACGTGGCCGGTTCGCCCGTAGCAGGGAACCGGACCGACGCCATTAGCTTTTGACCGCTCGTTCCTTCGCCCAAGAAAACTTTGGCCTTGCCGTCAATCGATGCGATCGAAATCCACCAAGTAAGCAGTTTATTGAGATCGTCTTGGGCGATCCGGTACACGCGGTGCCCTTCCTGAGTGACACTCTCGCGCTGCAACCCGTCCATCAGATCGCGTTTGTCCTTGACCGAGACTCGGTCAACGGCAAAACCGAACGGATGGTCCTGGATAACCTCACGCAGCGTCCAGGGAACCGCGATCGCAAATCCGGCGATCATCACCACCAACTGCTTCAACAATCCACGCCGGCTGCGTTGCCACCAGAACCCGACCCACGCACCCACCAACAACGCCGCCAAGCCGATGCCCGCATCCAATCCCAGTTGTAACCCACCACTGGCCGCCACGGTCGCGATCAACCACACGGCCAACGCGACCAGCACCACAAACACCGTAACGGCCAACAAGCCATGCCCGCACCACGTTCCGAGTGAGCGAATCAAGCGGTGTTTCGTGGCACGTGGCGACGCCTCACGCGGGCTCAAGAACATGCCAGGCAGCACCATACCGAGCGTCACGAATGCCAAAGCATGCAATGCGTATCGAAAGACCACGCCGGTGGTCCAAGACAAGGCCTGTTGCGGATCCTGCAAGTCCCAAACGCTCAACGCCGCAATCGGATACAACGTCAGATAGAACATCCACGCACCGACCACCACCATGACCACCAGCGCCAGCCACGGGCGCCCTTCACGCGGAGCTCGCGCGCCGTGTTCCATCAGTCGCTCCAATATCACATCCTGCTCGCTCGACGCCATCGACGCTCTTTCTCCAGCAATCTGCAGGCTAACTATTGTTCCCGTCCCGAAGGGACAACCCTAAACAAGCCCAGGGTGAAGCGACGTGAGTGGAACGAACGTCGCGTAACCCTGGGGGTTACGAAGAGTATCACAGTTCAACCCCGAAGGGGTGGCCCTAAGAAGGCTAGGGACGCCCCGTTGGGGCTTCTAAGGCGGGTGCAAAAACGCCCCAGGGTTGCGCCAATGCTCGCAAGACTCGCATTGTCTTCACCCTGGGCTCGTATAGGGCTGTGCCTTCGGCACGAAAGCGTTCCGCACGCTAACTCCCAACGCTCCACCATTCGTCATTGGGTATTTCGTCATTCATTGGGTATTTGAGTATTTCGTCATTCGTCATTGCAAAGCGAAGCATTGGTCATTGCGAAGCAATCTGTCGATACCGCTCCAGTTCGGGATCGAACACGTCACTTTCGCCAAACCCGAGTGCTCTGGATTTGTTCATTGCTTCTTTCACTTTGGCCATCTCCTGGCTGGCTTGCAGCGCCAGGGCTAGATGGAAGTAGTACCCACCCCAACGTTTGGCTTGCGTGGGGTTGGTTTCGGGGGTAACATTTTCCGGTTTCTCGTCGACGACACGTTGCAACGTTGCGAGCGCCTCTTTGGTCTTACCGGCGGCCAACTGAATCATGGCCTGAGAATCGAGCAACATCGGCTGTGGGCCGACCATTTGAATGGCCTTGGCGATATAGGTCAGTGCCTGCGACAGATCGGCGTCCTTCTCGGTGGCCATCAGCATCGACAGGTTATTCAGCGCCGCGGCATCCGTTTCTCGGCGCGCGATGATTTCCTCATACTGCTCGATCGCCTCACCGAACTGCATCTGTTTGACATAGAAGTTGGCCAGTGTTCTGCGTAGCGGCAGCACTTCGTCAGTGCCGGCATATTTTTCAACGGCTTGCACAACCAGACTCTCGATCGATTCGCGTTCAAGCGTTTCGAGCCGCCCTGAATCGAGCAACACACCACACGCGAGGGCCAGCGTAGCGGGTGCCGCCGATTGCCAATGCTGCTCGACCAGCTTGACGGCCTCGTGCAGCTTGCCAACTCGCTGCATATGCGGCACGGCGATCAATTGCGTAGCTTTGTCTTCTGCCACGATCGCGTTGAAATACTCCTCGGTGGTGGTTTCGATCGGGTCGACCTGTTTCCTGATGATTCGGGCGATGCGCGCGGATTCAGGCTTCACCTGTTTGACCAGCCGATCCCGTATCTCGCTTAGCGTTTCAATCTGCTCCGAATCTGTTTTGATCGTCTTGGCGCGCGACAACTCGGCCAACCGAGCATCCAATAGCGCCGCAATCTGCTCTAAGGATGGAACGACGAGCAGCATTTTGGCCGTTTTCTTCTTGGGTGCGACGCGCGGGTCATCCACCGCCTGCTTCACGATCCGCAACGCCTCGTCGGCTCGGGGAACCAGCGCGCGTGCCAAAGCGTTCGCTCGGACAAGCACGGATGCGATTTCATTCGGTCGTTTCTTTTGCAACGTTTTGGCGATCCCCAGTGCGATTGTTCTGTCGCCATATCGCAGCAGCGCATTGACGTAATGTGCCATGTAAGTGGACAGTCGTGACGATTTGTCAGCCAGGCTGATCAGCCGAAACATCTCTTCGCGATACTTGTCGAAGTTGCCATGCGCCAGGTACTGTTGGGCCAGCAGAAAACGGCTCTCGAAATCGAGTCCTTTCGGTTGATCGGCCAATTGCTGCAGCACATTGATCGCTTCGGTCCGTTGACGTCGTTGGCCATAAATGAACATCAGCCGAGCGCGCAGGCGTTTGTCATCGACCGACGCAGGATCCTCGTCCAGGTTCTGGTCCAGCAGCTTGATAGCGCGCAAGAATCCGGGATAGCCTTGTGCACCGAGGACGCGTGCCAGGTCGTATCGAGCCCATTGGCGAGTGGCGGGCGGCAGATCCCCGATGGCCAGATCGCCATCGACGAATCGCGCCAGGATCGCGGTCCCCTCTTGACGCACGCTGGGGTCGACACCCTGCTGGTCATCGGTGGCACCCGGCGGGGCGATGGGCACGCTCAGGAAGAACTGAGCGGCCGTTTGCAGCAGGGCAGGGGAGGCGTCTTTGGCCTTAATCGCCTCGCGGTACACGGCCACGGCCTGGTCCAAATCGCCTAGCAATTCCAAGCAGGCGGCATGCAACGCGTCACGTGTTTCGGGCTTGACCTTCGCCAACGCCTCATCCATCGCTTCTTTCGCTTGCGCCTTCTTACCGGCCAGCGCCAAGCACCGCACTAACGCTCGCCACACTTCGTCATTCTCTGGCGCGGTCTTCGCCGCCGAGCGCAAACTCGTCTCCGCTTCGTCGTAGCTCCCCAGCGCCATGGCGACAATACCGACATACAGTTGATCCAGTGATTCGCCCGCCCTGGCCAACGGTCGCGCCAGATCGAGTGCTCGGCCGTAGTCCTGACGATCGAAACTCAGTTTGCTGGCCAGTCGGCCCAGGTTCAGCGGCAAGTTCGAACGCTGCTCCTCCAGCTTCCGCACGATCGCATCGGCAGCCATCAGTGCATCCCGGCGGTCGGATCCAGTGGATTGCTGAGCTTTGCGCGCCAACGCGAGGACCACTTGGTAGGCCAGGTTCGGATCGCGGTTGCCCAGATCGATTGCCTGGCGGAAATAGGCGGTGGCCGAATTGAGATTACCTTGATAGCTGGCGATGGTCCCCTGCAACGCGGGAATATCGGCCCAGCCGTCGCGCAGTTCCGCCGCCTGATCCAGATGCTGTTGAGCTTCCAGCAGCAGTGCGGCATGCTTCTTCTTCGCGGCATTGGTCGCGGTCTGTTCGGCGTCGCCGTTCTTCTTGTCCACCGCCGTGGCCGCGACGACGGCAGCGGTGTAGCGAGTGACATCGACCATCGCCTGCGCGTACAGCGAAACGGCCTTGCCACCTTCGATTATTTTGATCTCCTGAGCCAACGTTTCGGCGATCGGGACGTTGCTCGCCATGCGCGCAATATCCAGCATGGCCAGTCGCAGACGCAGGTTTTGCGGGGTCAGTTTCGCCGCCTCCTGGCCGTACTGCAGCCCCTGATCGAACGCTCCGATGGCAAAACAGACTTGCGCCACGTTCCAATAGAAACGTAGTTGTTCTTTTTGCGTGAACTGTTCAACGCCTTTGGCCAGCGCAGCCAACGTTTCGAGCGTCTGCTGGCCGCCCTGCCTGGCCGCCAGGCGGGCTTTAACCAAACGGACGTCGACCGTATCACCAAACTTCTCCTCCAGCTCGCTGAGTCGTTGCTGGATCTTGGCCGCGTCACCTTGTCGCTGCGCCAGTTCGAGAAGCGTTATTGAGAACTGTTGCTGGTTCGGGTCCTTTTCCCGCGCTTGCACAAGGATTTTTTCCGCTTCCGCCAACCGGTCAGTACTGGCCAACACCTGTGCACGCATGACCGGGACCCATGGGTCGCCTGACGCGTTGCGATCGATCAGGTCAATCTGACGCAGCGCGGGACGCCAATCTCGTTTGTTCGGACTCGTTCGATAAATATTACGTAGCAGCAGCTCGGTATACGTTTTGCGGTAACTAAGCGACGCTGGACGCATTGCCACGATCGCCTCGTACTGCTTGATCGCGCCGGTCAGCCGGCCGCCGGCCGCCAACGCATTGGCAAGACTCACGCGTGCCTCGACGTTCGTCGGCTCGTTCTTCACCGCCTGCTGCGCGATGGGCAGGGTCTGATCCAGGTCACCCAGCTGGGCATAACATTTCCCCAGCAAGATCCCCGAGCGAACAATCAGATCGGGATACTCCTGTAGGTTGCCCCGAAGTTGAGCGAATTTCTTCGACGCGTCGAGCCACTTCTGCTGCGTCATCAGCTGGCGACCCTCCAGATAGATCACCAACTTGTGGTCCGGCTGCTCCGTGCCCAGTTGCTTGATCAGCGCGTTCACTTCCTCGCGATCAACCTCGCTGGTCATCAACAGATCAGCCAGACGCCAACGCAACTCGAAATTCCCTTTTGGATCGGCAATCGCCTTGATCCCTTCACGAATCGCGTGCTCGGCCGCGTTGAGTCGCAACTCAGGTTTTTCGCCCGCCGCAATGCCGGCCAGCAATTCCAGGTTGGACCAGCGGTTGTACAGGCTCGACACGTCGGGCTTCAGGGCGATCACTTCCAGCAGCTGCTGCTTGGCTTTCGCATACAAAACAGCCTGGTCATCCGGTGATTCCAACAGCCGGGCAAGACGCTCGTTACAGACAGACAAGATATTCCGAGCGTCGAGGTTCTTGGGATCCAGCTGAAGCGCTTTGGCACAGTCAGCAACAGCATCCTTGAGCAGTTTCTTTTGGATCACATCGGCCTGATTGGCCGGGCCGGTATCGGCCAACATGAATTGGGCACGCAGGACATACGCAAGCGGGTTGTCGGGGTTCGCGGCCACCATCTTCTCGATGACCTGCTCGGCCGCATCGCGATTCTTGAACCGCTCGCGTTCCACGGACGCCAGGCGCGCGTAGGCGGGCAATAGGTCGGGTGCGTATTGGATGGCCAACTGCAGCGACTTACGCGCGGCTTCACGGTTTTTGGCAATATCGTCCAGCTGCAGTTGGTATTCACCGCGCAGGGTGAGTAGTTTCGGGTCGTTCGGACGCGCTTTCAACAGTTCGTTGATGTGGTAGACACCATCACTATACTCCTGAAACGCGCGTGCCAGATCGATCTGCGTCTCGCGGATCTTCAGCTGCTTGGCGAACAGCTCTTTGTCGCTCGGATCGATCGTCGCGCGTAAGATCCGTTCGTTCTGTGCGTACGCAGCGAGATAGTCGTGTAAGTCTTCGACCAGGAACGTGGCGTACTCGATACGTACCGGCAGATCATCTTTCGGCTGTAAGCTAAGATAACGTTTATAGAACGTAATCGCCTGCATGGCCGCATCTTTGAACTGACTCTGCGTCCCCTGTCGCAACTCGATGATCTTCTGCACTTTGTCCTTTTGGTCACGCGCCATGAGCAGGTAGGCACCTGCGTTCTTGCGCACCTGATAGCCATGGATAAAGTGGATCGAGACCGCCGCCACCAGGAACAGTCCCGCCAGGGCCAAGATCAATCGCAAATTAAAAGTTCGCACGCTTCACATTCCTCAAAAGTGTGGCACGACACTCCGTGCCGTGAGCAATTCCTACCAACGTCCAATTACCGCAGTGTGGCACGACACTCCGTGCCGTGAGCAATTCCTACCAACGTCCAACTTCCGCCCTGAACGAGCAACGCTGTGCAGCATTGCTTCCCGCGCCTTTTGTTCGCCCATGGCGGTGGCCTGGCTCTTTACCGCGAAGCGGTTGTACTCCAGAGCCCAGGGTCGCGACGCGACGCAGCTGCAGGTCATCCGATGGGAAAGCACTCGTCATTCGGGCTTCCGTCGTCATTAGTCATTGGTAATTCGTCATTTACGTAATAACGAGCTCGCAAAGTGGCGTTGTCGAACTAGGGTGGCGCTAGGCTTTGGAGTATAACGCCTTCGGCGTAAGGAATCGTCGAAACCCCGTGAATACCGCTGCGAAAACGCTATCACAGCGAGCTCCTATCGGGGTACATCTTAGCACTTTCGTCATTCGTCATTCATTCGTCATTGGGTATTTCGTCATTCGTCATTTCCGAAAGATTTGGCTTCGAATTACACGGGGCAATGCCCGGGGCATCAGCGGTCCCCATTTCCCGCAGCTCTGACCAACGCCGCAATCCGCTCGGCCGCCTTGCCATCCCATAACTCCGGGCACGAGCCTTGTTTGTACGTCCCATCGAGCACCTGTTCCAGGTACCGGCGCAACTTATCCGCATCGCTGCCGATCAGCGTACTGGTGCCCACCTCGACGGTAATCGGCCGTTCGGTATTTTCGCGCATCGTCAGGCACGGGATCCCCAGCGCAGTCGATTCTTCCTGCAGCCCGCCCGAATCGGTCACGATCACCTTGGACTGCGAGGTGAGCGCCAGAAACTCCATATAGCCCAAGGGACCCTGCAGGACGATCCCCGGGGCCGATTCCAGCTTGCCCATTAGCCCAAACGTTTCGAGCCGCCCTTTGGTTCGCGGATGGACGGGAAAAACGAGTGTTAGTTGCTGGGAAATATCGATCAGCACATCGACCAGCGGTGCCAGAGTTTCCAGCTGATCGACATTCGACGGGCGATGCAACGTAATGATGCCATATTGGCCCGGCGTGAGCCCCAGGCGTTGCAGCGTATCCAGTTTTCGTGCCGCCGGCAGCTGATACAGCAGCGTATCGATCATCACGTTGCCGACCAAGTGGACGTGGCTGCTATCGTGGCCTTCCTGTTTCAGGTTATCGAGTCCTTCCGGTTCCGAGACCAACAGCATATCGCTGATCGAGTCGGTAACGATCCGGTTGATTTCTTCGGGCATGGTCCGATCGCGGCTGCGTAGTCCCGCCTCGACGTGCGTTACCGGGATCCCCAGCTTGACGGCCGCCAGCGTGGCGGCCATGGTGGAATTCACATCGCCAACCACGATCAGCCGATCGAACGCAGCGCCGTTGCCCGACCCCTTTTCCAGGACTTCTTCCATTTTCTCAAGGACACGTGCCGTTTGTTGGCCATGTTTACCCGAGCCCACTTCCAGATGCACATCGGGCCGCCGCATATCCAGATCGGTAAAGAACACGTCCGACAATTGGCTATCGTAGTGTTGTCCCGTATGGATCAAAGTCGTCTGCACATCCCCGAGCGCATCCAACGCGCGCAACAACGGCGCCATTTTCATAAAATTCGGCCGCGCTCCCACGACTGTCGCAATATGCATCAACTCACATCCCCTATTGTGGCACGCCGCTCCGCGGCGTGAGCAGTTCCTAATAACCGTTCACAGAAACGAGGCTCTCCACCGGGCCTGCCCCGGTCGGGAGCACGACTGGTCGGCTACCAGCAGCTCGCCCTTCGTCTTCCGTCGGTCGAACGTGAAGTTTTC